>JAADGP010000029.1 GCA_013152315.1 FCB group bacterium
TCCCCGCCTCCGGCCCCTTCTTCGACGGCATTATGATTTATAAATTCGTGCCTTTTTAGGCGACGGATTAAAATTCTTCATTTTTGGATACCATGAAATATATCGGTGTGTGACGGTAATCCTGACGGAGCAAAGCGACTGTTGGGGAACGTGAAACGTGAAACGTGAAGCATGATGCGTGTCGGAACGTAATGGATGTCCCGACGAAGCGCAGCGACTGTCGGGGAAAAGTGAACTTAATTGATTCTTGGTTCTTGGTTCTTGGTTCTTGGAATTTGGTTCTTATCCATTCACCGGGTTCCGTATTTTATTAATAGGAGTTCGTAAGCAACGGACTAACCCCGGGTTATTTCAGCAACAGCATTTGTCGTGACAGAATTTCCCGGGTGGTAATTAATCGGTAGAAATAAATCCCGCTGGCCACCGGGTTGCCCCGGTCGTTTTGCCCATCCCATACAACCCGGTGTGTCCCGGCCGGTTTTGATCCGGTTACCAGGGTCCGCACCCGTTCACCACGGAGATTGTAAATCGACAGGTCGATTGATTCCCGGGCCGGCAAGCGATATTCAATCGTCGTGCGCGGATTAAACGGGTTGGGATAATTTGGTGCCAGCGAATAACCGGACAGGACTCCGGTCGGTTCGTTAACAATGGCAACCGAAGTTTCCTTTACAATCCGCAAATCATCAAAAATAAAGCGCCCAATCGCCGGATTCCCCGGCATGTACGTTAACTGAATGCTGTCAAAACGCAGTGTGCCATCCGGGGTCCCGTCCCCGATCCAGGTACCGGTGCCGTCGTTGGTTATGTCCCAGGTTACCAGCTTCCAGCCCAACCAGTCCACTGTGTACCAGGGACTGACTTCATGGTTACCGATCTCCTCAACCGGTACCTTATCATCAACACAAAAACGAAACCGGTTGCCGCTGCCGTCCCCGAAGACGTACACCTGTAAAGTAGTGGTTGATTTGAAATACACGTCCCGCGGGGTACCGGTTGCCAGGTATTCCCGAATGAGCCACGAACCGGCATTCACGTCCCACCCGTAATCAATCGCCAGCGCCCGGGTACTGCCGGTGGCGTGATTCACAATCGTGGAAATAGCCGACCGGCGGGTTTCTTCGGTAATAATCCCGGTTGTACTGCCGCTGGATTGGGGCGGCCACCAATTCGTTTCCACGTCCGACTCAAAATCGTCGATTCCCCGGATATCCCAGGCACGGTTTCCGGTCCGGAAGCGGGAACTTTGTGTTTGTGGGGCGGCATTCCCGTGCCGATCGGCAAAGCCGGGAGACAGCACCATGTCGTAATACGTTATCGGAAGGAGTTGCTCCATCGGGAAAAGGGTAAGCACACTTCGTGAATTGATGACGTAATGCGCCAGGTAACTCCTGACCACATTGCCCGTGGAAAATTGAATCAGCCGCAGGGTGGTATCCCGCACGGTAGCCGAATCGATGATTTCATCGAAAGTAAGCCGGACGATCGGCTGCAACTCGATATCCTTAGCCAGCGAAGGAGGGTAGAGATCCGTTACACGCGGTGGGGACATATCCGCCGGACCGGTGCGGAAATTCAGAACGAAATTGCCTCCCGGTATGCCGTCCCCGTCACCATCGAGTTGATGGCCGTACGCATCCTTCGCGCTGTCCGCGATGGTGATGGCGTATCGCGTTTCGAGAGCCAGACTGTCGGGATGGAACCGAAGGCGGAGTCGGCTGCGCGACCATGAAAAGTAGCCGTTTACGGAAGGTGCGATGGAAAAGGAACGCTCGGTTGACGCAATATCCATTTCACGACTGAAATCGATGGTGATCGGGTTCCGCGCCGGGAACAATGTGTCCCCGCTGACCGGCGTCGTGGCAACCACGAAGGGAGGACGACTGGATAATAACGAAACATCCCTAAAAGTAATAAACGTATCATTCACGACAATGGTCGTGGTGTCGCTGTAGTACCCATCCGCTTCCACGATCAATTCCAGGGTATCATTGGGCAGTCCCTCGAAATAATAAAAGCCGTTACGCAGTTTGTCGGGATCATCGGAATATTTATGAAACAGCGATTCGTAAGTGTCGGTTACGTATGTTTGGCCGTTAAGATGTGCCACCGCCCCGTTGATCGGTTTTCCGCTTTCCCGGTCGGAAATGATTCCGGCGCTGATCCCCACAAACGGCCGGTCGATTTTATGGTAACGGAGGATTGACCAGTAAAAAGTGTAAGCAACCATTCGTTTGTATTCCGCGTTCATAAACAGTTGGTTTTGGGTGGGATTGGTGTGGTAGCCTTCTTCGCTCAGTTCGGACGGCATAACGGATTCACGGTTTACGTGCAGGTACGGTCCCGGCCAGCTTGCCGAACAGGCGCCGGTGTAGGAGTAAAAGCTGCAATCTCCCCGGGAACCGATGGTCGGAATCCGCATTCCCCGCGTAAGCAGATCGACCATAACGGCGCTCATGGCTTCACCGCCTTCCGGAGGATCGGGGGTCCCATCGTACAGTTGTCCCCACAACAATAGGGTGTTGTTTTGACTTGGAGAGCCGGCATTGCTGTGGATTGAATGGTACCAGGCGGCCCTTAAGGAGTTGGCGCGGCTGGTCCGCTGATACAAATCCACATTCTGCGTATCGTTGGTGCGTGACAAATAAACGGTGTCGATATCGGTTTGGGTAAGCAGGATGTCTTTTAATTGTCGCGCCACGCGCAGGGCTTCTTCCGCTTCGGAGTACCCGTTAACGCCCATGTTTTCGGTTTGACTGTGGCCGGGATCAATAAAAATGTTCCATCCCGACAGGCCCGTCACTTGTGATCGCGCCGGGGTTAACCAGAATGTGAAGGCGATCAGGAGCGGGAAGAATCGCTTATTCCCGGCGGGCGCCGACATGTTAACGCACTTCCAACATCATTATCGTACCGCGATCGTATGTGTCATAAATAATCCACCGTCCGTCCGGCGACCAGTCCGGGCGCATTTCAATAATGTCCGGTGTTTCGGTCAGGTTGATTTTTCCCGAGCCGTCGGCGTTTACGACGAAGATATCGGAGGAAAGGATACGATGTCCATCGTCCGTTGTTCGCATGTATGCCAGTTTATCGCTCCGCGGGTGCCAGGAAGGTTCGTGCCCGGGCCCCAGATCAATGGCGTTCCGACCGTCGGCATCGGCTATCCATAGATTTCCTCCCAGAATCTCAAACGCTATTTTTTTCCGGTCCGGGGAAACCGTCAGGGCCAGTACTTCCCCGGGAACGGATACCGTAATATCTTCGGTTTGATTAGCGGCATTCCATTGCCTGATTTTTCCCTGGGAAATAAACAATATTTTTTCATCGGTTTGGGGTAAGGCCCGGGTGTTTCCGCCGCGCGGGAATAACCGGAATTGGTTGGTCCCGTCCAGGTACAGGAAGCGGTCATCCCGGGTCCAGCGGGGGACCCCCGGCAGGATGGTCGTAAACTTTGAAATCAGTGTTTTCGTACCGCTGCGAACGTCGAAAACAGCCAGGGCATTGTAGCGCCGCCGGTTTTCGTACTTGGATATCACGGCGGAAATCGATTTTCCGTCGTGGGACCAGGCCATTCCGAATCCGGCGCCCGGATCCTCCGACAGGGTAATGATTGTTGCCTGGTCGAATGAAAAAAGATAAATCCCCTGATATTTGTTTCCGGTGAAAGCGATGGTATTGCCATCCGGTGACCAGCGAGGGGCGATATAGGCTGTTTCTTCCTCGATTAGTATTACCGGTTCCCCGACTTTTACAACGGCGGGATTTTCCCGGCCGAAAATCAAGGTGGTCAGTAATAGACCGTAAATGGTCATTCGGACTGTCATTGATGTTCCGGATTCATGATTTGGTTTTTCCTGGGGATCAAGGCTTCGTTCATAGTATCCCGAATTATTCGTGATGAGGGTTCACCCTGATCTTCCCGGTGTGTCTGATGTGCTGAGTTTCGAAACCGAAAGTTATGGTGTCGCTTAAATAATTGCCAGCACAGTATGGCATTGGGGTCAGTCCGTAACCGTTTCCCATCCGATTTTGGATAAATGCCGATAAATTACCACACCGCCGAGAGCGGCGATGATCAGGAATCCCAGAGCCGTAAGTGGTTCGCCCAATATCAGTTTTCCTATTCCGAACAGGCTGAAAAACACCATGATACACCCCGCAATCCAATCGACAAAAAGTCGCCGGTAGCCCCGATCTCCTGCCACGTCCGGCAATTTGGCGGCGATGGGTTTCCAGAGACGACCCCCGGGGTGAATTCGGCGGTAAAAAGCAAGCAGCGTTGCTTCCTCGGTAGGGGGTGTGACAAAGGTGACAATCAGCCAAATCAGGGTCGACCAGGCGACCAGGTAAAATAAGGTGTAGGGGAAATCGACATACGGTTTAATAAAGGGATACAGGATAAAAGGGGCAAGCATGGCGGATATTTCGGTCCAGGCGTTAATCCGCCACCAGAACCAGCGCAGAATGAGTACCAGACCAATACCGGCGCTGCCTTCCAGGATGAAGCTCCAGGCATCACTGATACGGTCCAGTTTTGCGGTCACAAACAAAGATAAAATCATGAGCCCCAACGTGGTTATTCGGGAAGCGCGGACGTAATAGTGTTCTTCAGCGCCGGGTCGGACAAAGCGGCGGTAAAAATCGTTGATGATGTATGAAGTACCCCAGTTTAACTGGGTTGAAATGGTTGACATGTACGCGGCCAGGAAGGCTGCCAAAAGAAGTCCCAGCAGCCCGGTTGGGAGATAGTCACGCATTACCATTACAAAGCCGGCTCCTTTATCGGCGGTGGACAGGTCGGGATACAAAACCAGGGAGACGAGCGCCACCAGGATCCAGGGCCAGGGCCGTATCGCGTAATGGGCGATGATAAACCATAGTGTCGCCAGCAGGGAATGTTTCTCGTTTTTGGCGGACATCATTCGCTGGGCGACGTACCCGCCCCCGCCGGGCTCCGCACCCGGGTACCAGGACGCCCACCACTGGATACCGATGTAGGCGATAAAGGCCGCCAGTGAAAGGGACAATATATTACCGCTGCTTTCCGTTGCTGACCCGATGACCGGTCTGAAATGGAAAACCCATTCCGGAAGTTGGGCTTTTAACCCGCTGATTCCGCCGATTTGGGGAATGTTAACGGCGATAACGGCCAACACTATTGTGCCGGTCATGGCCATAACAAATTGAAAGGCATCGCTGATTGAGACTCCCCACAATCCGGCGAGTGAGGAATAGATTGCGACAATTAACATGATTATGCCGACAATCAATAATTGGGGTTCGAAATGAAAACCAATTATGGAGACGGTATTAAGCCCGAAAAACGTAAGCTTGGGGAACATCACGGTGAGGATTTTTACCATTGCCAGATTTACCCAACCCATGATAATGATGTTCATGAATAGTCCCAGGTAAACGGCGCGAAACCCGCGCAAAAAGGCAGCCGGTTTCCCGGAATATCGTATTTCGGCGAATTCCACGTCGGTCAGGATACCCGCCCGGCGCCAGAAACGGGCGAAGAAGAAAACCGTGAGCATCCCCCCGAACAACATGTTCCACCATAGCCAATTCCCGGCAATCCCGTTTTTGGCCACTAATTCCGTAATAGCCAGGGGAGTATCCGCCGCAAAGGTAGTGGCCACCATGGTGGTTCCGGCAATCCACCAGGGCAGGTTTCTGCCGGAGAGAAAGAATTCGCTGGTGTCTTTTCCCGCCCGGCGGGAATAGTAAACGGCAATGGCCGCGCTGAAAAGAAAATACATCACAATAATAGCCCAGTCCAACGGCGACAGGTTCATATGCTCTCCCCAGGTTCCCGGAAGTTAAAAGCGCTGCACAAGTTTCGCATGCTGAGAAATTATTATAAAATGGGATGGGAATCTGACAAAATCGTAAAAAGTTTGGTGTTCAAACCTTGAAGCCCTCGGCAATAGTGAATAAAATGAACGTATTGTGGGAGTAAAACGAAATAGTGCAATAGGGGCAACGATGGTTTGTCTCGAGGTATAGGCAAGATAACGAAATAAAAAAGGATACTGTACGAAGAAATGAAGAGGAGAACTTATTATTACTACTGAATTTCTCTAAATTTAAAAAACATAAGGGAGATTTATAAATTTGTCTCACCTATGATTTTGAGTGAATTGAGGTAATAAGAAATGATATTTTGAATTATCATCAAAGCCTCTTCGTCCTTTTCTTAGCGTAAGAAAAGGACCAAAAGAAGCAGTCGCTGTGGAAAAATCCGGGGAGCGAAACTTTGCCTCCGGGCCGGTTTTAAACTCAACCCCGATTTGGCAATCGGGGTTTCAGACAGTGACAGTAAAACCGTCTCATCCTCCGGCAAAATTCCGCTCTTTATCCCGAATTTTTCCAAGGCGACAAAGTTTTCCTTACGATAACACATGTTGGATTATATTTTATGAGAATAAAAAGGTATTATCTCTATATCTCTGTGTTAATCAATACTATAGAAGTGAAAATGTAAATGAGATGATAGTTATTATAAATCATTTAGGGATGATTTGGGTATTTCAGGAAGTTGGAATCGGGTTTGATGAATAATATCCGGTTTGCCCCCTGATTTTTATCGAGGAGTGATGAGTGTTTCCGATTCACGACGCACGGTTGGGGGATAACAGCCGGAATCCAAGACGGCCCCATAGAGAATTGTAATCCGAAAAAGTAAGGCAGCTATTTTGAGCAGATCGTAAAAAAAAGCCACCGGTTCGCGGGAAAACCGGTGGCCAGGAGAGCGATAGGAAAGGAGAAGTTATGAACCGGATGTGTCGACTGCGGTAGTATCCGGTTCCACGGGTTTGGGTTTTTCGCCCCAGTAGGTGTCCCGCGTGTTCAGCATGTAAATGATGCTGGTATTGGTAAGGTACACCTCGGGGGAATTGTCAACGCGGATATAGTTGTGGGACCAGTCGGATTTGGACCGCCCTAAGATAACATGTGTTATTTCCTTCCCATCTTCATCGTAAACGTACACATGAGTACCGGTGGAATCGTCAACCGAATAGGTTTCCCATTTTTCCGGATTTTTGGAAATGAGAGTTTCGCGTTTCACTTTCAGCACCTTGTCGAACAGGTTGTCGATCCGGATTTTGCGTATTACCAGGGAATCATTTCCGGAAATTTGCCATTCGGATCCGGCCTTGACCAGGGTGATTTCATCGTCTCCTTTTTGGATCTTGATTTCGGCGATTTTATCCGGGTTTTCCGGGAAAACCAGATCGGAACTCGTGGTGTACTGACGTTGTACCAGAAGGTTGATCAGGTACAATCCAACCAGGACCGCCAAACCGATCAGTACCCATTTCATATTCTTAGTCATAAAGTTCCTCCAATTGTTTCGTACGACGCGCTTCCCGTTTCCATTGTATCAGGCCCAGACCGATGACCAGGAGTGCCGGGAGCAGGATATTGACCCATTTCCAACGGGCTTTGGCGCTGTCATCGATTTCTTTTAACGGTCTGGTTGTGATTTCGCGCGAGCGTAACGCCACGAGGTTGCTGTCACCTATCAGGTAATCCACAGCGTTCATAACAAAGACAAAATTTTCATTGCTGCGTCCGCCGCCGTTGTCGGTGAAGAATTCCGAATCGCCGATTAGGATTATCTGTCCGGTGGGAGCGGCGGTATCCGCCTGGACGGTGGCGTAGGCGGCCACGATTTTACCGGGTTCGCGGAGGCGGCGTAAAGCGGGATTGTCAATCGGACTCAGATTGAATGGGTTGCGCATTACGCCCGAACGATCGGATGTCTTAAAGAGAGGAATGACCGCAGCGCCGCTGTCCGGTGTAATTTCGCTGGTAAACAGCAGGCTTACCTGTTCCAGGCCACTTACCATCGCGTGGTCGCTAAAATTCCGGATTAACGGGAAAAAAGGATAGCTCATGGCGGTGTTAATCTGAAAAAAGCCGCGATTTTGGGATACGGTAACATTGCTGCAGATCTGATCCAGCACCAGATTATCCTCCACGTGCAACCCGAATTCGTCCAGCAAATCAAAAATATTCGATTTGATCAGCGAAGCCCTTTGGGTTCGCAGGTTGGATTTAACGCGACCCTGCGCGATCAGCAAATTGCCGCCCCTGATGACGAACTCGCGGAGATTATTGTATTCATCGGACGAAAGCGAGTCCTCCACGCCGTTGAATATAACCAGATCGATATTTTTCGGAATCGGTTTGGACAGTTTAATATTCCGCACATTGTATGTTTCCCGCAACAGGTTTGCGATATTATCGTTACTGGCGGTCTGGTCATCGATGGTGGCAAAAGCGATCGTTTTCCGTTGTTTGTCGACCAGTTTTTTTATTTTGGTGGTAATGTCGTATTCCAAACCGGTAGTGGTCTGGATAACGGGGATGATTTCCCGTTGGTCTTCATACAAAAAGACCATTCCCATGTAGACCCGTTTGATTTCCAGTTTATCGTTTTCGATAACCTGCAGTTGAACGGGTTGGATGCCGTATTTTTGGGCTTCGGTGGCCAACTCTTCGTCATCATCGGGTTGATAAAACTCGAAACGCAGGTTTCCATCGGCGTAGGCCTCGTATTCCTCTAAAATATCCTGGAGATAACGACGGGTGTTCCCGTATTCCCCGGGTAAGTTTTCGGAGAAATAGATTTTTATCGTCAGCAGATCATCGATTTTCTTGAGCACCGACTTACTGGAAGGGGAGAGGGAATACATTTTATTATCGGTTAAATCCAGGCGGAAGAAAAAATTCCGTGATACCAGGTTAATCAAGATAACGGCAACGATAATAATCCCGGTATAGATAAGAAAGGTTTTCTTGTTCTGAATCGCAGTCATGTTTACCTCCATTTCCGTGCTTCAACCAGTCGGACGGTCAGGATCAGAAAGAGCCAGATCATGGAACCAAAATAAATCAGGTTGCGGGAATCAATAACCCCCCGGGAAATATTGGAGAGGTGGTATTCCACGCTGAGAAACTGGATCAGGCCGGCGATTGAGGAGGGCACAAACATTAGCAGTTTGTCCATCAGGAAGAATACCAAAACAATCACCACGGCGATGATAAACGCTACCACCTGGTTTTCGGTAATACTGCTGGCAAAAATCCCGATCGCGGCATAAAACGCGCCTACCAGGGCCAATCCCAGGTATCCGCATAATACCGCCCCGTAATCGATATTGGTGCCTACCGCGACCAGGGTGAAAAAGTGAACCAGGGTAAAACCAAGTCCGGCCAGGATGAGGGTGAAGGCGGAAAAGTATTTTCCCAAAACCAGTTCATGGTCCTTGATGGGGAGTGTTGAGAGCACTTCTATGGTACCCAGGTTTTTTTCGCGGGCGATAAGCCCCATGGTAATCACCGGGATGAAAAAGAGGTAAACCAGCGGAACCACGCTGAAAAGGGATCGCAGGTCCGACTGGCCAATCAGGAAGAATGTATTGGTGAAGAAATACCCGTTAAACAGGGCAAAAAACACCAAAAATATATACGCCATGGGACTGTTGAAATACGATCTCAGTTCCTTGGCATAAATCGCTTTAATATTATGCATCGGCCCCTCCTTCGATCGTCAACATACGGAATACATCTTCTAACTGTGCCCGATGGGGCGTCATTTCCAGGATGACCCAGTTGGAAGCCAGGGCGTATTGAAAGAGCGCTTCCCGGGGATCCTTTTCCTTGGGATACTCAAGCGTAAGGGCCACGTGATCATTAACTTTTGATTCGTTAAGCAGGGTAATATTGGCCACTTTTTCAGGAAGAGCCTTGATGTTTTCCTCGGTCGCGTTTTTAATTTCCAGCGTTAGTTGAACTTTGCCGTGAAAGCCGGACATTAGTTCCTGGCTGGTACCGTTGGCAACAATTTTCCCCTGGTGAATGATAATGATCCGGTCAACCGTTACTTCGATCTCCTGGAGAATATGACTGGATATAACCACCATCTTTTCTTGTCCGAGTTGTTTGATCAATTCCCGGATTTCAACGATCTGATTGGGATCCAACCCGGACACCGGTTCGTCCAGGATTAGAATTTTCGGATCGTGGATGATGGCGGTCGCCAATCCGATTCGTTGTTTATATCCCTTGGAACAATCGGCAATCGGGCGATGAATAACCCCTTCCAAACCGCATTGGTCAACCACCCGGGAGAAAGCCTTTTTAAAGTTCTTTCCTTCGATTCCCCGTACCTTTGCGGTGAATTCCAAGAGGTCATAGACCTTCATTTCACCGTATAGGGGATTTAATTCCGGAAGATAACCAACCCGTTTGCGTATTTCCAATGAGTGTTCCAGAATATTAAGATTATCGACGTAAACATTACCGGAAGTGGGGGCTAAAAAGCTGGTCATGATTTTGAGTGTGGTGGATTTTCCTGCTCCGTTCGCTCCTAAGAATCCGATAATTTCGCCGTCATGAACTTCAAAATTAATTGATCGTAAAGCCTGGACGTCACCGTAATGCTTTACCAGATTTTCAACCTTAATCATAGATATTGAACCCTCCAGATTTTTTTCAGAAATGCTTTTTGTATAAAAAAGTTCCGGGGAAACAGGTAAAAAATATACTTGTAATTATAAATGATAAGTCTGATAAGTCCCCGGCACTTCCAAAGTGCCGGGGACTTTCAGGGGACTTTCAGCTCCGGGGACTTTTTCCGCCGAGGACTTTTCTTTTTGAAAACTGACTGACCAGTCAGTAACTTACCGGCCAGTCAGGAAAAGAATTATGACAATTTCAGAACGTAGAAAACGAGAGAAGGAGCAGCGTAGAAAAGCGATTATTGATGCTGCCGAAAAACTTTTCGCGCAAAATGGATTTCACACAACTTCCTTGGACCGCGTTGCCGAAGCGGTTGAGATCAGTAAAGGAACCATATACCTCTACTTCGATAGTAAGGAGGATCTGTTTTTTTCCGTGCTGGAAGACAAATTCCAGTCTTACATCGCGGGGATGAAAGCGAAATTCAGTCAGGCAAGCAACCTGCGCGAAGCCATAGAATTCCTTGTGGACTATGAACTTAGTCATTCCAAAAGACATCACCATTTTTTCCGGTTAATGTTGGCCGAACAGACCAAGTTCAATCCGCATTCGCGCAATGAACTGCGGAAAAAAATGATCGAAAAACATGTGGCTCACCTGGAAACTATCGAGTGTGAATTCAAACGTTATATGGGGGATGAGAATCGATATCCTTTTACTCCCAAAACTTTGGCGCTTTGCATTACGGGAGCAATTAACGCCCACTCCATGTCGTGGTTGATATCCGGGATGGAGAAAGATATCCCGCGCTTGCGGGATGAGATTACCGGGATATTTCTCAATGGAGCAGGCGGCCAAAGGACATAGGAATTCATATAATTTGCCGAGGAGATAGATGAGGAAAACATTGGGTATACTGTATCTGTTGGGGATTATACTGCCCATTTATATTTATGGTGCCGAGAGACCTTTGGAATTGACTCTTGACCAGGCAATTCAATTGGCTCTGCGGAATAATGTGAATTTGCATATCGCCGAAGAAGATTGGAACAAAGCCCAGGCGCAATCGCGTGAGGCCAAGGCCAGCGCCTTACCGGTAATATCCGGTTTTGCCCAGCAGGTGCGCAATCTTTCCATCGCCAAGCAACCGATTACTTTTCCGGTACCCTTTGGGGTCCTGGATGCGTCCGGGAATCCGGTTCCCTTGCCGGGAGACCCCACGCACCAGATGACCGATTTCGTGATGGTGGACGTGGATATTCCTTTCGGTAACGATAATTTATTTGTGTACGGGTTGAGTTTGACACAGCCCCTTTTTGACGGTCGGGTAATCGCTGCTTTGCGCAGCGCCGGCGCTTATTCGAAAATGGCATCGGCCGCGCTGGAGGCTGCCCGCCTTAGAATTATCGAACAAACCAAGATCGGTTTTTATCAGGCGCTGTTGACCCAGCGCGTGGTGGAAGTAATGGAAGCATCGTTGCAATTGGTTAAGCAAAGTTACCGGGATGCCCAAGCATTATATAAACAAGGTAAGGCGGCGGAATTTGATCTTATCCGCGCCGAAGTGCAGGTGGCCAACCAGGAATCGCAACTGAGCAATGCCCGCAAGACCGCCAGTTTCGCGTTGGCAGGATTAAAACGCGTATGCGGACTTAGCCAGGAAACAAATTTGATATTGGTGGGAGAAATTGCCTTTCAACCACCCTTCGTACCGGATTACGAAACCTTAGAACAGCAATTGTTGGATCAACAACCGTTATTGGTCCAATTGGAAGCCGCCAATAAGCTCACGAAAGAGAACATTCTCATGCGTAAGTCGGAATTTATGCCCTCGCTGGCCCTGACCGGATCTTACCAGCAGCAATTGCCTTTTGACGATGGGGAATTTAAGGCGTCGGATTTCCGCGAAGCTTCTTCGGTAGGGCTGTCGTTGAACCTGCCGCTGTTTAACGGTTTCGGATCCAAGGCCCGATTGGACCAGGCGAAAGCCGAATATCAGAAGTCCGTTTATACATTACAGGACGTGAAAGAAAATTTACTGGTGGAACTATCCAATTTATATCTGTCAATGAAAGAGGCGCGGAAACGGATAAACGCGGGAGAGAAAAATGTTGAACAGGCCAAAAAAGGGGTGGAGATAGCACGGCAGTTGTACAGCAAGGGAATGGCGACGCAACTGGAAGTAATGGATGCCAATAACGCCCGCAATCAAGCCGAATTAGGGCTGGCGCAAGCGTATTTTGAGTTTCACAGCGCTTTGGCCGCTTTATCGAGGGCGGTTGGTGTGGAATCCATTGTTAAATAAGATGGGATTATGTTGGTATTGGAAAAGGGGCAGGCCAAGACTAAGGTTAAGGCTAAGGAAAAATTACCAAGGGAAAGAAGGTATGCGGCATTTTCTGTTTTTTGTGAATAACCCAGCGGGGAAAACGGTTGAAATAGGTGAGTTTTATAGTTGAGGGGACAGACGGACAAGTTCTTTGGAGCGGCGGATTCTCTCAACAGTCGCTGTACTTCGTCGGGGGCTACGCTACACTCCGACACGTTTCATGGATGTTTCAAATTCTAAATACAAGAGTCTGGTAAATAATTAAAAAGGAATCGTAACCGATGAATCGGCGAACAATATTGGTGTTAATAACATTATTTGTAATCAACGGTTGTGGAAATCGGCAAAACGATGCCGAAAATAAACTAAAAGAGGTGCCGGTACCGGTGAAAGTTGAACCGATTGTGCCGAAGCCTTTTCGTGTTACCTACCATACCCTTGGAAAAACTGAGTCGGTACGGCAGGTAAACCTGTTTTTCGAAGCCACGGGCCAGGTAGATTCCATTTTTGTTGATGAAAACGATTTTGTCCGAAAAGATCAACCCCTGGCAAAAATAAGACAGGAGCAGTACCGGGCAAATTTTATCCGTGCCCGGTCAGCGTATGAGAAGGCGAAGAAGGATTTGGAGAATGCCGATGATTTGTTCCGGAAAAACATTATTTCGAAGGATCAAAGGGACCAGGCCCGCCTGGGTTACGATAACGCCCACGCCAATTTTATTCAGGCCAAGACAGCTCTGGAGAATACGATCCTGTCCGCTCCTTTTTCCGGTCGCATTATTCAACGAAACGTGGAGGTGGGAGACGTAATCGCTCCGGGAGCGGTAACAAAGCCGGCTTTTGTGATCGCCGATATGCGCAAACTGAAAGTTGTGGTATCCGTGCCCGAATCGGAAATATCGAAAATACGTGAAGGCCAGGAAGTGGAACTGGAATTTAAAACTTTCCCGGAAAGGACCTTTAAAGGAAGCGTATCGCGGGTGAGTCTGGCCACGCGTTCCTTATCCAATACGTTTGACGTGGAGATTTTGATTGATAATCCGAATGAGCGGTTGCGATTGGGGTTGATTGCCGACGTCAATATTATCCTGGAAAAGTATGAACGGGCAATGGTGCTGCCCATCCGTTTGATTCATGAGGAAAAGGATCGTCAGTACGTATTTCTGGCCGATGGTAATCGTGCTAAGAGGGTGGATATTCGGATTCTCAACATTTCCGGTTCGCAGGTTCTGGTTGAAGGGGCGTTGTCTCCCGGGGACAGTTTAATCACTGACGGTCATCACGATGTGAAAGATGGAACGTTAATCCTGAAAGTTGAGGAATCAAGTACCGCGTCATGAAGATTTCGGAAAAAGCCATCCAGCAACCGGTGCCGGTGTTGTTTGCCATCGCCGGTATTTTTGTCGCCAGCATTCTGTCTTATATCACTTTGCCGTTGGAATTGGTGCCCAAAATCGAGGTTCCGTACGCCTTTGTTTCCGCCACTTACGTTGGCGCTGCCCCGGATGAAATTGAATCCGATGTAATCAAGCCGATTGAAGAACGCCTGGCCAAGCTGACTGATCTGGACGAAGTGACCAGCTATGCCATGCAGAATATGGCTTTCATATCGGTTAAGTTCGCTCCCGAAGCGGATCTCGATAAAAGTATGGACGATCTTCGCGAAAAAGTCAATGAATCGTTGTCCGATTTACCGGCGGAAGTAAAGGATGTGTCTGTCCGCGAGCTGGAATTCACCGACCTGCCGATTTCCATACTTAATATTTATGGAGATTACACGTCCCAGGAACTGCGCGAAATCGGGAAACAATTCAAGGATAAACTTATACGTGTCCCCGGGGTGAATTCGATTGAGTTGTTCGGTGGTTTGGAGCCGGAAATTACCGTGAAGGTGGATCCCGATTTGTTGTTGGCAAACCATTTAAGCATCGGCCAGGTCATTCAGGCCCTCCGGACCAGCAACATCAATCTGCCGGGTGGCGTTCTGAAACTGGACGGCCAGGATATTCCGGTTCGAACGATCGGTAAATTTCAAACCCTGGAAGATATCGCCGACGCGGTAGTCGGGGTCAGTAAAAACGGGACGGCCATTCGGCTCAGGGACGTGGCCAAGGTGATTAATGGTCACGAAGAGCCCAAAAGTTTTTCCCGTTATAACGACTATAACAGCGTGACCTTACTCATAACGAAGAAGACCGGATCGCACATTGTGGCCACGACCGAAGCGGTGGAACGGGAAGTGGAGGAGTTAGCCAGGACCATGCCGGAGGGGATAAAGTACGCCTATACGGCCCGACAGGCGACCGATATCGCGCGGCAGTCGCGACAATTAAATATTAATGCCGCCTGGGGAATCGTGTTTGTGGTCCTGATTTTGTTCTTCGGGATAGGCTTTCGGAACTCACTGATTGTTTCCATGGCTCTGCCTTTTTCGCTCATGTCCGCGTTCCTGTTTATGTACCTGTTTGGCGTTGATCGCACGGGAATAGCCATGTTTGCCTTAATTATGGTTCTGGGAATTGTGGTTGACGGAGCGATCATTGTTGCCGAATCCACCTATCGGCATATGGAGGAAGGATTGGGGCGGAAGGAAGCGGCCATCGCCGCCATGCGGGAAATCGGGATTCCAATTATGACCGCCGTGTTAACGACGATGGTTGCCTTCGCGCCGATCATGTTCATGAAGGGAATAATGGGACAGTTTTTATCGGTAATTCCCAAAGTGGTTATTTTTGCCCTGATGGGTGTGTTTATTGCCGATCATTTTCTTATTCCGGTAGTCGCTTCCCGCTTTATGCGACGTTCGAAGAATACCGGTATGCTGAGCGGTGAATGGTGGGGGAAACGGCAGTATGTTCGTATCCTCAAATGGGCCTTGCGCCATCGCTGGCAGGTGCTGACCAGTGTTTTTTGCATATTGATACTGGCCTTGACGGCCGTCGGAATATCGATTTTAACGGATACGAAGCTGGTCAGGATTCAGGCCTTTCCAAAGGTTCCCAAACCACGGATCGTTATCGACATTTCAACCGATCCCGGCAGCCAATTGGAATATACCGATCAGATCACGAGGGAAATTGAATCCTATATTAAGACGCTGCCCGAAGTTGATCGTTATGTTTCGACGGTTGGAGAAAGCGGCGTTCAGAATGTCCGCCTGGCGCAGGGAGGTGGTGTCGGGGCGGAGATCGCTCAGATTAATGTTGACCTGGTTGAAGACGAGAAACGAGACCGAACTGTGGATGAAGTGATCAGTGAGCTCGAAAGTCGGTGGGGACGGATTCCGGGGGTGGACATTACTTTCGGCACAATCGAGGAGGGGCCTCCGGTGGCCACCAACGTGGAAGTTGATATTTACGGTGACGACCTGGAAGCGATGGAGCGTTTGTCGGAATTAATAAAGAAGAAAATGGAAACCATTCCGGGCGCCACAAATGTTCGTACCAGTCAGGGAATCCGGCGCACGGAGTTCCAGGTGCGGGTCGATCATGACCGGGCCGCGAATTATGGACTCTCCAGCGAAGAAATCAGTAATACCGTGGCATCCGCTTTGTTCGGGATAGAGGCCACCCAATTTTCGACCGGTCTGGATGACATTCCCGTGCGGGTGAAATTGAACGTGAATGGCGCGGACGCCCTGGACGCAATCCGGAATCTGAATATCCCCAACCGCTTGGGACAAATGATCCCGTTTGCTAATGTTGCCACGCTGAAGCTGGCATCCGGTCAGACCGTTATCCGTCATCGGAATTTCAAGCGGAATGTGAATGTGACCTGTGATTTGAATGCCGGGGTTGACGCTTCCGATATCCGACGGAAGATCGATCCTTTTATAGCGGCTTTAACAATTCCCGCCGGTATTAATATAGAATATGGTGGCGCCGAAGATGAAGCCGCCAAATCGTTTCGAAGTTTGGGACAGGCAATGGTAATCGGATTCTTTATTATCATTTTTATCCTGGCGGCTCAATTTCGGTCTCTCCGGCAACCGTTAATCATTGCGGTCACGATTCCGTTGTCGTTCATCGGTGTTATTTTCGGATTGATCGTCACCCGGGTTCCGTTCGGGCTGATGGCCTTTTTCGGAGTAGTGGCGTTAATGGGGGTCGTGGTGAACGACGCAATTGTTCTTATTTCCTACGTAAACGATCTGCGCCGGGATGGAATGCCGTTGCATGACGCCCTGATTAAAGGCGGCAGGAACCGTTTGCGGCCGATTATTCTGAC
>JAADGP010000054.1 GCA_013152315.1 FCB group bacterium
AGTAGAGATAGAATTTCCCATCATCGGGATTGTAAGATACATCCGGCGCCCAGATATTGATTCCGCCGGGGCGAAAGACTCTGGGACCTTTTGTCCAGTTAACCAAATCATAAGATGTATAAACATGGTAGCTTACATTGTCCCCGGTGGGGTACAGATAGTATTGTCCCTCGTAATAAATAACGGCCGGATCCGCCGGACCAATTTCCGAAATAACCGGATTCGAATAGGTTTTGGCGGGGTCCTGGATGGTAAAACTCCACACCTCTCCCTTTTGAATATTTGCGGCATAAACCTCATCGATACGCCAATAATAAGTGACACCCGGTTCAAGGCAACAGGGGCTGTAGCTGTTGGCAGTGAGACCCTGCCGCCCCCGGTATATGCCGGTCTGATCGGTTGTGTCGGCATTGATCACCATGTTCCGATCGGAACCGATGTACACGTCGTGCGCGCTGACATCGTCGCCCGGTGTCCAGGTGAGGGTCGGCGTTAATTCCGTAATCAGGGCGCCATCGGGAGGGCTGGGGTTTGAAGCCCGGCGGGTTACCAATTGGATATCATCCACCCAAACCGTGGCCGAGCTGTTTTGCGAGGCCGTATCATCGTATGCAAGCCAGAGGGAGGGGGTCAGGAGGCCTGACCTGTCCATCGGTTCACCGCTGCCGGTGTAGTATTCCCGGAAATCGGCAAAATCGAAATAAATATACCGGCCATTGGTATCCAACGTGCTCAGGGCAACTTTGGGCGACATCCATTTTTCCGATCCGTGGGAGGTGTCTTCCGTGAGACTGAGTTTAAAATAAATCGCGTTTCCGGTAACAATCCCCGGTTTAATCCATAATCGGATACCGGTGTAATTCGTCAGGTCCGTTTGCTCATTATCGTCGGGGAAATAACTTATCTTTCCGTAAATACACGGTTCCCAATTCTTCCCCAGGGTAAGATTCCGATCCGGGTGTTCATATAGGGGAACGACTCCTTCATTAAATGTGAAATTCAATCGCATGGCGCGGCTACCGCCGGCACCCTGGTCGATACTCAAACCGTTAATCATCGAAATGTTCGGGGGATTAAAAGTGGAATCGCCGGCGGTTAAAACCATTCCCCATTTTAGCGCCAGGTCGCTGTTTTCCGCGTAATGCTCGAAATTATCATCCAGATATGTAGCCGCCGCCATATTTCCGATTAAGCTCAGTACAATAACACAGAATATTGAGCCGCTTGCTTTGCGAATCATACCAATCCTCCGGTAATCATTTTGGATTTGATCAATGTTAACACACCGATCGTTTTTACCTTAAAAAATTTTATTGGGACCGATTGGAGAATACGTGTTTCGCAAACGTTTTCGAAGTAAAAAAATCATTAAAACCAACATTTTCAAATGAAATGGTATGAATATTTAAACCGTATTAATGATGAAAACATTGGTTTTTGCTAAAGAATGGTGTAATATATTATACATATAAAGTAGTCCTGACTTGTAGTGCTACAGGAAAATTTGTATAATAATTATAGAGGTATTTTAAAATACAGCGACAAAAAACAGAACTGACCGTTTAGTGGTATATTCACCTCTTAAGACGGTGATGAAGTTTAAAACCCGGATCAATTTTTCCGATTTCATATCCGATAAAATGGTGTGGATTGGAGTTGTGCTGTCGGTATTGTATTGGGTGTTGGGGGCTGTCTTCGAATCTTTTATTCTTCATTTTGGCAATTTTACCGATCGATTAATTTTCCTGAAGTTCCATGAATTCCTAATACGCCTTTTCATCGTTTTTCTTCTGATCTCGTTCAGTGTCTATGCCCAGTTGATTATTAACAGGCGCAAGCAGGCGGAAAAGACGCTGCAAAGGGGTTTGAAAGAGTCCCAATCTATTTTTGATACCAGCCCGATTCCGCTCGTTGTTGTTAACCCTGATCTGCGAGTACAAAGGGCCAACAAGGCCACTCAGAGGTTTGTCGGACAAACCGAAGAGGAAATGTTGGGCCGACCGGAGGGGGATGTATTTCGTTGTTTTCACGCTTATGATGTACCGGAGGGCTGCGGCTTCGGTCCCGTTTGTATGGATTGTCGATTACGGAATACCGTTTTGGCAACTTTCCGAACCAGGGAACCGCTTATTAATGTTGATACGGAGTTGACCTTAATGAGAGGAGAAGAATATTCCCTACGCAATATGCTGTTCAGTACCAGTTATTTTGTAGGTAGCGCCGGCCCGCGGGTAATCATTGCTCTGGAAGATGTTACGGACAGTAAGCAGGCCCACGAGAGACTGGAGCAGGCATTGGAATCCGCCAGGCAGGCGGAAAAAGTAAAATCCCTGTTCCTGGCCAACATGTCTCATGAAATCCGGACCCCTTTAAATGCCATTCTGGGTTTTACGGATCTCCTTGAAACCCGGACAGGTTCCATTATTGGTGAAGAGGAAAGAGGTTTCTTTGATATTATCCGGAACAGCGGCAACCGACTGATGAAGACGGTACATGAAATTTTGGATATATCTCAGATCGAAGCCGGGACCTATCGCCTCAGGAAAGAAAAACTTGATCTTGTAAAAGAAGTACGGAGCCTGGTGGAGGAATGCCGGATCATGGCCGAAGAAAAGAAACTGGCACTGGAATTTCATTCGGGTCTTAAGTCTGCTTATATCCGGGCCGATCGGTACGGTATTTCTCAGGCTGTTAATAATATTTTGGATAATGCAATCAAGTATACGGAAAAGGGTGGGGTTAGTGTTACGCTGACGCAAAAAGCCGAATACTATTTGCTTTCAATTGAAGATACGGGGATTGGTATCTCCGAGGAATATATAGACAACATATTTGAAATCTTTTCACAGGAAAGTGAGGGCTACACCAAGAAATTCCAGGGAATCGGTTTGGGAATGGCCATTGCCAAACGCCACCTGGAGTTGAACCAGGTGAAAGTTAAGGTCGCGAGTACCAAGGGTGGGGGGACGGTTTTTTCACTCGCTTTTCAACCGCTTGAAGAACGTGTCCCTGAAGAGCCGATTGAACAGGAACCGGCGGGAGATGTGTCAACTCCCGAGCCGGACAAAAAGCTACTATTGTTGTTAGTGGAGGATGATCTCAGTTCCCGGAAACTTATTGAGTTTTACTTTAAAGGAAAGCACAATGTTTGTTTTGCCGTTTCCGTGAATGAAGCCAGGGAGCAATTAAAGAAACAGCCGGTTGATCTGATTTTGTTGGATTTATCATTGGTTGGAAATGAAGACGGCCTGGATCTGGCCCGCCACCTGCGCAAGACCAGGGAATGGCGGAATATTCCGATTATTGCTTTGACCGCCCACGCATTTACCAAGGACCGCGAAAATTGTCTCGCCGCCGGCTGCAACGATTACCTGACAAAACCTGTCAGGAGGGAAAAACTGTTGGAAAAAATAAATGAGTACGTTTAAAACAAAATTGGCGTAAATGTTTTTATAATGTAGTGGTTTATAATAACGCGACTAATCACTCCACACCGATATCTTCATTCCAGATCTCAGGGTGTCCGCGGATATAGTCGGCGAGCAGTGATATGCATTCTTCCGAATGCATATCAATAACTTTGATGCCATTTTCTCTCAGCCACTCAATTCCTCCGGAGAAATTAACCGATTCCCCGACAATGACGGTGCCGATGTTGAATTGTTTTATCAGTCCGCTGCAGTACCAGCAGGGGGCCAATGTGGTAACCATAATTTTGTCCGCATAGGTTCGCTGGCGCCCGGCTTTCCGGAAAGCATCCGTTTCCCCGTGCACCGACGGGTCATTTTCCTGGATGCGGCGGTTATGACCCCGGCCCAGGAGATTCCCTTTATTATCGAACAGCGCCGCGCCGATGGGGATTCCACCTTCCGCGAGCCCCCGGCGTGCCTCTTCAAGAGCCACCCGGAGCATCTCCCCGTAATCTAATTTCATTCTTACGCTCATTCCCAAAAGTTGAACAGACCGTGAACTTCTCTACCCAATAGTAGGTCGAAGTTCCCTTGTAAACAACATGAAAAATATCGGCTCCACCCGGTTTGTCCCCCAAAACCAAAAAATTTACCAATCATCAGTGTCAATGTTGATTCCACAATGAGTGTTACCTATGTATTGATTACACATTACACAATTTGGTTTTTGGCTCTTGGCTCTTGGAATTTGGCTCTTGGTTCTTGGTTCCCGGAAGGGACATCCCCTATCCTTGATAATGTGCAGGTATTCCCGTAACTTACCAGGCATGTGAAAATTTGCGGGTTGGGGGGTCTTCAAACTAACAGGTAGAAACACTGGAGTTATGGCATGAAGTATTCGATATTATCCAACCACGTCGGCGGAGAAGAGAATTCCGGTAAAGGTCCGTTATTGGATGTGTATTCTCCGTTAAATGGCGAGTTGCTTTCCAGGGTTCCTTTGTCAACGACGGAGGAGGTGGACCAGGCCGTGCGGGCGGCTGCGAAAGCTTTCCCCGATTGGGCCGCCAGACCCATTAAGGAACGCGTCCAGGTATTCTACCGTTATAAGTATCTCCTGGAAAAGCATCAGGATGAACTGGCGGCGCTGGTAGTGGAAGAAAACGGAAAAACCAGGACCGAGGCCGTGGCGGAAGTACAAAAATCGGTGGAGGTTACCGAATTTGCTTGTGCCCTGCCCCAGTTAACGGCCGGCGAGATCGAGGAGGTCAGCCGCGGTGTGGAATGTCGCTCGGATCGAAAACCGCTGGGAGTGGTGGCCAGCATTACTCCCTTCAATTTCCCTAACATGGTGCCGAACTGGACTATTCCCAATGCCCTTGCCCTGGGCAACGCCATGATTTTGAAGCCCTCCGAGCAAACACCTCTCAGCGCCAACCGGATCGCGGAATTATTACTAGAAGCGGGACTGCCGAAGGGAATATTCAACGTGGTACACGGCGCGCGGGAGGCCGTGGAAGCCATCTGCGATCATCCCGGGATCGAAGCGGTGTCTTTTGTCGGTTCCACGAAAATAGCCAAAATTGTGTATCGACGGGCCTCAGCTCATCACAAACGCGTATTGGCCCTGGGCGGAGCCAAGAATCATTTGATTGTCCTGCCCGACGCCCACGAAGAAATGACCGCTTCCGATGTGGCCGCTTCCATGACCGGTTGTTGTGGTCAGCGTTGCATGGCTGCTTCCGTTATGATTGCGGTGGGGGAAGTGGACAATATTATTGAAAAACTCTGTGCGGAAGCCCGGAAAATCGTGCCCGGGGAAAACATGGGCGCGGTCATTTCCCGGGCCGCGAAGGAGCGTATTGAAGGATACATCACCGAGGCCGCCGAACAGGGCGCCGAAATTTTGGTCGATGGTCGCGGCGCCACGGTACCCGGCCGGGAAAAAGGGTTTTATGTGGGACCAACCATTCTTGACCGGGTGACGCCGGAGATGCGCGTTGCCCGGGAAGAAGTTTTCGGACCGGTATTATCCATTCTGCGGGTCGCGACGATTGAGGAAGCGCTGGAAATTGAAAACGCATCGGAATACGGCAATGCGGCGGCTGTATTTACTCAATCCGGAGGGCTTGCGCGCTATGTGGCGGAACGGGCCGGCGCCGGGATGATCGGCGTGAATATCGGGGTACCGGTACCCCGTGAACCGTTTTCCTTCGGCGGTTGGAATCAGTCCAAATTCGGTACCGGAGACATCACCGGGAAAAGTTCCGTCGAATTCTGGACCAAGTTGAAGAAAACCACAATAAAGTGGAACCCGGAAGCCAGAACAAATTGGATGAGCTGAAAACAATCATTTTGCAGTTGGATCGGGCTGAAGCCCCGGGTCTTAAGGAATAGCCGAAGATGCGAAAGACAATTTCCTGCAACTCCACCAATTCGGTCGGTAATTGAATTCACCATTTCCGTCGGGGAATCCCTTGCCCGCCATTCTTTTTGTCGGGAATTTCGGGCTGATCACGGGACCGTTTTAGCAATAAGAAATATCTAAATTGAGGATTAACCAATGTCAATTCTAATTAAAAACGGACGCGTCATTACGGCGGCGGATGATTATCTTGCCGACGTATTTATTGACGGAGAACAAATCACACTAATCGGTGAAGGGTTGGAAATAGAGGCCGATACGGTCATTGATGCCCGGGACAAATATGTGATTCCGGGAGGCATTGATCCCCACACTCATTTCGATATGCCTTTCGGCGGCACGGTTTCGGCCGATGATTTCGAAACCGGCACCCGGGCCGCCGCGCATGGGGGTACCACGACCATCATCGACTTTGCCATCCAGACCAAAGGACATTCCGCGTTGGAAGGACTTGACACATGGCACGCCAAAGCGGAGGGGAAAGCCGCCATTGATTACGGGTTTCACATGATCATTACCGATATGGAAGACAACCGGCTTTCGGAACTGGATACGTTGATTGACCGGGGCGTGACTTCCTACAAGTTATTTACCGCTTACCCCGGTGTGCTTTACATGGACGACGGAATGATATTCCAAACCATGCGGAAGGCGGGAGAAATCGGCGCGCTGATCTGCATGCACGCCGAAAACGGCATTGTCATCGACGAAATCGTGAGATTGGCGCTGGCGGAGGGGAAAACCGCGCCCAAGTGGCACGCCCTTACCCGCCCAACACTAATGGAGGCCGAGGCCGTGCATCGCGCCGTTGCCATCGCGGAGGTGGCGGATTCCCCGCTTTACATCGTTCACCTGTCATCTTCGGATGCCCTGGAACAGGTAACGGCGGCCCGCGACCGGGGACTGCTCGTATTTGCGGAAACCTGTCCCCAGTATTTATTCCTGGATTTATCTTATTATGGGGAAGAAGGATTTGAGGGAGCCAAATATGTAATGTCCCCGCCTTTAAGAGAAAAGTGGAACCAGGCGGAGCTCTGGAGCGGGCTGCAAACCGGCGATATTCAGGCCGTATCCACGGACCATTGTCCGTTTCGGATGGCCGACCAGAAAGTCCTGGGGAAAGATGTATTTACGAAAATCCCGAACGGTGCCCCGGGTGTCGAAAATCGGATGAGTTTAATTTTCAGTGCCGGCGTGGTTGAGGGACGCATTTCTCCGAACCGGTTTGTGGAAATAACCTCCACGGCGGCGGCAAAATTATTCGGGTTGTTCCCCAGGAAAGGGACCATCGCCGTGGGCAGCGACGCGGATATTGTGATTTTCGATCCCGACCGGAAGGAGACCATCAGCGTGAACAATCCTTACACTCATCATATGAATGTGGATTACAACGCCTACGAAGGATTTGAAGTTCAGGGCTTCTCGGAAACGGTAATTTCCCGGGGGAAAGTCATCGTTCGGGATTGCGAATATGTTGGTAAAAAAGGCGACGGTCAATTCCTGAAACGGGGATTGTTCGGCGGCCTGGAATAAGTATCATAGCAATAGGAGTTAACTGTGCCAAGAATAATTAAATCCGGATTAATTCAGATGAGCATTGCGCTTACGGAAGGCGAGGGAACGATCGCCGAAATTAAGGAGGCAATGATTAACAAACATCTTCCTTTCATCGAGGACGCGGGGAAACAAGGGGTCCAGATCCTGTGTTTGCAGGAGATTTTCACGACCCCCTATTTCTGTCCCGGACAGGACAGCGCCTGGTACCGGGCGGCCGAGCCGGTGCCGGGTCCTACCGTGGAACGCATGCAGGAGTTTGCCCGAAAGTACCAAATGGTGATGATTGTACCGGTATTCGAAAAGGAACAGCCCGGGGTGTTGTACAATACCGCCGCGGTGCTCGACGCCGACGGCACTTACCTGGGGAAGTATCGCAAGAACCATATTCCCCATACTTCCGGATTCTGGGAGAAATATTTTTTCCGTCCGGGCAATCTGGGATATCCTGTTTTTCAGACCGCTTACGCGAAGGTGGGGGTCTACATTTGTTATGACCGGCATTTCCCGGAAGGGGCACGCGCCCTGGGTTTGAACGGCGCGGAAATTGTTTACAATCCGTCGGCCACGGTGGCCGGGCTTTCCCAATACCTGTGGAAACTTGAGCAACCGGCCCACGCCGTGGC
Source organism: FCB group bacterium (assembly GCA_013152315.1). Lineage (GTDB taxonomy): Bacteria > Fidelibacterota > Marinisomatia > Marinisomatales > JAADGP01 > JAADGP01. The sequence continues at coordinate 8,016 of JAADGP010000054.1, forward strand.
CAACGGCTATTTCATGGGTTGCATTAACCGTGTGGGAGAAGAAAAACCCTGGAGCATCGGCCGGTTTTACGGCAGTTCTTATTTTGTAGACCCGCGGGGAAATATTTTCGCCAGCGCGTCGGAGGACAAGGATGAATTGCTGGTGGCCGAATTCGACCTGGATATGATCGACGAAGTGCGTTCCACCTGGCAGTTTTACCGCGACCGGCGACCGGAATCCTACGGGGACCTGACCGCGCCCTGAAACAAACAAGGAGCAAACAATGAACAGCGAGGAAATTCGCCGGAAACATAAAGCCCATCTTTTTCCCGCCATCCGGAATTATTACCGGGAACCGATGGTCATAGCCGCAGGAAAAGGCCTTCGTGTCACCGATATGGACGGCAAGAGTTACCTGGATTTCTTCGGCGGAATCCTGACGGTTTCCGTGGGGCATGCCAATGAGGAAGTAAACGCGGCCGTCATCGCCCAGGTCAATCGGTTGAGCCACATCTCCACCCTCTATCAAGTGGAGTCCGTGGTACAATTGGCGGAGACCCTGGCCCGGATTACGCCCGGCAAACTGGAGAAATGTTTTTTCACGGCCTCCGGGACGGAAGCGGACGAGACGGCCGTGATGATGGCGCAGGTGTTTACCGGGAATTCCGAATTTATCGCTTTGCGACACGCCTATTCCGGGCGTTCCCTGCTGGCGCAATCTCTTACCGCCCATTCCTCCTGGCGGGTACTGCCGACGCAGGTGGCCGCCGTCAAACATGCCCTGGCTCCTTATTGTTACCGTTGTCCGTTGAAGACTACTTATCCAGAATGTGGAATAGCCTGCGCGGAAGACGTGGAGGAGCTGATTAAAACCACGACCACCGGTGAAATCGCCGGCATGATGGTGGAACCGATCCTGGGGGTGGGAGGCTTCATTACCCCGCCGCGGGAATATTTCAAAATCGTGGCGGAAATTGTTCGCCGGTACGGCGGAATATTCATCACGGACGAAGTTCAGACCGGTTTTGGCCGAACAGGTAAAATGTTCGGGATTGAACAGTATGATGTGGAACCGGACATGATGACGATGGCCAAGGGGATCGCCAACGGATTGCCCCTGGGGGCCGTGATTACCACCGGCGAAATCGCCGATTCACTGGTTAAAAACAGCATTTCCACTTTCGGCGGCAATCCCGTCAGTTGCGCGGCCGCCAATAAAACCATTGAAATCGTCCAACGGGATCACCTGGCGGAAAACTGCGTAAAGGTGGGGGAAATATTGCGGGCCGGTCTTGAAGATCTGCAGAGCAAATACCCCCGTATGATCGGTGATGTGCGTGGCATGGGACTCATGCAGGCCCTCGAACTGGTGGTGGATGAAACCCGGAAAGACCGTACTCCCGATCCCAAGGCCGTGGACCGGTTAATGGAGGAAACAAAAAGCCGCGGCTTGCTTATCGGCCGGGGTGGACTGGCCGGGAACGTGGTACGGATTTCACCTCCCATGAACGTGACGGCGGAAGCCGTGGAAGACGCGCTTGGAATTCTTAACGATGCTTTCAGAGCTCTGACCACTTAAAAACGATAATCAACAATTGGAAATAACCTTGAAAATACCCGATACACGTTTGGAAACCCGCTTCACCGATGCTAAACCATTGTACACCGAATCGGAAGCGTGGATTGAGTCCAATAGGTGTTTGTACTGTTACGACGCGCCCTGTGTAAAGGCTTGTCCGGCGGGGATCGACATTCCCGGGTTTATCCGGAAAATAGCAACCGGCAATATCCGCGGGGCGGCCCGGACCATTTTTAAAGTCAATCTTTTCGGTCTGTCCACGGCCCGGGTGTGTCCGGTGGAAGAATTGTGTGCCGGAGCGTGCGTGTACAACTATTATGACCGACGCCCCATTAATATCGGTCGTTTGCAGCGATTTGCCACCGAACGCGCGATCCGTTGGGAAGAAGAGAGCGGGAAAGCGCTTTTTGTTCCCAAAGCGCCGGTGAATCGGAAAGTAGCATTGATCGGCGCCGGCCCCGCTTCCCTGGCTTGTGCCGCTTATCTCGCACTGGAAGGGGTGCGGACAGTGGTGTTCGAGCGGGACGAATTCCCGGGGGGATTGAATACCACCGGGATCGCGCCTTACAAAATGCAGTCGCCGGACGCGCTGGCGGAAATCGAATGGCTCCGTCGTTTGGGAATTGAAATTCGCACCGGTGTAGCGGTGGGGAGCGAAGTGTCGGTGGAACAATTGCGGGATGAATACGATGCCCTGTTTCTCGGCGTGGGGCTTGGGAAAGATCGTTTCCCCGGTATCGAAGGGGAAACGGAAGACGGTGTTTGGGGCGCCACGGACCTGATCCGGAAAATCAAAATCGATCCTGATTTTCAATTGCCTGCGGGAATACGACAGGCAATTGTTATCGGTGGTGGCAATACCGCCATTGACATTGCGCATGAACTGGCCCTGCTGGGTGTTCCGCAGGTGGACATTGTGTACCGGCGAACGGTGGGTGAAATGCCGGGGTATCGTCATGAACTGGACGCCGCCAAAAAATCCGGCGTCCGGATGATCGAACGGACCCGTCCCCTGAAAATTTCGCGTGCGAAAGACGGACAATTGATTCTCCATGCCGAACATACCGTTTCCGGGGAACCGGTCCGGTTTGTCACCGATTGGATTGTCTTTGCCATCGGTCAGGAAAAAATCGCGGGCCGGCTCCTGCCGGATATTGAAACCGACCACAAAGG
>JAADGP010000096.1 GCA_013152315.1 FCB group bacterium
CGGGGCAATTACTGATTCAGACGGAATCGGGGACGTTCCGAAGCACCAATGAACAGGTTTTCCAAAAGAATAAAATTTCCGAAGACATCGGAGCAACTTTTTTTGACTCCGATGGTGACGGTGATCTCGATCTTTATGTGGTCAGCGGAGGCAATGAGTATTCCGCTCGCGCGCCGGCTCTTCTTGATCGTCTCTATATTAATGACGGAAAAGGAAATTTCACCCAATCAACCAAGGCCCTGCCGCGGTTTTATGCCAGTGGCTCCTGTGTCAAGGCCGCAGACTTCGATGGCGACGGTGACCAGGATTTATTTATTGGCAGCCGCAGTATCCCCTGGAAATACGGACTGACGCCCACCAGCTACCTGCTGGAAAACGACGGTCATGGAAATTTTTCCATCGTGACTGAAAAATATGCTCCCGAACTGGCAACCGTGGGAATGGTAACCGACGCCGAATGGATCGATTACGATAAAAACGGAAGCCCGGACCTGGTGGTTGTGGGTGAATGGATGCCGGTAACCCTTTTCCGAAACACCGGGAAAGCCCTGGTAAACATCACCGAACAGGTCGGCTTACAGAACACCAATGGCTGGTGGAATTGTATTGTCGTTAATGATTTGAATAACGACGGTTACCTTGATCTGGTGGCCGGTAATTGGGGAGAGAACTCCAAAATCAAAGCTTCCCGATCGGAACCCGCCACGGTCTACATTTCCGATTTCGACCGGAATGGATTGATTGAACAAATATTATGTTACTATAAACAGGGCAAACTTTATCCCCTGGCCGTAAGGCCGGATATGGTACGACAACTGCCTTATCTGAAAAACAGATTCCCTACCCATGCCGATTATGCCGGGAAACAAATAACTGAAATATTTACCGGGGAAGAACTGAACAAGGCCGTTGTTAAGAAAGCTTTCACGTTTGCGTCGACGGTGTTCTATGGAAACGAAGCCGGGAAATTTCAGGCACAACCGCTGCCTCTCGAAGCGCAATTTTCTCCTGTTTACGCGATCATGGTCAACGATTTCAATTCCGACGGTTTTAAGGATTTGTTACTGGCCGGAAATTTCTACGGCGTTCCACCCCAACTGGGAAAGTATGATGCCAGCTACGGCACGCTGCTTGAAGGCGACAGAACCGGTGGCTTTACTTCCGTACCCATTTGGAACAGCGGTCTGTCTTCGACCGGCCAAGTTCGGGATATGGTTTCCCTTCCCTATGGCGGTGACACGGAAATCGTTATTTTCGCAAAGAACAACGACCGGATCCAGGTTTATGAAATCGTAAGGCGTTAAATCCGCGTCATGTAAATACCTTACTCCGGGAACCGGGCAATACAGGAACAGGCATGTGAGGAAAATAATAAAAATACCGTTGTATCTGTTGGCAGGCATAACCGGTCTGATGCTCCTTGGTATGGCAATCTTTTTTTTATACTACTCCGTCGTCTCGTCCCGCAATATGGCCCTGTTGGGACCCCCGGCTCCGTCAATTACCGAAAACGGATTCACCTACCGGGACCTTAACAAAAACGGCCGGCTGGATCCGTACGAAGACAGTCGTCTGCCCATTGATACCCGGGTAGACAACCTTCTATCGCTAATGAGCCTGGAAGAGAAGGCCGGGATGATGTTCATCGCCATGATCGGTATGAACGACGACGGATCCCTGATGGAGAGGCCTCTTTTATCGGAACCACTATCGTTCGTACTGAAAACGAATTCGGAAATGGTGGCAAAACTGAAAATGAACCATTTTAATACCGTACAGGATATTCCGGCGGACAAAATGGCCGAATGGAACAATCGCATTCAAAAACTCGCCGAAAGGACCCGTTTGGGTATTCCCGTCACGCTGGCATCGGATCCCCGGCATGCCGCCCGGGAAAATCCCGGCGCCAATGTGCCCACGACATCCTTCTCAAAATGGCCGACGCCGTTGGGACTGGCCGCCACACGCGATACTCTTCTGGTCAGAGAATTCGCCGATATCGCCCGGCAGGAATATTTATCCGTGGGAATCAGGCTGGCTTTACACCCCATGGCCGATCTGGCCACGGAACCGCGGTGGGGCCGGATTAACGGCACCTTCGGTGAGGACGCGGAATTGTCCGCGATGATGACCAGGGCCTACATCCTTGGCTTTCAGGGAGACCGGTTAGGCCCCCAAAGCGTTGCCTGCATGACCAAACATTTCTCCGGGGGCGGTCCGCAAAAGGACGGAGAAGACCCACACTTTCCCTATGGCAAAGAACAGGTGTACCCCGGCCATAATTTTGACTATCACCTGATTCCTTTCGAAGCCGCATTCGCCGCCAACACGGCTCAGATTATGCCGTATTACGGTATTCCCGTGGGCCAAACCAGTGAAGACGTGGCTTTCGGATTCAACAAAGACATTATTACCGGGCTATTGCGCGAAAAATATGGTTTTGACGGAGTCGTTTGTACCGACTGGAATATAATTTCCGATACAAAATTAGGCCCCGGCAGAAGTTGGGGAGTGGAATCCCTGACCATACCGGAAAAAGTCAAAAAGGTACTGGACGCGGGCTGTGATCAGTTTGGCGGAGAATCCACTCCGGAATGGATCGTCGAATTGGTTAAGAACGGACAAATTAAAGAAAGCCGAATTGACAGCTCCGTTCGGAGATTGCTCAGGGATAAATTCAGACTCGGATTGTTTGACAATCCGTATGTTAATGCGCAAAACGCATTGCGAATCGCCGGAAAACCCGAATTTGTGCAAAAAGGAAAAGCAGCGCAAAGTAAATCAATGGTATTACTTAAAAACAACGGAAATATTTTACCGTTAAAACCGGGGGCTAAAATTTACGTCAGGAATATCGCTAATGAAGTCGCTGCCGATTTCGGAACCGTTGTAAACGACCCGCGGGAGGCTGATTTCATTATCGTGCGGCTGAATACTCCGTACGAGACGCGAAATGAATATTTCCTGGAGCGCTTCTTTCACCAGGGTCGGCTTTATTTTACCGAGCGGGAAAAACGTCCGATACTGGAGTTGGCCGGCATAAAGCCGACAATAATCGGCATCACCCTGGAAAGACCGGCCGTAATTCCGGAAATATCGAAAGCCAGCTCCGGTTTACTTGCCGATTTCGGGTCAAGTGATGAGGTATTCCTGGAAGTGGTGTTCGGCGTTTCCGAACCAGAGGGAAAATTGCCTTTTGAATTGCCCTCTTCCCCGGAAGCGGTGGAAAAACAATTGGAAGACGTGCCCTACGACTCCGAAAATCCCCTGTTTTCTTTTGGTTTTGGGTTAAGATATGAGTAGCATTAGGCAAAACGGACATTTCAATACCGTCGGGATTTACGAGTGATTATCGGAATCGGTTCTAAAATCGGGATTCCGAAATCCGGATTACCTGAAAAAGCAAATTGGATTAACTAATACGATGATGAGGAAATTGATTCTTTTATCATGGCTATTCCTGGTCTTTATGGCAGGATGCAAAAAAGAGGCGGAGATCGATCCCCAGACCGCCAAACAAATGTTCATCGAGCGGAATCTTGGATTGGCGTACCTGGAAGAGAATAAACTTCAAAATGCCGCCGAAGAATTCCGGAAATTAATCGCTATCGCGCCCCGCGAACCCTTGGGATATGCCAACCTTGGTTTGACGTATTTACGGATGGGAAAACTTGAGCAAGGAGAGAAACAGTTGCGGGAAGCCGTGGATCTTGACCCGGACAATCCCGATATTCGCCTCTTATTGGCTATGGTCTATGAAATTACCGATCGAAAAAACCTGGCCATCCGCACCTTGGAAAACACCTTAAAAAACCATCCTAACCACGTGCGGACGTTGTATAAACTTGCGCAATATTATTTCAACGCACAGGATCCGAATATCCGGCAAAAAGCGGAGGATTACTTAACCCGGATCGTAAACGCCTTACCGGCAAACGTGGTGGCCCGCCTGCAGTTGGTGGAATTGTTATTGCGCAATGGAAAGGCCGGAGCCGCGGTGCAGCAAATGGAAACGATCCGGCAAACCCTGCCGAGACTGCCGGAAGGGTCACTGGAAATGTTCAGAAAAAGCCTGGATCTCATGCGCAATGCCAGTGCGGAAGAAGCTTTCGTTCCCACGCTCATGTTCCACAATATATTGAAATCAACCGCCTTTTATCAGGCGGCGATCAACGAACTGAAGGGCAAAGGCGGTCCGCTTACCGGTACTCCCATCCATCGTTTCAGTCTTGACGTGTCGCTGCCTGTCCGGGAACAAACCGGCCTTCCGTACGCCCTCAACTTTACGGAAGTAACGGCCGCCGTTGGTCTGAATATTGTTTCGTCCGGCGACACGACAACTTCGGGAGATAATGACCCGCAAACCGTAATAGCCCATGGCGATTTCGACGGCGACGGTGATCAGGATATTTTTGTTTCCCGGTGGTTGCCCGGTGAACATACCAGCCGTCAGTATTTGTTCATCAATGACAATGGCACCTTCTCGGATATAGCGACCGATGCCGGTATTTCCCATCCCGGCCGGGATATTTTCGCGATCTTTGCCGATTACGACAACGACGGCTATCTTGACCTGTTCATAACCAATACCACGGCTGACAGGTTATACCACAACACCGGGGAAGGCGCCTTTCAGGATGTTACCGCTTCCACCGGGATTAAGACTGTTTCCAGGGGCTTAGCGGCGGTGTTCGCCGATCTGGATCTTGAAGGCGACCTGGATCTCTTCATCGCCACCGATTCCAGGAACCGGCTTTATCGAAACAACCTGGACGGAACATTCACCGAAATCGCCGATGAGGTCGGTCTTGACGGAGCAAAAGTCATCAGCCGCGATGTGGGATTTGGGGATTTCGACGATGACGGCGACATCGATCTTTTCGTGGCAAATCAGAATTCCGGTAACCGATACTACGATAATTTGCGGCAAAGTTATTTCCGGGACCTCACCAAACAAACCGGTTTGATGAGTAGCGGCAATTCGGGCGCCGTCGCCGTGGGCGACTATAATAACGACGCCTACCTGGATTTATTCGTAACCGGTCTGTCCGGCGGCCGGCATTCATTGTACCGCAACCGCGGCGATGGTACGTTTGAACGGGATACGCGGTCCGACAGCGCTTTTGAAATTATCAGAGATATCTCGGGCCTCGATGCCGTTTTCTTTGACGCCGATAATGACGGTTACCTGGACCTCCTGGTTACGGGGACACCAAAAAATCCGGATCAAAAGCGTTCGGGGTTGTACCTGTTTTATAATAACGGGAAAGGGAAATTCCTGGAAGCCTCTTCGCTGCTGCCCGAATACCTGGAAGCCGGCAGCCAGGTAAATGTGTTTGATTACGACAATGACGGCGACCTGGATATTTTGCTGGCTGGACTCCGGAACACTGTTCACCTGCTTCGCAATGACGGGGGCAATGCCAATAATTATCTGGTGGTTCGGTTGGCCGGATTGCGCACCGGCAGCAGCAAAAATAATTATTTCGGAATCGGTGCCAAGGTGGAGGTAAAAGCCGGTACTTTGTACCAAATGCGCGTGATGAGCGATCCGATCGCCCACTTCGGCCTTGGCGACCGGGACAGTGCCGACGTGGTACGGGTGGTCTGGAGCAACGGCGTACCCCAAAATCGCTTCAATCCCGAACGCAACCAAACAGTGGTGGAAAACCAGGTTTTGAAGGGGTCCTGCCCCTGGTTATACGGTTGGAACGGAAAAAAATACGAGTTTGTTACCGACGTTTTATGGGCCAGCGCCCTTGGTATGCCCCTGGGAATCATGGGCAAGGAACGGTCCTACGCTTTCGCTAATTCAACCGATGAATATTTGAAAATTCCCGGCGAAAAACTGAAGCCGAAAAACGGGAAATATTCCCTGCAATTTACCAGCGAGTTGTGGGAAACCCCCTATGTCGACCGGTTAAATCTATTGGTTATTGACCACCCGGACAGCGTGGACATATTCATTGACGAAAAATTTACTCCTCCCCCTTTCCCGCCGCTTCGTATTTACACCGTATCTAAAAGACACCTGCCGGTATCCGCCCGGGACAATTACGGAAACGACGTCCTGCGGGAAATTTCATACCCGGATAAAAAATACGTCTCATCGCTTGTCCCCACCCGGTACCAGGGGATCATGGAACCGCACGACCTTATTCTCGACCTGGGAGATTTGTCCGGGGCCGACAGCGTTTTTCTCTTCCTGTACGGTTGGGTGTTCCCCACCGACGCCAGCATTAACGTAAACACGGCGCAATCCGGTTCCATTAACCTGATTCCCCCTTCCCTGCAGGTTATCGATGAACAGGGGAACTGGAAAACCGTGATTAACAATATTGGTTTCCCCAAGGGAAAGAACAAAACCCTGGTGGTAAACCTGAGCGATAAGTTTACCTCCTCAGTAAAGGACTACCGTATCCGGATACGTACCAACATGCAGATTTACTGGGACCAGATTTTTTATTCCACCAACGTGGGAAACAGCCCGCTAGTGAATGTCCGTCTGAAACCGGTTGCAGCGGATCTGCATTACCGGGGATTTTCGAAGGTCACCCGGGAAACCCCTTACAGTCCGCACATCCCGGACTACCAAACCGTCACGACGGAACCAAAATGGAGAGACCTGACCGGTTTTTATACCGCCTACGGCGATGTGCTGTCGTTGCTCCTGGAATCGGACAGCAAATACATAATCATGAACGCCGGAGATGAACTTACTGTCGAATTCGACGCGACCCAGGTTCCGGCGTTACCTTCCGACTGGAGCAGAGACTTTATATTTTACAATGATGGTTGGCTGAAGGACGGCGATCTTAATACGGCCCACGGACAAACGGTGGAGCCATTACCCTTTCACAGTATGGGTTCCTATCCGTACGGCCGGGACAAATCGTATCCCGCGGATGAAGAACACCTGGCTTATCTCCGGACATATAACACGAGAAAAGTGACTACCGAAAATTTTAAACGCTTTCTTTTCAATTTTCGTAACAATGAATGACATGCCTGATCGTTTTATACCGTGGGCGTCAACTATGTCGGCGCCTCCGTTGAACAAAACAATGGACAGGGCTATTTTTACACCACGACGCCGGTCCGCGCCAAAAACATTGATTTGTCCGACCGGTTGAAAACAATTAACAAAAGCGATGTTTCAGGGTTTCATATTCGTTATTAGACAGGTATGAAATAACCGAAACCGCATTTTTTGAAAAAAGGAGGGGAATGAATGTTAAGTAAGCCGACAAAAATAAAAACTGTCCGTCCGGAATTAAGGTGGACATACCATAAGCTTCTTTTTAAAAATGTTTAAGCTTACGGTTTCGGTTCTTCTGGGCTTCATGATTATTTTCTGCGAACTGAACAGCGCTGAAACCGGTCACGATTCGAAACCGGAAATTAAAAGAGCCTGGTGGAAGGAAGGCGTTGTTTATCAGATTTACCCGCGAAGCTTTAAGGACAGCGACGGCAATGGTGTGGGCGATCTGCGCGGAATTATTTCGAAGCTGGACTATATCGAAAGCTTAGGCGTTGATATCATCTGGTTAAACCCCGTTTATAAATCACCCAATACCGATAACGGTTATGACATCAGCGATTACGAAGCGATTATGGAAGAGTTCGGCACGATGGCGGATTTCGACGAATTGCTGGAAGGTTTGCATAACCGGGGCATTAAACTGGTAATGGATCTTGTGGTAAACCACAGCAGCGACGAGCATCGGTGGTTCCGGGAATCGCGAAGTTCCAGGGACAATCCCTATCGGGATTTTTATCACTGGTGGCCCGCTGAAAAAGGAGTGCCTCCTTACCGGCGAAGCTTCTTTGACGTGACCGGGAATGCCTGGACATACGATAAGACCACAAACGCCTATTACCTCCACTATTTTTCCCGCAAACAACCGGACCTGAAATGGGAAAACCCGGAATTACGGCAGGCGATTTATACCATGATGCGAAATTGGTTTGATAAAGGCGTGGATGGATTTCGGATGGATGTAATTTCCTTCATTTCCAAAGACACTACCTACCCCCGGGTAACCGAAGAAGAACTGCGAAAAATTTATGGTGATGATATCTGGGGCAGGTATTATGCCGACGGTCCAAACCTCCACGCATACCTGCGGGAGATGAATGAGGAAGTCCTGAGCCGGTACGATGTTATGGCCTTGGGCGAAGGCGCGGGCGTTACCATCGATAACGCCTTAAAATTCGTCGATGAAGACCGGAAAGAGCTGGATCTGTTTTTCCACTTTGAGGGCGTGAGTCTGGGATATGCGCCGGGGGGATATAAGCAACCTGACCCGGCGGGATGGAATCTGGTAAAATTCAAAGATGTTTACACCCGCTGGAGCGACGTGTTTGCGAAAAAAGGTTGGGGCAGTATCTATCTGGGAAACCACGATCAGCCGCGAATGGTAAGCCGCTGGGGTAACGATGCTCCCGAGTACCACGATAAATCGGCGGAACTACTTCAAACCTTTCTCCTGAGCATGCGGGGAACAGCGTTTATCTATTATGGTGATGAAATAGGTATGACCAATATCCGTTTCGACAACATCGAAGATTACCGGGATATCGAGACGATCAATTGGTACAAGCAATTGAAAAATATGGGGAAAGACACCGACAAATACATGGAAGGCTGGAAGCTGTCGGCGCGGGACAATGGACGGACTCCCATGCAATGGGATAACAATCGCAATGCCGGTTTTACTTCGGGGACACCGTGGATAAAAGTAAATCCCAACCATAAGGAAATAAATGTTGTCGCCCAGGAAAACGATCCCGGTTCCATATTGAATTATTTCCGGAGAATGATCCGGCTGAGGAAAGATAACCCCGTATTGGTCTATGGTTCCTACGAACTTCTATCTCCCGATCATCCACAGATTTACGCTTACGTGCGAACGCTGGATAAAAGTAAAATGTTGGTCCTTTTGAATTTTTCCACTGAAAAAGTTGAATACCAACTACCGGCGGGAATTAAAGTAGGCAATGTTGAAATCAGTAATTATGACGTGACGGATGCAAACGAAGAAAGAGCAATCCTATATCCCTATCAAGCGGTTATTTTCACCCTGAAATGACAGCGAGCGATTTAAGAATATCCCGACATGCCTCCTTCCCGTACTTGTATCACAGGAACAACTACCGTGGCACGCAAACAATTCCTCTTCAATTTCAACCATGATAATAAGTGATAAAGTAAATGAATCAGATAAATGGATTACGTTCAAATATGAATATTAAACCTTTTTTAATCCTCCTCTGGATAGGTACTATTTTTTCCTGCCGGCAGGAGACCCCCATCCCGCCGTTGTTTGAAAAACTTGCGTCGGAAAAAACCAATATTACTTTTGAGAATACCCTTGTTGAAGAACCTTTGTTCAACAGCATTAATTATCTCTATTTCTACGATGGTGGGGGAGTGGCGGTTGGTGACATAAACAACGACGGTCTGGCCGATATTTACTTCACAGCCAATATGAATTCCAATCGTCTGTATTTGAATAAAGGGAACTTTCAATTTGAAGACATCACCGAAACCGCGGGCGTGGGCGGCGGAACACAAGGCTGGACCACCGGTGCCACCATGGCCGATGTTAACGGCGACGGATTCCTGGATATTTATGTTTGCCGGTCGAACTACCTGGACCGAAGAGGCGCAAACCAACTGTTCATAAACAACGGCGATTTAACATTCACCGAACAAGCCCGGAAATACGGCCTCGACCATACCGGACTGTCAAGGCAAGCTGCCTTTTTCGATTATGACCTGGATGGTGATCTGGACATGTACTTGTTGAATCATTCGGTGCATTCGAAAAACACGTACGGCGATACCAGTCTGCGGAAAATCACGGACAAGGAAGCCGGGGATAAATTATACAAGAATGTGGATGGGTTCTTCGTGGACGTGACAACGGAAGCGGGGATTTACGAAAGTATTCTCGGGTATGGATTGGGTGTCGCCGTCGGCGATATTAACGGGGACGGGTACCCGGATATTTATATTTCGAATGACTTTCACGAAAATGATTATCTCTACTATAACAATGGTGACGGAACATTCACGGAAGCATTAACCAATTCCATGGGCCACGTAAGTAACTCCTCCATGGGCAACGATATGGCCGATTTCAATAACGACGGCCTGCTGGATATCGTGGTATTGGATATGTTACCGGAAAAGGAAGAAATCCTCAAATCGTCCGTCAATTTCGATTCTTATGATATTTACAACCTTAAATTGCAATTTGGATATTACCACCAGTTGCGCCGGAATATGTTGCAACTGAACAGGGGGCCCGCTATCGATGATAATAACGCGTTAAAAGTCCCCTACGATTTGTTCAGCGAAATCGGACAACTGGCAAACATTCATGCCACCGACTGGAGTTGGGCTCCCCTTTTTGTGGACCTGGACAACGATGGAAATAAGGACCTATTTGTCAGTAACGGGATTTTCCGTCGACCAAATGATTTGGAATGATTTGGATTATCTGGATTACATTAAGAATAATGAAGTCCGAATACAGCAAGATATGCGCCTCGCTCAACCGAACCCCACTCCCCTGGAAAGAGACATGCTGGTCGAAACGGTTCAGCACATGCCCAGTGTACCGGAAGCCAATTACGCTTTCCAATCGCGGGGGAATCTATCTTTTGTCAACCGCGCTTCCGAATGGGGTCTCGATGATCCCGGTTTTTCGAGCGGAGCCGCGTACGCGGATTTCGATAATGACGGCGCTATGGACCTGGTAGTGAATAACGTCAATTCTCCGGCCGTTATTTATAAAAACATGCTGTATCAGGACACAACGGACTCCCCAAACAATAACAACTTCCTCAAGATAAAGATTAACGGGAAAAGGCCACAATACGTTTGGAATCGGAACCAAAGTCGTGCTCCATTATCAGGATAAAATATTCTTTCAACAATTAATGACCACCAGGGGATTTCAATCATCCGTGGAACCAATATTGAATTTCGGGTTGGGAAACATTGACAATCTTGATTCTCTGGAAGTTATTTGGGCTACCGGTGAATACCAGGTGTTGAAAAATATCCCGGTTAATCAGACGATCACGCTACGGCAATCCGACGCCGGAAAGCATTACGCCTATTCATCCGGAAGCAAACAGCAGCCCCTGTTCCGGAATATAACCAAAAAAGTCCGGCTCGACTATTCACACCAGGAAAACAGATTTATTGAATTCAACCGCGAACCGTTTATCCCTCATTTCTTATCCACGGAAGGCCCGGCCCTGGCCGTTAAGGATATTAACGGCGATGGCCTGGAGGATTTATTCCTCGGCGGAGCGAAATATCAGCCGGGTGGTATCTTTTTACAGAACCGGCAAGGAGGATTCGAAACCATCATCGATTCCGCTTTCATCGAAGACAGCCGGAGTGAAGATGTGGATGCCGCGTTTTTTGACGCCAACGGCGATGATCTCCCCGATCTTTACGTCGTGAGTGGAGGCAATGAATTCTTCGGAAAAGCGGAGCCCCTGAAAGACCGGCTTTACATTAATGAAGGAAACGGTCGTTTTCGCAAAGCGGACCCCACCCGGGTGGGATTGGAATTTTATACCAACGGCGCTTGCGTGAAGCCCATTGACATGGACAATGACGGCGATATGGATTTGTTCGTGGGCAGCCGCTCCGTTCCCAGAGAATACGGCAGCATTCCCAAAAGTTATCTATTCATTAATGACGGCCGGGGAAAGTTCACCGATGAAACGGTATCCCGCGCGCCCGATTTATCCGCGGTGGGAATGGTTACCGACGCGGTGTGGGTGGATTTAAACAAGGATTCCTATCCCGATCTAATTGTTGTGGGTGAATGGATGCCGGTGACAATATTTGAAAATCAGGGTGGCAAATTAGTCAACGTTACCCGGAAATACGGGCTCCAAAACACTCACGGCTGGTGGAATGCCGTGGCGGCGGCGGATTTTAATCAGGATGGATTAATGGACATAGTGGCGGGAAATTGGGGATTAAATTCAATTCTCAAAGCCACAGTAGATAAACCGGTTCGGTTGTTCATTAATGATTTTTCGGGCGATGGAAAACCGGAACCCATTCTCACCTACTATAACGGTGAAAAATCATATCCCTTCGCCGCGCGGGATCTGCTCCTTTCCAATGTTCCCTCCCTGCGAACCAAATACCCCACTTACGCGGATTACGCGGGTCAATCCATCGAAGATATTTTCACCCGTGAACAGTTGGCAACCGCCACTGTCCGTACGGCTACCGAATTCGCTTCCCTCATACTGCTGAACAACGGCGACGGAACATTTGACGAACGACAATTGCCCGTCGAGGCCCAGTTCTCCCCCATATTCGCAATACTAATCGATGACTTTAACAGGGATGGTTATGAAGATCTGTTGTTGGGTGGAAATTTCTCCGGTGTGGCTCCGGACCAGGGAAGATACGATGCCAGCTATGGCTCCTTGCTGCTTGGCGACGGAACCGGATCTTTCGAACCGGTCAGTCTCCAAAACAGTGGTTTCATTGTTACCGGAGAAGTTCGTCAAATCAAGCCCCTGCAAACTGCCGCCGGTGAAACGCGAATCATGGTCGCCCGCAACAATGACAGGGTAGTGATATTCAAACAACACTGACAGTTCTCAGCCAATACCTGCGTATTATCGTAAAGTTTTCTTTACGACAACAATTGCTATGAATAAGCAATGAATTACATAAATCAGGTTGGAAAAGCCGTTTCATTATGTCTGGCTCTTATCTTTTTAAGCCCGATTATTATCTTTGGGCAAACACAAGGAAAAGTAATCGGGAATGTCAGGGTCCAGGTTCTATCACCGACCTTGGTACGTATAGAACAAAAGGGACCCAACGGATTATTTGAGGATCGTAAAACGTTCCATATAACCGGGCGCACAAACTGGCCGGGGACCTATGTGACCAGCGAATCGATCGCCGGCCATGTTTTAATCAAAACGTCTGATTTCACGGTGAAAGTCCCTTCCGATGCTCAATCCCTCGACGGAATTGTGATTACTAAACCGGACGGAACCGAACTTTGGGCTATGCCGTCTGCTGATACTGATTTCTTTTCGAATAATCGCGTGTGGATCCCCCACCCCAATACCCCTACGGAAGCGTGGGCCTTTGCGGACGCTCCCCGCTATGTGCCGGCCCCCTGGGGTTACAACGTGGCCCCGGCAGATAGTCCGGACTATGATGTTAATGGTTGGGATCTCACCAACCATGCCCCGGACGTGTATGTTTTCCTGCCCGGGGGAGATGGTCGAAAGCTACGAAGCGAGTATTTGAAGTTGACCGGAAAATCCGGGTTAATACCGCTCTATGCCCTGGGGGGCTGGGATAGTCGCTATTATGCCTACACCCAGCAGGAAGCCTTGGACAAAATCGATACCTACAGAACGAAAAACATTCCCCTTGATGTGTTTGTTGTTGATACGGACTGGCGAATCGGCGCCTCTATCGGGTATGACGTAAACACCAGCCTGTTTCCGGACATGCCGGGTTTTCTCACCAGCGCGCACAACAAACATGTCAGGATTATGTTCAACGACCATCCGGAACCCCAAGCGGATGCATTGGATCCCATTGAAGTGGCATACCGCAACCGCGGGTTGAGAGGAAAATTCGATATTGGATTGGATATCTGGTGGTATGATAGAAATTGGTATACCAGTATCAGGCCTCCCGACGGGATCAACAAAGAAGTGTTCGGCATGTACCTATACCACTGGATTACCCAGGACTACTATCCCGACCGACGACCCCTCATTATGGCAAATGTTGACGGCATCGATAATGGACAACTCAACCGTGCACCTGATATCGCCGCTCATCGCTATACTATGCAATGGACCGGCGACACCCGTTCTGACTATATGTCCCTGAAAAATGAAGTAAAGAATGCCGTATATTCCGGTGTCTTTGCTCCCTTTGCTTACGTAAGCGCCGACTTAGGCGGGCACATGGGAACACCCACAACAGAACAATACATCCGCTGGGTTCAGTACGGAGCTCTCTCCCCTATCTTCAGGCTGCATTGTACCAAGGGGGTAACCAGGGATCCCTGGGAATATGCAGCCCCGGCCGAGGAAGTAGTCCGGAAATATGTGCAAATGCGAATGCGTTTGCTGCCTGTTTTCTATGCCGCGGCGCGGGAAAATTACGATACCGGCGAGCCGATCATAAAACGTTGCGACCTGGATTATCCGGGTTATTCGGAAGCCGAGAGCAACGATCAATATTTGTTAGGGAAAGGGATTTTGGTCGCTCCGATTACGACTTCCGGCAACAGCAGAAAAATGTGGATTCCACCCGGGAACTGGATTAATCTGTGGACGGGAGATGTGATCAGCGGACCGCAAGTCATAACCGTGACCCTTTCATCCCTGAAACAAATACCGATGTTTGTCAAAGAAGGAACAATCGTTCCTTTGGCGCCCGATATGCAGTACTCCAGTGAAAAGGTATGGAACCCGATTACCCTATATGTTTACCCCGGCACAAGTCAAACGGCAAACGCAACTTTATATGAAGATGATGCTATCAGCAATGACTATATGTCCGGCGGTTATCGCAAAACCGATTTTGAAGCAACCGTGGACAATGCGACAAAGACAATAACAGTGCGAATTAAACCTGCGCGGGGAACATACCCGGGGGCTTTATCAAGCCGTTCCTGGGTTGTCCGTTTACGAAAACCTGCCGGTTGGTCCGAGCATCCCGATTTAATAACCGTTGATGGCGCAACCGTATCTTTTAAGTATTTTGGTAGAAAAGAAAGCGCCATGCCTTTCAATGTTACCGGGAGATCTCCCGATGGAGAGGTGATCATAATTTCCGTCCCATCCAAATCAGTTGATACGGAAAGAGTCATTGTGACAAAGTTCTCGGCGAACGCCCCTCCGCCCAGGTTGATCTGCAGCAATCCGGTAATATCGCCTGAGGGAGGAATTTTTACCGATAGTGTTGAAGTCGTTATAGACGTAACGGAACCGACATATGCTGACATTTACTATACTCTTGACGGCACGGAGCCCTCTCAATCGGCAACTCTTTATGCTGGTCCTATTACGCTAACAGAGACAATGAATCTTAAAGCCCGAGCCTTTGCAACCGACTATGATTCAAGTGACGCCATTAGTGCGCTCTTTAGAAAATCGGCAAACGGTGATGGATTGAAAGCTGAATACTACCAGGGAATGAATTTTAATTATTTCTTTAAAATTCAAATTGATCCGCAAATAGATTTTAATTGGGGTAACGGTTGGCCCGGGAACCAGGTCGGCACCGATAATTTTTCCGTCAGATGGACCGGAACAGTCACGCCCTTCTTTTCGGAAACCTATACTTTTTATACAACCACCGACGATGGCGTGCGGTTATGGGTGGATAATCAACTGTTAATCAATAAATGGATCGATCAGGCCGCTTCCGAATGGAGTGGAACTATCCGTCTTACAGCCGGGCAGGAATATTCAATAAAAATGGAGTACTATGAAAATATGGGCGAAGCCGTAGCGCAGTTGAGGTGGAGATCCCAATCACAACCAAAAGAAATCATTCCCCAAAGTCAGTTAAAATCCAAAAAGACCCCTTCAACGGGACTGAATTCCAATTTTTTGAATAATAACTATCCCAATCCCTTTAATACGGAAACTACGATTCAGTTCGGCGTTAAAGACCCCGGGCGGGTGGTGCTGAAAGTCTACAACCTGTTAGGAAAAGAAGTCGCTGTGTTGGTTGATAAGGAAAGCCCGGCGGGCATCTATGAAGTCAAATTCAATGGAAAGGATCTTGCCTCAGGTGTATACTTATATCGCATTGAAACAGGTAATTTTCGCAACGTGCGGAAAATGGTGGTGCTCAAATAAGGACGGATAAAATTCCTGCTGCATATCTTTGACGTTGTTCTCAATTGGTTTTAACTTGATTTTGTTTATCTGCCTTATATACTTTTTACCGATAATAAAATTAACTATTGGAGGAGAGCTGAAATGTTCGCAGAAAATGCGGAGGAGGCCGCAGAACGGGCTCGCAAGTTCATGTCTATCTCAGGAAAATTATTAGCCTATACCGCCGTATTGGGAATACTGGTTATTCCGGCATTGGTTAATGCCCAGTGGGTGGAACAGACAAACGGCCTGCCCGCGGATTGGGATGCCGGTTATGCAATTGCGGCCAGCGATACCAATACATCGGTACTGGCCATCCACACCGCCGGTGGAACACAAATTTACAGAACAGTTGATGGCGGAAACCTGTGGACGGAAATTCTACCACCGGGCGAAAGTGCATTGAATATTAAGGATATCGCAATCGTTGATGACCAACATATATGGTTTTGTACCGGATACCCCGGGGAGATT
>JAADGP010000016.1:0-10344 GCA_013152315.1 FCB group bacterium
GTTATCCTTTATTTACCTGTTTTCAGCTAAATTAATGCGTTGCTGATTTTCCGAAATTACGCGTTTACGGAAGGCCCCGATTCCCGGTTTTTATCGAGGCTGTCGATAATAATTTCGTGGGCTATGGCTAAAGGTTGACAATAGTGAATTTTATAACTAATCTCGAGGAACAGGTGTTCCTGAAATGCGTACCGTAGGTGTGAAGATAAAATCTCTTTTAATAATGGCCTTTATCATGCTCCAAATGATGTATGGACAGTCATTTGGACAAAACAAGGTGCAATACCATTCCTTTGACTGGAAATTCATAAAATCACCCCATTTTGATATTTATTATTACGGCAAAGGATTGCCGCTCGCGGAATTTACGGCCGACATCGGCGAGGATTCCTATGAACAGATTTCCAAGCATTTGCGGTGGACATTAAAAAAGCCGGTTTCGATTATCGTATATAATTCCCATAATGATTTCCAGCAAACCAACGTCACCTGGGAATATATGGTTGAGGGAATCGGCGGAGTGACGGAGATGTTCAAAAACAGGGTGGTGTTACCCTTTGAAGGATCGTACTCCCAATTCCGGCATGTTATTCATCACGAACTGGTCCATGCCATGATTAACGATCTTATTTATGGCGGATCGGTTCAGAGCATAATTTCCGGACGGCAGCGATTACGGATCCCGTTATGGGTCAATGAGGGGCTGGCGGAATTTCTTTCGACCAATTGGGATACCAAGGCGGACATGATCATGCGTGACCTGGCAATCCACGATTATTTACCTCGTGTGGAAGAGTTGGATTATTATATGGCCTATAAGGGGGGGCAGTCGGTGTGGCGTTTTATCGCCGAGAAGTATGGCCGGGAAAAAATCGGCGAAATTTTCCAGGATATGAAACGCACCCAAAACGCGCAAAAGGGGTTCGAACAGGCCCTGGGCATGGATTTTGACGATTTAACCGAACAGTGGAATAAATATCTTAAAAAAGAATATTGGCCTGACGTGGCGGGCCGGGATGAGATCGAAGACATCGCCAAGCGTCTGACGGATCATAAGAAAAAACGGAATTATTATAATATCGCACCGGCGATTTCGCCTGACGGCAGCAAGATTGCCATCCTTTCGGATCGCTCGGGCTACGCGGATATTTATTTAATCGACGCCATAAGCGGCAAGGAAATCAAGCGCTTAGTTAAAGGAAACCGTTCGATCGATTTCGAGGAATTAAAATGGCTCCAGCCGGGAATATCCTGGTCACCGGACGGAAAAAAAATCGTTTTGGCTGCCAAGTCGGGAAAACAGGACGCGCTTTACCTGATCGACGTCAGGAAGAAAAAACGAAATAAAATGATAACCTTTAAAATGGACGGATTATTTACCGCTGTCTGGAGCCCGGATGGCAAGAAACTGGCTTTTGTGGGTAACGTGGGGAATGCCAGTGATATATATGTCTATGATTTGAAGACCAAGGAACTGGTCAACCTCACCGATGATATATTTTCGGATTCGGAGCCGGTCTGGAATCCGGAAGGCACGAAGATTGCCTTTGTTTCCGATCGCGGTGATTTTCTGCAAAATGAATACAATCCCAAGACCGGGGAATATCTCAAAGGGGGTATCCAGAATCACGATTACTCGCAGATGGATATTTATATTGTCGATGTTTCCACCAAAAATGTAACGCGGGTCACGGATACCGAATATAATGAAAATTATCCCGTTTGGTCTCACACCCGAAACATGTTGTTGTATACCGCCGATTACAACGGTGTCTGGAACATCCTTTCCACCGACCTGGATTCCGGAAAAACCACCGTACTTACGAATGTTTTAACCGGTATTCAGCAATTAAGTTTATCGCAGGATGACCGATTGCTGGTCTTTGCCGGTTACAGTGATCGCGGTTGGGATATTTACAGCATTGTCAATCCCTTATTGCTGAAACCGCAGGACGTTAAGCCCACCAATTATATTCTTAACCGCGCGAAATACGCCGATGAATCCCTGGAGGACCTGCGGGCCGACAAACGGCGGGGAAAGCCCAGCAACAGCAAGCCGAGCGGGGATTATTCCACTTATATATTCGCTCCTCAGTACAGCCAGTATAACGCTCCCCTTCTTACCGAATCCAAAGAAACGGGAAAGGAAATTGAGGACACGACGCGCACCTCCGGGGAATATGTTCCCCAACCCTACAAAACCCGTTTTACGCTGGACATGATCAGCGGCAACCTCTATATCAGCAACCTGTTTGGGACGCAGGGGATGACCTATTTTGCCTGGAGCGATATTTTGGGCGATCATCAATTCTCGTTAGGGACAGAGATGGTGTTAACCCTCGAAAACAGTGATTACTATTTTTCTTACGCGTATTTAAAACATCGTACCGATTATTACTTTACCGCCTTCCAGACGGCTAATTTTTTCTCCATCGGATATTTCAACCTGGCCCGGTTGCGGCATTACGGGTTAGGGACTTTCATGTCAACCCCGTTTAACCGGTTTATGCGGATTGATTACGGTTTTTCTTTGCACACAATCAATTATCAGGTTTGGCAAAAAATTCCCTACTCAAATCAGTATCTTGTGGTCAGTGAGGAGGGATTTTCGGTCGTGATCCCGGGAATCAGTTGGGTCTTTGATAACAGCGTGAGCGGTTTTACCGGACCGGTGGACGGCTTTCGGCAAAACACTTCCGTCAGTGTCAGTCCCGGCTGGGGGAATACGAAAATCGAATTCCAGACGTTTAAATTCGATGCCCGGAAATATTATCGTATCGGTCGTGATTACACGATCGCCGCCCGGATCATGCTGGGCAAGAGTGTGGGGCGTAACGCCCAGAAATTTTTCCTGGGAGGTACCGACTATTGGTTGTTCGGGCTCGGAGAAACGGACGGAAAGAAAGATCGCAGTCAATACGGAGAAGTCGTCCTGGACACGACGAATGAATCCCTGCTGGAAGATATTTATTTCACCGAATATGCCACCCCTTTGAGAGGATCGCGTTACGCGGAACGATTCGGAACGAATGTTGTCCTTGCTAATTTCGAATTTCGGTTTCCGTTCATTAACTACCTGGCGTTAGGTTTTCCCTTGAAAGCCATTTTCGGAAACATCCGCGGTCACGCTTTTCTCGATGTGGGCGCGGCCTGGGATAAAAAGGAGGAATTTTCCGATTTGGGAATACTGCAGCAAAAATACAGTGGGAGGCTACCGCCCGGATCGTCGCCCTTCGTTACCAATTTCGGGCTGGGAGTTAAAATATTTTTAGGGTATTTCCTGTTAAGGATCGATACCGCGTGGGATGTTAATCCCGACGGCGGATATTCACGTCCGCAATACATATTCTCCTTAGGACCGGACTGGTAAGTCCCGGTTTTGAAAGCCGGGGAGTGGGTTCGGAAAGACGAACGGTATTTGATTGCTCTTATTTCTTTTGACAACGGATTTACAGATTTCCGTTTGATTGTTGTTCTCCCGCATGGTTTGGTTTTCAGAATCTCCGGGTTAGCGCTTGACATTCCCTTGCCGCCGACCCAATTTAGCGCCCGAATATGAGCAAATCTTCCGCTAAAACTGCGTATTTGTGTTCCGCTTGCGGAGCTGATTATCCGAAATGGTTCGGGCAATGTCCGGCCTGTAAGGAATGGGGAACGCTGAGCGAATTCCGGGTGACCAAAACCCGGGGTGAAAGTCGTAATCCACGGGAAACGAGTGATTTACAGGAAATTCTGCTGCAACAACCGATGGTTCGATTTTCAACCCGCATGGAAGAAGTCGACCGCGTGTTGGGAGGCGGTTTCCTTAAAGGTTCCCTGATCCTCCTGGGAGGCAACCCGGGGATCGGGAAATCCACTCTGGCCCTGCAAATCGTTGCCGGGGCTAAAGTGTCATCGTTATATATTTCCGCCGAGGAAAGCGAGGATCAGATCGCCCTGCGGGCCCGCCGGTTAAAAATAACAACCAAAGATCTGCAACTCTCCAGCGAAAATCAAATTGAACGTATTCTGGAACAAATACATTTGCTGAAACCGGAAATGGTTATCGTCGATTCGATCCAGACAATCTTCAGCGACACGGTCGATTCATTGCCCGGTTCGATCAGTCAGATTCGGGAGTGCGGACAACAATTATTGCAGACCTGCAAACAGCGGGGTGTTACGGTTTTGATCGTCGGGCACGTCACCAAAGAGGGAATAATTGCGGGGCCGCGAATGCTGGAACATATGGTTGATACGGTACTCTACTTAGAAGGGGATGAGCGTTATGACCATCGCATTTTGCGCTCGGTGAAGAATCGCTTCGGAGCGACCAACGAGGTCGGTATTTTTCGGATGGTGAATGAGGGTTTGAAGGAGGTAACCAATCCCTCCGAACTTTTTCTGGCGGAACGCACCGATAACGTGCCGGGTTCGGCCATTTACCCTTCTTTGGAAGGGACACGCCCGATTTTGGTGGAGGTGCAGGCCCTGGTGTCCAATGCCAATTTCGGGACGCCCCAGCGAAACGTGAACGGTTTTGACTTACGGCGCCTGTCCATGCTGTTGGCCGTGCTGGAAAAACGATTACGGATGGTGATGGGAACACGCGATGTTTTCGTCAATCTGGTAGGGGGATTAAAAGTGGATGATCCGGCGGCGGATATGGCAGTGATTTGCGCCGTAGCCAGCAGCGCGCTCGATAAGGTAATTCCCCCGGATGTGGTTTTGATCGGTGAAGTGGGATTAGCCGGCGAAGTGCGCTCGGTGAGTAATATCGCCAAACGTTTACAGGAAGCCAAAACGCTTGGTTTCCGCCGGGCGGTCATCCCCAAAGGGAGTGTAAACCATCTGAAATCCGCGCTGAAAGGAATACAACTCCAACCGGTCACCGCGGTACGCGAGGTGTTTGACGCGTTGTTTTAGTCTGAATAATTCATCAGCAAAAAGGAAAGGAATGCTAAGTGTCTATGAAACAATTAAATACGAATACATCAGACTTATGCTGATGAATTATTCACCGAAGGCCGATAAAATCGGGGCTAACCCCGACGCCCCCGACGTGTCCGGGCCGTCGGCCCAAAGGGTGATTAATTCATTTCTAATGAATTAATCAGGATAGAAACGGCACGGAAGGTTCATTGTAGAAAAAATTACCGGTTCAGGAATAAAATGAAATTTACGATTACCCACAGTGACCCGAATACGTCCGCCCGGACGGGAATACTTACTACCGGGCATGGTGAGATCCGGACGCCCGCGTTTATGCCGATCGGCACTTACGGCGCCGTGAAAAGCCTGGCTCCGGAGGAACTTAAAAGTATTGGGGCCGAGATCATTTTAGGCAATACCTATCATCTTTATCTGCGCCCGGGGGACAAACTCATACGGGACGCCGGAGGGTTGCACCGGTTCATGCATTGGGACCGGCCCATTCTTACGGACAGCGGAGGGTTTCAGGTTTTCTCGTTGGCTAAAATGAACCGTATTTCCGCCGACGGCGTAACCTTCCAATCCCATCTCGACGGCAGCAGCCATTTCCTGAGTCCGGAACTGTCCATGGAAATTCAGCGTCACTTAGGTTCCGATATAATCATGGCCTTTGACGAATGTCCGCCCGGGAACGCGGATATCCACACCATCGATAAGGCCGTGGAACGAACCGGCGATTGGATTGGGCGGTGTGTTGAATATTTAAAAGAGAACCCTTCCCTCTACGACTGGCAACAAACATTGTTTCCCATCGTTCAGGGGGGCGTGTTTCCGGTTTTGCGGCGCAAGAGCGCCGAGATTGTCGTGCCCTACGCCACGTGTGGAATTGCCATTGGGGGCCTGGCCGTGGGTGAAGAAAAGGGCGCCATGTTTGAGACGGTCGATTTAATGGATGAATTATTGCCGAAAGATCAACCCCGTTACTTAATGGGAGTCGGGAAACCCGATGACCTGGTCCGGGCCGTCCGGTTTGGAATCGACATGTTTGATTGCGTGATCCCTACCCGGAACGCGCGGAACGGGCAATTGTTTACGACAAACGGGAAATTGAATATCCGCAATGGAAAATACAAAGCGGATTTCGGCCCGGTTGATCCGGAATGTTCCTGCGATTTATGTCGGAATTACACGCGGGCCTATCTGCGTCATCTCTTAAACGTTAATGAAATCCTCGGGCTGCGACTGGCGACGCTCCACAATCTCACTTTTTTCCTGGGATTAATGGAGACCATGCGGCGGGAAATTCGGGAAGGACGTTTCGAAACCTGGGCCCGGGAATTTTTAACGAAATGGGGCAATTCGTACTAATGACCAAACCCGTAATCAGGATTGTGGATGCGTACGTCTATCGAAGAGAGGACGACGATTTTTTATTCCTGTTGTTAAAACGTAAACGAAATAAAAACTATGGCGGGTTGTGGCAAGGTGTGGCCGGGAAAATTCAGCCGGGGGAATCCGCCTGGCAAGCGGCGGTGAGGGAATTGAAAGAAGAAACCGGATTGGTTCCCGCCGGGATATTTACCGCCGATCATGTCAGTATGTTTTACGAAGCGCATAATGATCAGGTGAACCTGGTACCGGTTTTTGGAATTGAGGTAGAGCGGAAACAGGTAATGCTTTCAAATGAACATAGCCGTTATCGTTGGGTGACCTTTGAAGAAGCCCGGCGATTGTTGGTCTGGCGGGGGCAAAAAACCGGTATCCGAACGGTCTATGAGATGCTGAAACAAAAGGACGCACGTTTGCCTTGGGTCACGATCAATATCGATCAAAAGACAAAATAGTGATGAATTTCAATAAGGTAACTATTGTAGAAACAGTAGATTGTAAGCGGTTATTGTAAAATGTAATAAAGCACAGGCTAAGGGACCGGGTTTAAAATACGCCGGTAGGCGGACAACGCGTGAACCGTGAGAATTGGTTGTCCCGATCATACGCCCCGATTTATTTGAAGGAAGAGGTATTTGTACTCAATAAGGCGAGCAACACGTTTAATTATTGTAAAATAAGTGTCGTGAAAATAGCGCGTGGGCATCACAAAAAGCCCGTTTCGATCAGCAACTCGTCACGTTTCACGCATCACGCATCACGTATCCCCGACATCCGCTGCGCTTCGTCGGGGTCTCCGCTACGCTCCGACACGCATCATACATCACGCATCACGTTTCACGTTTCACAATTTGTAAAAGAACAGCAAAATAGCTTGAATAAGGCTAAATTGGAATTACAATAACTAAGGAGTGAGTATGTTAGAGACAGGTACTAAGGCGCCGGAATTTTCATTGCCGGATGCTTACGGCAACAAAGTGGCCTTAAGTGATTTCCGGGGTAAAAAAGTTATCCTTTGGTTTTTCCCCAAAGCGGGTACGGCCGGTTGAACGGTGGAAGGAAAGGGATTCCGGGATGAATTCCCCGCGTTTGAAAAAAGAAACATTGCCATAATAGGGATGAGCGCCGATTCTCCGGCCCGACAGAGGAAGTTTGTCGAAAAAAACGGATTTCAATTCCCGTTGCTTTGCGACGAAACCCATGAGACGTTAAAAGCTTACCATGCCTGGGGACCGAAGAAGCTGTATGGCCGGGAGTATGAAGGAATCCGTCGGATTTCTTATCTCATTGATGAAGAGGGAACCATTATCAAAAGCTGGCCGAAGGTCAAAACCAAAACCCACGCCGAAGAAGTACTGAACGCCGTTGATTCGTAAACAATTTGAGACAATTCCGAAACTGTTAAGGGACGTAATGTAGCTTTCGTTCCGCTCAGGTTGGTTTCTCCGCCGGTTTTCCCCGGCGGATGTGCAATTGTCCCTCAGTAAAGGCGATCTCATTCTCATCATCGTTCAGGTATCCCATCATCACGGAATGTCCCCGAATTGCCACTTGCCCGCGCGCCTGTTTAAAGGACATTAAATGGATCGGAGTTTTATTAATCGCCAGGACGCCGCCGGCCTCCGGGAGGATGAACAGGTGAGGCGGGTCTTCGGTTTGAATCGTCTGCCAGGAAAAATCAACGATGTAATCGGAGCGCGTAAATTGGCCCGGCAGTCCGATCGTTAAATCGGCAGTGCCGGTGGTGAGGGTGAGACCGGCATATGATGGCAAAACCACCTGTAGTACGACCCAGGCAACGGATGACGGGGGTAGGGCCACCCGGAGCGACTGTCCTTCTTCCAAATCCAGACCCTGCTGGACGCCGTTCGCGTTTACCAGCAGATTGTAGTGGCTTAATCGTATTCCCCGGCCTTTGTCCCAGTAAATCAGGGCTTCATCCTGCAGAAGCGGTCGGGCGTTGGCGACAAACGTGTCCGGGTATTGCGCAATACAATCGGGGTAGGAATATTCCGCCCGTGAAATAATTTTTTTAGGTTGGGTGGCTTTCGCGGCCGCATCGATGTCTTCATCCCCCACCAGGACTAAGGAAGCGCCCAAGGTCCAGATACCGAAAGCCAATATTTCGGCCTGGGGGAACGG
Organism: FCB group bacterium; assembly: GCA_013152315.1. Taxonomy (GTDB): domain Bacteria; phylum Fidelibacterota; class Marinisomatia; order Marinisomatales; family JAADGP01; genus JAADGP01. The sequence goes on from JAADGP010000016.1 coordinate 8,443, forward strand.
GAGGTTGTACGACAAAACACGATCTTCAGGGTGGATTCCGAGTTGTTTCAACCAGGCCGCGGTTTGTTGTATTTGCTTCCAAAAATCACCATTCGTGATTCCCGGAGCCGCGTACAATATCCGGTCTTTGAATTTTATTGTTTGTCCTTCCGGGACGGCGGCAAGATTGGGGTAGGGCACCATGTGTTCAATTGGCTCCACGTTGCCGAAACATTGTGCCTGGTAAATTCGCGATTTCAGAGCGGAAGAAGTCATTTTGAATCCGGCTTGATTTTTCGGACGATTTGAAAAATGTCGCTCACGCGGCAATAATTGTGTCCGGCCAGCCGCCCGATGGGTTGGAGTTTTTCAAGCAGAATGCGGCCATCCCGGTACACCTCATCCCGGATGTGGTACAGGACAACCGTTCCGATAACAATAAATCCGCATCCCGGGGTTCCGTCCCCTATTTCCACGATTTGGTTCAGCCGGCATTCGAAACTGACCCGGGCTTCCCCCAGGCGGGGAGGCGCCACCTTTTCACTGGGTACGGGTGTAAGACCGGTCATTTCAAATTCATCCGTTTCGGAGGGATATTCGGTCGCGGCGGCCACCATTTGCCCGGCGAAATCCTCGCTGACGATGTTGACCACAAATTCCTTTGTGGCACGAATATTGACCAGCGTATCTTTCTCCTTGCCGTCCGTAGTACGGATTGTAAGGGAAAACATGATTGTGGGGGGATTGGAACAAACCCCGTTGAAAAAGGAAAAAGGAGCGATATTCCTGATTCCCTCGGCGGAGACGGTGGAAACAAAGGCAATCGGCCGGGGAACGATCGCCCCGGTGAGCAATTTGTAATTAGCTTTGTAGGTTTGTTGTGTGGGATCTATAATCATAGTTGTCTTCGTTTATTAAAGGGGGTTATTGGTTATTCCCAGGTTCTTCGTTTACCATTTTGTTTGGGTCCGGGTTTGGTTGAAAATTCGGGTTACACAATCCTGTTTTCCAGGGTTCCCAGTCGTTCGACGTTCATTGTGACCAGATCTCCCGGTTTTAACCAGCCGCCGGTATTTTCCGGGCCCAATTCCAGGATGCACCCCGATCCTACGGTTCCCGAACCGATGTAGTCTCCCGGGAGCAGAGGAGTGTTCCGGCTGGCCCGTTCGATCATGGCGGCAAAGGAATGATAAAGATCGCCGGTATTCCCGGACGACAATAAATTGCCGTTTACGCGGCAGGTCATGTTCAAATCGAATTGTTGGCCGTTTTTGCGATCGGCCAATTCGTCCGGCGTCACCAAATACGGCCCCGCCGAGGTGGCAAAATCCTTGCCCTTGGCCGGGCCCAGGTTCAGCCGCATTTCCTCCCGTTGCCAATCGCGAGCGGACCAATCATTCAGGATAGTGAATCCGCCGATAACCAGATCGGCCTCTTCCCGGGTAATATTTTTCCCGCCGTTGGCGATGATAACGGCCCATTCCAGTTCAAAATCCAATTCATTGGTTCCCGCGGGATAGGGAATCTCCGCCCTGTGTCCGTAGAAAGTGCAGGGGTTGGAATAATAAAAAACCGGTATTTGATACCACAGGGCATCCGTTTTGAATCCTTGCTGTCGGCGCATCGCCAGCATATGTTTTTCAAAAGCGTTAAAATCCCGAAAGGTGGCGGGATCCGGAACGGGTGGCAGCAGAATTACGTCCGATTCCTTAAATGCCAGCGGCCGTTCGTTAGCGGTGTAGGAATTCAAATTGGTGTCGGGGATTATTTCAATCAGCCGTTGCAACTGGGGTAGGATATGGTTCCAATTCGCCAGTGCTCTTTTCAGACTGGTGGGAATTTCCAGGAATTCGGATTGATTCCGGTTGGTTTTGGCCCAGATTGCCGCCCGCAGGACATCAACAATATAGTCCCCTTTTTTCA
>JAADGP010000016.1:10422-11938 GCA_013152315.1 FCB group bacterium
GGTTGGTTTCCATCGAATATATCCGTCATGGAAGAGAAGTATTTTCCCCGAATCCGTTGCGCCTGGAAACATATTCACCGAAAAGTTATTTTGATTGCAGAATCGACCGCAGGGCCTGTACGCATTTGCGGTTTTCATTTTCAAGACCGATGGAAATGCGAATGCAGTCGGGCCATCCGAAAGAGGCCAGATGACGCACGATAATTCCCTTTTCAAGTAATCGTTTGGTAATATCAGCGGCCTGTTCCGCCGATTTCCAAACGGTGGTGATAAAATTGGTGGCCGAAGGAATGTAAGCGATATTCAGTTCGGAGAAAGCTTCCCGGTAAAATCGCATCCCGGATTGATTTATGGAAAGCATATTGTCCAAAAAAGCATGATCATCCAGGGCGGCGTAACCGGCCACCTGAGCGAGGTATGATGGCTCAAAAGGAACCTTCACTTTTATCAGATTGAGAATAAGTTCTTCATGGGCAAACCCGTAACCGATACGGATACCGGCCAGGCCGTAGGCCTTGGAAAAGGTTCGTAATGTGATCACGTTGTCATAACGATAGGTCATTGAGTCGGGAAAATCTTCCAGGTGTTGGGCGAATTCGTAATAAGCCTCATCCAGGATAATCAGAACCCGTTCCGGCACATGGGCATAAAAGGTATCGAATTCCCGGCGGGTGATGTAAGTCCCCATGGGGTTGTCCGGGTTGGCGATATAGATTATCTTGGTATATTCGTTAATCTGCCTGGTCATTGCTTCCAGGTCATAGCGGTGTTGTTTCATGGGCACCCAGTGGATTTTACGGCCGGTGGACTTAGCCAACACCTTAAACCCGATGAATGAGTCGGCGGCGCTGATGATTTCGTCGTCGGCCAATAAAAACGTCCGCAAAATGGTGGACATGATCCCTTCCGAACCGGAGCCGAGAATCACATTGTCGATTTTTACGTTGAATTTTTCGGCCAGTTTTTTTCGCAGGGCATAACCGGCGGAATCGGGGTAGCGGTGGACATTTTCCATGGCTTCGCGCATGGCGGACAAAGCTCGCGGCGAAGGCCCCAGGGAACTTTCGTTGGAAGCCAATTTTATGACCTCCTTGAGGCCCAATTCCCGCTGAACTTCCTCAACCGGTTTCCCCGGTTTGTAGCGGGCTAAATCACGAATGTAACGAGGGACAAGGGGCATCAGTAAGTCCTTACATTATTTAGTCAGGGGAAGAAAATTAAGGATTTTAAACCGAAATAATGCAATCGGAACGATATTATGAAAAAAATATCAAAGGATTGGAAGTAAGAGTGGGAATGTTCGATAAAAAGACGAATTTGTTTTGCCCGTGGTTTGTAAAAAGAGCCCCTCTGATTTCCCGTCTGTAATTTGAATTATTACAATTACCTGTTTGGGTGTACTTTTTGCACTATTCATGGTGAATATGAGAGGGATTTCCGGTGAAAATTGAGGGACCGTTGATTACCGGTCGTTTCGTGGCGCGGCCGAACCGGTTTGTCACGCTGGTGGATGTGG
>JAADGP010000151.1 GCA_013152315.1 FCB group bacterium
AGGATCCCTCCCGGATCGGCATTGTTTTGTTCGGTCGTCCTTACAATGCCTTTGTGCCGGAGGCAAACAAGGGGATCCCCCACAAATTCGCTTCCCGGGGCATTTCAATTATACCGGTGGATTTCCTGGACCTCGGGCAATACCGGGTTCGTGATCACATGTACTGGTCAATGGGGCAAATCAATCTGAAAGGCGCCTCGGCGGTACGGGAACACCCCCAGTTGTTCGGAACTTACATAACCAACTTTTCCTGCGGTCCCGATTCCTTTATTGTCGGGTATTTCCGGGATATTATGGGCTCCAAACCTTCCCTGACTTTGGAATTGGACAACCATACTGCCGATGCCGGGTTGGAAACAAGAATTGAGGCTTTTCTGGACATCGTCGCCCGGTACCGGAAATTGCAGTCTCTGAAAAAGGAAAATAAAAAACCTCTCCCATCCTTCATACCGACCAGATCCCAACTGGAACAAAGCCGGTATCGGATCATCACTTCCGAAGGTGAGACGGTTACTTTGTTCGATCCGCGGGTGCGGCTCGTGTTTGCTTCGATTAACCCTTTCACCTCCCAGGCCATCGCCGCCACGTACCGCAGTAAGGGTATTCGGAGTCTGGTTCTTCCACCGGCGAACGAAGAACACCTGAAAATCGGCCGCGGCAACACCTCCTGCAAAGAATGCCTGCCCTTACAGTTGACCTCCGGCGCCATGCTGAAGTACCTTCGTGAGGAACGACCCGCGGATGAAATTACCGTTTTCTTTTATCCCACGGCTGAAGGTCCCTGCCGTTTCGGGCAATACCGGGATTTCATGCAGGACCTGGTTATCAAGCAACAAATCGAAAACGTAACTTTCTTCTCACCTTCCAGCAAGGACGGTTACGGTGGTCTCGGTCGGGAGTTCATACTGCTCAACTGGAATGCCATCGTCATTGCCGATATTTTCGAAGATATTCATAATGCCATGCTGGTAATTGCCGCTCATCCCGAAAAGGCACTCGCAAAACTGGGCGATATTTGGTCTGATATTATCAGAAGTCTTGAAAAGGGACAGGACGTTTTCCGCGAAGCCATAAAACAAGCTTCCGAAACCCTAAAGGAAATACCTCAAAAAACACCCCTGGCGGAGGTTCCGCAGGTCCTGATTGTGGGCGAAATATATGTCCGCAAAGAAGGGATTTCACGGCGCTGGTTACCGGAGCGCCTGGCCGCTCACGGCATCGTGTCGCACGTCGCGCCCATTCACGAATGGGTGTATTACGTCGATTGGCTGTTAGAAAACGATCTCGGATTGTTTCGGGCGGACCTTAAAAGTCGCATAAAAACCAAAATTAAGCACAATATCATGGTTAAGGCCGAGAAGGAAATCAAGGGAGTCATGGCGGAATCGGGGTGGTATCTGCCGCGCCTGATCGATATCGATCACATCGTTAACGCCGGGAAAAGATTTATTTCCCCGCGCCTGCTCGGCGAAGCGATTCTTACCATTGGGGGGCCATTGGCCGAAGTCGGCGACGAGTTTTGCGGCGCGATTGCTATCGGTCCGTTCGGCTGCATGCCGAATCGCCTCAGCGAATCAATTCTTAACCTGAAAATGGACCGTGAACATGTCCTGCCGTTTAGAAACGATATGCTGACGGACCTGGTAACACGCAGAATCAACAATTTGCCTTTCCTGGCAATCGAAAGTGACGGGAACCCCTTCCCGCAAGTCATAGAAGCCCGGCTGGAAACGTTTATTATCCAAGCACTACGATTGCATTCCGTTCTGAAAGATATTCGCACCACCGCGATTAAAGGAACGGCTTAACGCACATATTTGTTGTAAAATGAGTACGTTGAATCGTGGCTGTAAATAGCTTTATTTCCGGATATTACCCGATTCACGCCAGGCTTATTCACTATGATTCGCTTACGTAAAGCACAATTTCACACGCGGGAACACCGGGATTTTCTTGAATAGATTTTCCGCCCTTTACCGCGCCGTTCTCGTTTTGGTCGGTATTGTGCGACCCTCAAAATCCGGTACCGAAAATCGTATTGAAAAGACCGCGTTTTATCCCGGACCAAAGGGTGAAGCCACTCCCGTGAAAATCTTTTGTCCCGGAAAGCCTCTTCGGCAAACAATCATTATTTACCCGGGTGCCTCTCCACTCGCGGAAGAACACCCGGCTATGAAGCTTGTCGGTGGCGCTCTGGCACGGGCCGGTTATCTTGTTCTTATTCCCCGTATTCCGCCCCTGAAAGATTTAATTATCAACGAAGATTTATTAACCTGGATGGTTTGCTTTTACAAATGGGCGCGTCGTCGTAATGACGTTTATCCTGAACGAATAGCTTTTATTGGAATGAGTTTCGGCGGTGCCCTGGCGCTAAAAATGGTGCTGTATCCCGAAGTTCGGAAGCATCCGCCAAAGTCTGTTTTGGTTTACGGCTCTTTTTATGACATAAACACCGCATTCGAGTTTCTTTTAACGGGTAAAATGACGATAAACGGTAAAACGGTAACAATAACGCCCAACGAATGGGGTGTTATCGTTCTTTTCCACAATTTTCTTGGTAAGGTTGACGTGGGTTACAGCACGGACAATGTACAACGTCTACTGGCTCTGAGAGTAAAAGACCTCATAGAGGAAAGTGACGCGGAAAGGAAAAAACTTACCGGAAAGGAACGGGCCCTGGCAGACGCCTTACTGGAATCGAAACCGACCCCCGAGATACGTCGAATAACCGCCCTGATCCGGGAGCAATGCAAACCGGACCTGGATAATATTTCCCCGAAAACATGGTGCCACCGGATTGACACGAAAGTTTTTGTTATGCACGGGGCAAACGATTCCATGTCGCCTTTCACGGAGTCCATTAAGCTGGCCGCCGCTCTGAAAAACAGTTATTTATTGATTTCGTACCTGTACGAGCACCGGGAAATATCCACGGACCGGGGGGTGTTCTTCCGGACAAAGGAATTTTTCCGTTTATTGTTCTTTTTGTACGCTTTTATTCGTTACAACGATTCCGATTCACACACCGCGACTGCGTGATATTTGCTTTTTGCTGATTCCGTTCGCCCTTTCAATAAATTCCCGTAAAAACACGTAAATTCATACCAATGTCCTTGCGAATGGTTATTCTGCTGATTGTTGCGCTGGTATCCGTCAGTCTGTCGTCTATTTTTGCCCGTTATTTGCCGGACGTTCCGGCGGTGGTAATCGCTTTCTGGCGAATGACTACCGCCGGTTGCTTGTTGTGGGGGTTCAGCGCGGTTAAACCCCAGGGAGCCATATCCCGGATAAACGCCCAAAAAACCGTCCTGGCGGGGATTTTTCTGGGGCTTCACTTCGCTTTCTTTTTTGGCGCATTAAAATTGACTTCCGTGGCCAATGCTACTATCCTGGCTACTATGGCACCGGTTTTTACGGCGCTGATTGAACGATTCGGTCTTAAGCGCTCCTGGAACCGGGATGTGCTTACCGGTTTGATAATCGCCGTCCTTGGCGCAATGCTCATCCAGGGTTTTGAATTGAATTTTCCGCAAGGTAACCGGCTGGGAAATCTTCTGGCCTTGCTCAGTTCCTTATGGATGGCAATTGTTCTACTGACGGCCGAGCAAATTCGCCGGGAAACGGCGACAATCATCTATTCCCGACTGGTTTATACTGTTGCCGGCATCACGCTTCTTTTGGTCGCGGTTGCTTTTTCCGCTCCGGTTTTCGCTTTTTCCGCCCGGGATTTTACGTGGCTTTTCCTGCTGGGCCTGATCCCCACGGTTGTGGGGCACACAAGTTTCAGTTATGCCGTTAAATATGTGCGTCCGACCATCGTGGCCTCCGTCCCCCTGGGTGAGCCTGTCATTGCCTCCGCTTTAGCCTGGTTTTTGTTCCGGGAACCACTTACCGTGAATGTCGTTTTGGGCGGAGCTTTGGTCCTGACCGGCTTGTATCGGATCACGAAGAGGCAATCCGTAAGCGATTTTCAGAACGATAATCTCTGATCTTTGGATGGCCGGAAAAGGCTCCGTGGAACTTTTCCGGCATTAAAGCCGCAATCCGACACATGACCTCAACGCCAATTTCTCTCAGGGCTGTTTCTTTCTGCTTGCGATCTTTCGGGAGCGTATAGGGACCGAAGGGTTTGCCAATGCAAACCGTAACGGTCGGGCGAACACCACGACGCCATTTTGAAAGCATGTTATCCAGGCCGATTATGCTTACCGGCAAAATTGGTGCTTTGGTAACAGTGGAGAGATATACCACTCCGTTTTTCGCCGGGCGTAAAACCTTTTCGGTGGAAACTCCTTCCGGAAAAATCCCCAGTATCTCTTGTTTCTTTAAGACTTTAACCGCTTGTTTAATTGTCGATGGGGCAAGGCGCGTGCGATTGGTGGGGATAAAACCGTACAACCAGGGCGCCCACATCAAATAACTCTCAACTGTTTGATCGCTGGCCATAAGAAAATTAATCGGACGCCGCAGGGCGTATACAAGCAACGCCGGGTCAAGACGATTGAAGTGATTTGCAGATACAATGAATGGGCCTTTTTTGGGAATATTCTCGCAGCCGCGTATTTTTATTTTAAAGAGCAGTGTTCCCAGAAAAAGGGTTAAGTAACCCAGGAAATACCGCACCCACTTCGGGCGCGGTTTGTATCGTTCCAGTTTGTTTCGTTTGGAGTTCTCCACGTTGTTCGTTGTCTTCGCTATGTAATGTGGTGGCTAATTTACATTTAACAGAATATAAACGGCTAAAAAGGTCGCCGGTTTCAATTCTTTCCTGAACCCAGCTGTCCAACGAACGTCGATTCAAATCCGGTTTAGTGATTAAAACACGAGGTTTTCCTTTTTTCGCGCTTTTGAGAATTTGTATTAAAAACGGAAAAAACGCACCGTATGTTTTTTCTTCGCGTTAAAAAAGGGAAAGGGCCCAAAAGCCCCTTTCCCTTTTTACCGGATTTTCCGCTTTTTTAACCCCGACATCGACAAGGATCACTGTCGGCTCATCGAGAATCCCGCAGAGTGCGGGGAAAGGGTGATTAATTCCCCGAAAGAATCGGGATTTTCAACCTTTCGAATGAATTACCAGGTTAAAACGGCAAATCTTCGTCGCCGGCATCCTTTACTTCGGAAACAGGCACAGCATCTTCACCGGAACTGCGGCGCCCACCTAACATGGTAAAGCGCTCGCCAACGATCTCTGTTGTATAGCGTTTTACTCCGTTCTTATCTTCCCAAGAGCGGGTGCGCAGACGACCTTCCAAATAGATCAATTGACCTTTTTTCAGATAATCATTGGCCGTTTCCGCCATTTTCCCAAAGAGGACACAACGGTGCCATTCGGTTTTGTCTTCCACTTCACCGTCCGAATTCCTCCAGGATTCATTGGTGGCAAGGTTGAACGTAGCAACCGCACTCCCTGCTGTGGTGTATCGACTTTCCGGATCGGCTCCAAGGTGACCTACTAATACAACTTTATTTACACTACCTTTTTGCATTTTTTTCTCCTTGTTTGTTTACACATCATATATAATCATTCTGAAGAATGACTAAAAAAGTGTACGCTTTTTTTCCTTCATATGTCAAGGTTTTTCCACTGTTAATGAAAAAAATAATACCGGTTTTTCGCGCTTTCGTTTTCGCTCTTAAGATGTTGTTCCGGCTCATGTTTCACCGGTTTATTCCTGAGCTGACGGATTATTATTCCTAAATTATCGCGAGGGTGAGTTCCTGCCTGATTGAGGCGACAAGATTTTCCAATCTTTGATCCGTCCGTGACCGTTTTTCAATTGTGCGACAGGCGTGTAAAATCGTGGTGTGATCACGACCGCCAAAGTAAATCCCGATACTTACCAAAGACGCGTTCAATATTTCCCGGCAAAGGTAGACGGCCAATTGGCGGGCTTCGACGATTTGTTTTTTCCGGCTGGGGCCGACGATATCCTTTTCCGAAATATGCGTGACCTCAGCCACGCGTTGCACTATATCCTCGATTGTCAGATCGGAAACAATATAATTTCCGATTCGCTCTTTCACGACCTCTTTCACCAACTGCAAATCGATTTCACGGTTTGTAAGCGAAGAGTGGGCCAACAAGCGAATTATCGTACTTTCCAGGTCGCGGACGCTTTTCTTGATGTGGGCGGCAATGAATTCTATTATTTCATACGGCAGATCCAGTCCGTTCTCTTCGCTCTTCTCCATTAATATGGCAACCCTGGTTTCAAAATCCGGGGGTTGAATGTCAACCGATAAACCGGATTGGAACCGCGACAAAAGACGGTCTTTCAGCCCGTTCATTTCACCTGGGTATTTATCGGCGGTCAGAACGATTTGTTTTCCCCCTTGATACAGTTCATTAAACGTGTGGAAAAACTGCTCCTGGGTCTGTTCCTTTCCCTGAAAAAACTGGATATCGTCGATTAGCAGGATATCCGCTTTTCGATACTGTTTGGCAAATTCCACCGTGCGGTTTTTTTGAATGCTGGAAATGAAGTCCTGGGTAAACTTTTCACTGGAAGAATTAATAACTCTTATTTTTGGTTTGGTTGCCAGGATGTGGTTGCCGATAGCGTGCAACAGGTGAGTTTTCCCCAAACCGACACCACCGTAAATAACCAGCGGATTAAAGGCGTGCTGTCCCGGTGATTCGGCTACCGTTAAAGCCGCTGCCTTGGCAAATTGATTATTTGCTCCCTCGATGAAAGAAGAGAAAGTGTACTTTCGATTTAAAACCGGTTGTTCCCGGCGCACGGGTGGCGGAACTTGCTCTACTGTTTCATCCCAACTTGTCTGTGGTAACGTTTTCCCCGGTGAAACCGTGTATTTAACAGCCAGATTTAAAGCGAATTCCGTTTTAATCGTGCTCTCAATCGTTGCTTTGTAATGACTGTTAATCCATTCGAAAAAGAATTGATTCGGAACCTCAAGCACCAATTCCTCGTCGTTCAATGCGATTGATGAAATGGGGTCGAACCAGGTATTGTACGCGTGATCCGGAAGGGATTGTTTTAATTGCTGCTTCGTCTTAGACCAGAGGGTTTCGTGATTCATATTTAAGTTATCCACAAGTTGTCCACATCCATTCTTTCGATAATTTAGACCTTTATTTTCATACGATTCAAAGGTGTTTTTGCAAACCTTGTTATTTCTTTTAACCGTGTCCTTTCCACAAAAATTCTCCTTCTATTTTCTTTGTTCGTATTAAAATAAAAATGTATTTTTCCGGGCTTAAAAAGGAAAGAAAATGAAACGTACCTATCAACCCAGTAATAGAAAACGGAAAAATAAGCACGGTTTTAGAGCGCGCATGTCTTCTGTCGGCGGAAAACAAGTATTGCGCCGCCGAAGGAAGAGGGGACGCAAAGTTCTGTCCGCTTAGTGCTTCAACCTGTTCACAAATGTATATCTTTCATAGACAAAACACTGCGCTTTGCCGCAGTGGCGGTAATCTATCTTTATAAGTATACCCTTTCACCTCTTCTTGGTAACCAATGTCGTTTTCATCCAACCTGTTCCACCTATGCGATTGAGGCCTTGAAAACGAAAACTTTTAATCGAGCTGTCTTGTTAATTATCGTTCGAATATCCAAGTGCCACCCTTACCATAGCGGTGGCTACGACCCGGTAAAATAATGGATCGAAATACCCTTATTGCTTTTTTGTTAATCGCCTTGGTGTTAATAATAACACCCTTTTATCTGGAACAGTTCGCGCCGGCACCGCAGGAAAGCACCACCCAAACCATACAGAAAGAGACAAAGAAAGAACCAGAAGAACGTTCCGCAACTCCCGTTCGTCCCAAGGTCCAGGAGGAACCGGGCGAGCAGGAAGCCCTTGCTCCTTTTACCGCCACTGACATTACCGAAGTTCCGGAAACGATTATTAATGTTCAAAACGATCTCTTTACCGCTGTCGTTAGCTCGCGTAACGGGGGTTCTTTTATATCGTATTCTCTAAAAAAATACGCGATGCAGGACACCCTGCCTGTTGAACTCATAAGCAACTATAATAAAAACAATTTATTAATTAGTGTTACTTCCTTGGATGGCGATCCTTTTGTCCTGAATAATTCCTGGCAATTCCTGGGATCGGAAACCAATATTGACGCTTCGGTACGTACTCAAACGTTGCGTTTTTCCACCGTTCTTTTCGGCCGGACGATTACGAAAACACTCTCTTTTCATCCCGGAGCATATCAAATTGATGTTGAGGTAGATCTTTCCGCTATCAGCGATGAGCTTTCTCAAAGGGTTTTTCGCCTGTCCTGGAACGGTGGGCTTCCTCCCACGGAAAAAGACCTGAAGGGTGATATTTTTTACTTTAAGGCTTATGTGTACCAGGGTGGCGAAATCGACGATGACACGAAAATTAAAAAGGACGAGGCACCGCTCAGAAAGATGCCCGGCGAAACGGCCTGGGTAGCCGTCCGCACTAAATATTTTATGTCCGCCCTAATACCGAAAGAACCTGCCGTCGGTGCTGAGGTCAGCGGCAAAAAGGTAGACGGGATACCTTTATACAATGTTGCACTAAAGCAAGAATCCAATAAAAAACAAGAGGTTACGTTATATTTCGGGCCGTTGGAGTACCGCCGGGTAAAAGCCCTTGGCGTTGACCTGGAAAAAACCATGACTTTCGGCTGGACCATAATACGGCCCATCAGCCGGATGGTGCTCGCGCTCCTTGTTTACCTCCACAAAATAATTCCGAATTACGGTGTTATCCTTATCCTGTTCTCAATCATGGTAAAACTGGTAGTCTATCCGCTTACGAAAAAGAGCTACCTTTCCACACAAAAAATGCAGGCGATTCAGCCCAAGGTGGCGGCCTTAAAGGAGAAATACAAAAAAGACCCGCAAAAGCTGAACAAAGCCACCATGGATTTATACAAGGAATACGGCGTGAATCCGTTGGGGGGGTGTTTGCCTATGCTGTTGCAAATGCCTTTGTTAATTGCTCTCTTTCAGGTGTTTCGCTCCACAATAGAACTGCGTGGCGCTCCTTTCGTCCTGTGGATTAAAGACCTTTCCGCGCCGGACACTCTGGTTGTGATCGGCGGGTTCCCCATCAATGTCCTGCCTCTGTTAATGTTAATTACGATGTTGTTACAGCAAAAAATGACCCCGACGCAAGCTCCCGGTCAGCAAAAATCCATGATGTACGTAATGAATTTTGTCTTTCTCTTTATTTTCTATCGCCTTCCCTCCGGTTTGAACCTTTATTACACGCTCTTCAACGTTTTAACGATTCTCCAGCAAAAACTCTTGTCCTCCCAGCCGATAATAACCGAACCGGTTAAGAAGAATAAAAACAAAAAGCCTCATCGTAAAAAATGACCTCCGGCGACACTATCGTGGCCCCAGCTACCCCCTTCGGGGTTGGGGGGGTGGCGATTGTACGTTTGAGCGGTCCCTCTACCAAACAAATAATCTCTCTTTTATTACAAAAACCCAAGACATCGTCCTTTTGTCTTGAACCCCGCCAGGCCACCCTGGCGACTCTTTTTGATCAAAACAAGGTTCCTTTCGAGGACGCCGTGGTAACTTTTTTCAAAGCCCCCCATTCCTACACCGGGGAAGATGTCGTGGAAATATCCTGCCACGGGAACCCCATCGTCGTACAAAAAATTGTGTCCGTCTGTTGCTTTTACGGAGCGCGTATAGCCGAACCGGGAGAATTCACGCGCCGGGCCTTCCTGAACGGGAAAATGGATCTAATCCAGGCCGAGTCTGTGGCGACTTTCATTCATTCCCAATCCGAAGAAAGTACCGCTTTAAACTTCCGCCTTTTGAAAGGCTCCCTTTCTAAAAAATTCGAGGCCTTAAAAACCGGTATTATTAAAGCCCTTTCTTTGGTCGAATTTGAGCTGGATATATCGGAAGAAGAATTAATGCCAAACCTCCGTTCCGACCTTTTTTCTATTCTAGACCCTCTATTGGAGGAGATTGACAAGCTGATCCGCTCATACCGTCAGGGACACTTATTAACCGACGGAGCTTTGGTTGTGATTGTGGGTAAAACCAATGTCGGGAAATCAACCCTGTTGAATGCGCTTTCCGAAAAAGACCGGGCCATAACCAGCCATCATCCCGGCACTACCCGGGATCCGATTGACGTTTCTCTGTTTATTGACGGCGTTCCCATTAAACTGGTAGACACCGCCGGGTTGCGTAAAGCAAAAAGTGAGATCGAGT
>JAADGP010000109.1 GCA_013152315.1 FCB group bacterium
AGCCCCAATTAAGATGAATTTGTAAACCTCTTCTATGCTTTTGAAATGAGAAATGTCAATAAAATAAAATTCACCCCAGACACTCCTATTAACCACCTACCCCCAGTTTCATCGCTGGTTACGATTTTCTGTAAAACTACCCCCCCATTTGAATTCTATGCCGCCTATCTACGCCACTGCGAACGTTTTTCCGGGAATTCGACAGAAGTATCGACAAACTTAAAAATACGCGCATATTCAGCGTTATATTTTTCCGGTATCCGTCAAATCGGTATCCGGTTTCCGTTCAAATATGGTCAGATTTGGTCAAATTTGGACATTCGGCACATTTTACTTTAAGATGTGAATAAATGCAAAACCCCGTCGAAACGGCAACGTCGGCAACGTACCGACGGGGTTCGGTTTAAGAGCGGGCGATGAGAATCGAACTCACGTCACGAGCTTGGGAAGCTCGGGTAATAACCATTATACGACGCCCGCAAATCACCCCAAATTTACATCTTTTTTATTAACAAAACACGTTTCACTATAGGTCCGGATTCCGATTAATCCGGACGGAGGCGAAGCAGCGTTTTACATTAAAACTGAAAGATTTTACCGATCCCGGCCCTTCGCCGATAGCCGAAATCGTCCCCTTTTAATCGGCGCGCGGCAACGGTTCTTAGCGATCAACGTATTGCCCGGACGGGAAGTCGCCGCCATTCGACCCAACCCGTAACCGGCAATTAGGACAAATCCTGACAGTGGTACTTTACCGAATTCCAATAACGCCCTTTCTATCCGTATTTATGGGAAATCAGAGCCAAACATTTTGGGTTTATACATTGTGGATAGATTGTGGATAACTATTTTCGGAAAGATTTTTCTCGTCGAGAAACCGCTTACTTTCACTTTTTATATTGCTTGTGTTTTAATCCCTCAATAGATTCGTTTCGCCAACAAAGCGATTTATCGCTGATTCACTTGCCAGCCTTCTTTTTATCTAAGTTTTTTTAAGTAACACATATACCAAAGGACACGACTATGGCAGAAGCAATTGAGTTGGATTTCTCCGTAACACCGCCCGGAACACAGAAGATAGAACCCTTGGTTAAGGAAACCATCCTTAACATTCAGAACCAACAGGCCCGTTCCCAATCCAAAGATGACGTTCCCGATAAATATCGCCTCGAAAATTATTATAAAGGCGACAGTCTGGGCGCGGATGTTTTAAAGAATAAATATTTAGCCCCCTGGGAAAAACACCCCTGGGACATTTGGAAACGACAGGCCAAAGCCGTTGCTTCCGTAGAGAAAACCAAGCGGTTACGCGCTGTATGGGAAACCAATTTCTTTTCCGTTCTGGAAGATTTCAAATTCGTCCCCGGCGGACGCATTATGCACGGCGCCGGACGGGATGATATTACCACGACCCTGAATAATTGCTATGTGGTCGCCATTAAAGATGACTCTATCAAATCCATCTACGAAACCATTATTAACGAAGCAATGACCTATAAATACGGCGGGGGTTGCGGCCACGACCTTTCGATTTTGAGACCCGCCGGCGAAGCCATTAACGGAACCGGCGGACAATCCTGCGGCCCGACGGGATTCATGAATTTGTTTAGTGAAAACACCAATACCATCGCCCAACACGGGCGCCGCGGTGCCAATATGCAGACCCTCCGGATCGATCATCCGGATATCGAGAAATTCATCAGCATCAAGACCGGCGATGAGGATATGGTCAAATACTCGAATATTTCAATCTTATTGACCCACGAATTCATGCACGCCGTGGAACACGATGAAGATTTCGAACTGAAATGGGGAAATAAAGTATATAAGACCGTTCGCGCCCGGGACCTGTGGCAAAAAATCATTTCCCATGCCCACTCCAGCGCCGAACCGGGCCTGCTCTTCTGGGACACAATGAAAGAATACCACAACGCCGAATATTGCAGTCCCCTGGTGTCCACCAATCCCTGCGCCGAACAACCCCTGCCGGATGGCGGTTGTTGTAACCTGGGTTCCATCAACCTGGAACGCTTCGTGGATGAAAAGGGCAATTTCATGATCGATGAATTTAAAACCACGATCCAGGTCGCCACTCGTTTCCTGGACAATGTGATCGATTACAACATCGATCGTCACGCCCTCGAAGCGCAAAAAGAAAACGCCCGCAACGACCGCCGGATCGGGCTTGGTATCCTGGGCCTGGGCGATATGCTGGTGAAAATGGGAATCCGTTACGACAGCGATGACGCCCTGCAAACGATGGAACAAATCATGCAAATCTTCCGCGATACCACCTATGAAACCAGCATCGAGCTGGCCAAAGAAAAGGGCGCTTTCCCCAACTTCGATTGGAACGGTTACAGCAAAAGTAAATTCGTTAAAAATCTCCCGAAACATCTCCGCGAAACCATCAAAGAACACGGTATCCGGAATGCCACCTGCACCACCGTTCCGCCCACCGGCAGTGGAGCCATCGTGGCCCGCGTTACTTCCGGCATCGAACCCATTTTCGCCACTTCCTATAAGCGGCGCGTAAAAGTCAATGACGGTTACGGACGCAAATTCAAGGAATACACTGTTTACCATCCGATCATCGAACAACTGTTCGGCACGGATGAAAACTTACCGGATTACGTAGTCACCGCTCACGACATCGATCCCTATTTCCGGGTAAAAATGCAAGGCGTGATCCAGAAATATATCGACAGTTCAATTTCCTCAACCGTGAATCTGCATCGCGATATCTCCGTCGACACGGTGGCCGATATTTATATGACCGCCTATAAAGCCGGTTTAAAAGGGATTACCGTTTACCGGGAAGGATCCCGCGAAGGTATCCTCGTTACCGACCGTGAAGAAAAAGAAAAAGCCACGGCCGCACAAACCGATAGCAGCGCAAAGGCCGCCCCGGCCGCCGCCGTGCCCACCAAACTGCCGCGGATTCGTCCTACTACCACGCGCGGTATTACCCGGCGTATCCGCACCGGTGAGGGAACCTTGTACATTACGATTAACGAGGATGAGAACGGCTTATGCGAAGTCTTCACCGCCATCGGAAAAGCGGGCGGCAACGCGGCCGCTCAGTCGGAAGCCATCAGCCGGTTAATCTCCCTGGCTTTACGGTCGGGTATCGATCCCCAGGCCATCGTGAAACAACTTAAGGGAATCAGCGGTCCCAATCCAACCTGGGAGGACGGCCGCCTGATCCTATCGACCCCCGACGCCATCGGAAAAGCGCTGGACGATTACATCAACGAAAGAAAACGTGAAGGAGATGAATCGCTTCCGACATCGACGCACTTCACCCTGGCCGACGAAGCCGATGTCCACAGCAATAAAAAAATCACCGATTACACCTACAAAAACATTACCACCTGCCCCGACTGCGGCAGCACCGTGTTGCATCAGTCCGGTTGCGTTACCTGTCCAAGTTGTGGTTTCTCAAAATGTGAATAGGATTTTGAAGCTTATCCCTGTCTGACGACGCAGGGTTCTTCTTAGCGAAATAAAAAAAGCCTTCCCGTAATGGGAAGGCTTTTTTCGTAAAAACAGAAAATTTTCTACACTTCCATGATTTCCTTTTCTTTTTCAACCTGGATTTCATTCAGCGTTTTAATATGTTCGTCGGTCAATTCCTGGATCTCACTCTCCGCCCGCCGAATTTCATCCTCGGAAATATGGTCTTCCTTTTGAGCTGTCTTCAAATGTTGATTCACGTCCCGACGAACGTTTCGAATCGCGATTCTTCCGTCCTCAACGATCTGGTGCACATACCGAATCAATTCTTTACGGCGTTCCTCCGACAAAGGTGGAACGGGAACCAGAATCATGCTGCCGTTATTATTGGGCATAAAACCCAGCTTGCTCTCCATAATTGCTTTCTCAATAACCGGAATCAGATTCTTTTCGTACGGTTGAATTGTAATCAGGCGCGCTTCGGGTACCGATATTGTCGATACTTGATTCAGGGGCATATTAGTGCCATAATAACTTACGGTGATGGAATCAAAAATCTCCGGATTGGCACGTCCGGTGCGTATTTTCCCCAGCTCCATCCGGGTATGATTAATGGCCTGGTCCATGCGATGTTTGGCATCGTTGTAAATCTTATCTATCATTGTTCACTCCGTCACTAAGGTGCCAATATTACCACCCAAAACCACACGTTTCAAGTCTCCAGGGTTATTAATATTGAAAACATAGATAGGGAGTGAATTCTCTTTGCATAAGGTAATTGCCGTCAGATCCATTACCCTCAAATTTTGGTTAAGGATCTCCTGAAAAGTGATTTGATTATATTTGACGGCATCGTCGTTTTTCATTGGATCTTTGTCGTACACCCCATCCACTTTCGTTCCCTTCAGCACTATTTCGGCGCCCAACTCGGTGGCTCGCAAAGCGGCCGCCGTATCGGTACTGAAATAAGGGTTGCCGGTTCCGCCGGCGACGATAACGATGCGGCCTTTTTCCAAATGTCGCAGGGCGCGACGACGGATAAAGGGTTCGGCAATTTCAGAAACATGGATCGCCGTCAAGGTACGGGTTTCACAACCGACTTTCTCCAGGGCATCCTGCAAGGCAATGGCATTCATAATCGTTGCCAGCATACCCAGATAATCGCCCGTGACCCGGTCCATCCCTTTCTCAGCGGCCTGGATACCACGAAATAAATTACCGGCCCCTATTATCAATCCGATTGAAATCCCAAGGGAATAGACGGAATAAACTTCATTCGCTAAATATTCGGCCCGGATCGGGTCGATACCGAAGCCGCGTTTACCAGCGAGTACTTCTCCACTCAGTTTCAGGAGAATGCGCCGGTAAATGGGATTAGACATTAAATATTATACACGTCAGAGTTATGCCGTCTCACCCACGGCATATCGCACGAAGCGGTTGATCGTGATGTTTTCTCCTAAGGTTGCGATTGCTTCGGTAACCAAATCAATAACCCGTCGATCGGGGTCTTTGATAAAGGCTTGTTCCAATAAACAATTTTCCTGGTAAAATTTATTCATTCGTCCTTCGACGATTTTTTCAATAATGTTTTCCGGTTTTCCGGAAGTCTTGGCCTGCTCAAAATAAATATCTTTTTCCCGGGCGACCACGTCCGCGTCCACATCTTCCCGTTTAATGGCAATCGGATTGGTGGCGGCAATTTGCATGGCAATATTGTGGGCCAATTCCTTGAAGCCTTCGGTCTTGGCGACAAAATCGGTTTCACACCCGATATCCA
The DNA here is from genome assembly GCA_013152315.1 of FCB group bacterium. Taxonomy (GTDB): domain Bacteria; phylum Fidelibacterota; class Marinisomatia; order Marinisomatales; family JAADGP01; genus JAADGP01. The sequence continues at coordinate 5,237 of JAADGP010000109.1, forward strand.
GCAGAACCCCTAACTGCCCGCCATGGTGAATGTATGAGTATATTAATCCTTCCCGGGCAAGACGGGTACCTTTTTTCTCCGCTTTGGCGATGCCTGCCTTTCGCAGGAATTCCACGGCTTTTTCAATATCACCACTGGCTTCAACCAGTGCCCTTTTGCAATCCATCATCCCTGCACCGGTCTTATCGCGTAGTTGTTTGACCAATTTGGCGTCAATTTTCATTGCTAAACTCTCACTCATCTTCGGTTTTTTTCTCACTTTCCGGAGTGGAAGGCGTTTCCACGGTTTCTGATTTCGCGACCTTTTTTTGTGTTTCACCTAATGAACCGGTGGTTTTGACAGCCGCTTCTTTCCGGGGAGCCTTGTCGACAAGACTTTTCTCGGCGCCGACTTTTTCGGTGGTTCCTTCGCTTGCTTTTTCTTCGAACTCTTCCTCTTTGCCGCGGGCACTGATAATAGCATCCGTAATCGCGGAAATGATCAATTGGATCGTCCGAATGGAATCATCATTGGCGGGGATGGGGTAATCAATAGGCGTCGGATCGGTATTGGAATCCACAATGGCCACAATCGGTATTTCGAGCCGGTTGGCCTCCCGAATTGCCGTGGACTCGTAATCGGCGTCAACGACCACCAACACATCGGGTAACCGGCGCATATCTTTAATTCCCCGGTGTTGATCGGATAGTTTAATCCGCTCCCGGTTAAGCTGCTGTATCTCCTTCTTGGTAAGGTTCTCATAGATAGCGGAACCTTCCTTTTCCAACAGCTGAAGACGTTTGATGCTCTTTTTAATCGTGGAAAAATTGGTCAGTGTGCCGCCTAACCACCGTTCAACCACATAAAACATCCCGCACCGGTCGGCTTCCTGCTGGACGATATCGCGGGCCTGTTTTTTGGTGCCCACGAACAGGATTTCGCCGTTGCGCCTGACCACATCCTGGATAAAGTCGATGGCCTTGTTTAAGCGCTGAATGGTTTCCTCCAGATTGATGATATGGATACCATTCTTTTCCATCAAAATAAAGGGCTTGTAACTGGGATGCCATTTACGGGTCACATGACCAAAATGAGCCCCGGTACTAAGAAGATCTTGGAAATTAATTTGCATAGGATTATCGTTTTGAGAATTGGAAGCGTTTACGGGCTCCGGGCTGACCGTATTTCTTACGTTCGACCCGTCTGGCATCACGCGTCAGAAAACCGGCGGACTTTAACGTGGGGCGGAAATCTTCATCGACTTTAAGTAAGGCGCGGGCGATTCCCAGCCGAATAGCGCCGGCCTGACCGGTCAAACCACCACCTTTTACATTAACCTTAACGTCATATGATTCCGACCCCTCAACCAGATCCAGCGGTTGTTTAACAATGGTTGCCAGGGTTGCCCTGCATAGGTACTCTTCGTAGGGTTTATTATTGATAGAAATGTTACCTTTACCGGGATATAGATAGACACGCGCTATTGAACTCTTGCGTCTTCCGGTGCCTTGATACATAAGTTCACTCATTTATAATTCCAACGGTTTAGGATTTTGGGCCTGGTGCGGGTGCTCCGACCCGGCATAAACTTTTAAATGGCGGAAAATACTACGCCCTAACCGGTTATGGGGCAACATGCCTTTTATCGCGTATTCAATAATCCGTTCCGGATGCGTGTTGCGCAATTGCTTTAAGGTGGTCTCTCTCCCTCCGCCCGGATAACCGGAATGGCGAAAATAAGTCTTATTCACTTCTTTATTTCCGCTGACCCGGATCTTTTCCGCGTTTACAATGACCACGCAATCGCCCATATCCATATGGGGTGTGAAATTGGGTTTATGTTTGCCGCGCAATATTTGTGCAATGGTACTCGCAAATCGGCCCAAGGTTTGCCCCTCGGCGTCGGCTACCCACCAGTTGCGTTGAATTTCTGATTGTTTTATTGACTTTGTTTTCATCTTTACCACTTCGAAAATAGCCGCGTAAGATACCAATTAACGTAAAATTGAGTCAATATCTAATCACAAAATAAACTTTGCCCGATATTGTTTTACAATACGCCAAATAAATCCTTCGCGACGCGATGCTGAATTGCCGGCGATAAACGGTTATTAACCGATTTCCGCAACACTTCCCTTGGCGATCGTATACCGCGGTTTCCCGACCAATGTCTCCCCGAGAAAAGGCGTGTTTCGTGACCGTGAGAAAATATCGTTTTCCCCGAATACCCATTCCTCGTCCGCGGCAAGCACCACCAACTCAGCCTCGCAACCTTCGGCGAACAAGTCGGTCTCAAATCCCATAATTTTCCTTGGTCGCAGAGTCAGCAGCGTAAGAATTGTCTTCAGCGAAAGGCCGGATTGTTGCCCCAAAATTTTATTGACCGCTCCAAAACAGCTTTCCAATCCGATTAACCCGAAGGGCGCCAGATCAAAGGTCGCTTCCTTTTCTTCGATGGTATGGGGCGCGTGATCCGTGGCGATGCAATCTATGGTTCCGTCCTTAACCGCTTCAATCAGGGCCAGCCGGTCCTTTTCGCTCCGTATCGGCGGAGCGACTTTCAAATTGGTGTTGAAAGAACTCAGGGCTTCATCAATAAAATACAAATGATGGGGCGTAACCTCGGCCGTCAAGGCCAGGGAGGTGTCATTCTTAAATTGCCGGATGTGATGAACCGCCTTGGCGGTACTCACGTGGGGAACATGGATTTTCGCGTTGGTCAATTGCGCCAATTCCAAATCCCGGTGGACCATAACCGATTCCGCCACATCCGGGTTCCCGGGCAACCCCAAACGGGTGGAGACAATCCCCTCATTCATGACCCCTTCGTTCCGGATCATGGGGTCTTCGGCATGGTTGATTATCGGCATGCCGACCATTCGCGAATACTCGAGCGCCAGACGCATTACCTGTCCGTTGGCCACCGGGATTCCATCATCGCTGAAAGCGACGGCTCCTTCGAATTGCATCGCTCCCATTTCGCTGATTTCACGGCCGAGTTGACCTTTTGTTATGGCGCCGATCGGATGAATATGTACCGGTAACTCCGCGGACTTCTCCAACACAAACCGAATCGATTCCGGAGAATCCAGCGGCGGGTCGGTATTGGGCATTACGCACACCCGCGTGAATCCGCCGGCCAAAGCGGCGTTGGCCCCCGTCTTTAATGTTTCCTTATCTTCCCGGCCCGGTTCGCGAAAATGAACGTGCGGATCGCAAAACCCGTGCGTGACGATCAATCCCGTGCAATCGATTATTTCCGCCCCTTCCGGCCCGGCGATTTTTCCAACCGCCTTTATTTTTCCGTCCTGAATAAAAACGTCGCCGGTTTCCAATGTCTGACGGAGAGGATCAAAAAGCGTTCCCCCTTTTAATACTATTTGTTTAGCCTGTGTTCTTATTTTCATTTTACGTTCCACGCTATCCTTATTTTTAAACCTTGCCTCCTAACAGGAGAAATAAAATGGCCATCCGTGAAGCCACACCATTCAAAACCTGATCAAGAATAATTGCCTGATCCCCGTCCGCAACCGTGCTGTCTATCTCCACCCCCCGGTTCATGGGGCCCGGATGCATGATGACAACCTCCTTGCCGATCCGTTCCAATCGTTCCACGGTGATCCCGAACAGACTCCGATACTCACGAACGGAAGGGAAAAGGCCGACCCCCATCCGTTCCCGCTGGATCCGCAAAACGTTTACCGCGTCGGCCCACTCAAGCACGGCGTCCAGGTCATAACTGACCGTCACGCCCAATCCTTCGATTTCCGGGGGAATGAGGGTTGCCGGACCGCAAACGGTTACTTCGGCGCCCAGGGACGTAAGCCCGAAGATATCGCTCCGCGCCACGCGACTATGGGAAATATCACCGATAATCCCGACTTTCAACCCGGCTACTTTGCCGAACCGTTCCTGCAGGCTCATCATGTCCAGTATGGCCTGCGTCGGATGCTCGTGGGTCCCGTCCCCGGCATTGATGACAACGGCGTCAACATATTTTGTCAACTGCAACGGCGATCCGGGAGTCGGGTGACGCATCACGATGGCATCGATTTTCATGGCTTCAATATTCTGCGCCGTGTCCTTGAAACTTTCTCCCTTTTTCAGGCTGCTGGAGGAGGCGGAAAAATTCACAGTGTCGGCGCTGAGTCGCTTTTGCGCCAATTCAAAGCTTATCCGTGTGCGGGTGGAATTTTCAAAAAAAAGATTTACCACCGTTTTGCCCTGCAACGAGGGGACTTTTTTAATCGGCCGCTCCAAAACCTCGCGAAATTCAAAAGCCGTGTCGATTATGGTCTGAATATCTTCAGCCGGGTAATTCTCAAGTCCCAATAAATGTTTTTGCTGTAACATTACGCTCCTTCCTCATAAGCTATGAGTTGCACGCCATCCTTTCCGTCCACTTCTTTCAGGAGGACTTTCACGTGTTCACCTTCGTGGGTGGGAATGTTCTTTCCGATAAAATCCGCCCGGATGGGCATTTCCCGGTGACCGCGGTCGACCAACACCGCCAACTGGATTTTGTCCGGACGCCCGTAGGTCAGCAATACCTCAATCGCCGCCCGGACCGTCCGGCCCGTGAACAACACATCATCGACCAGAATTACGGTCTTATTATCAAGCGACCCGGGCAGATCGGTACCCTTGACCTGGGGCACCACCAGGTGTTCCCGGAAATCATCGCGGTGAAAGGTGATATCAACCGATCCCAGGGGTATTTCCACTCCGGTGTATTGTCGGATCAGGGCCTGTATCCGCTTCGCCAGCGGTTCACCCCGGGTTTGGATACCAACCAAAACCAGGTTATCGGGCCCGTCGTTTTTTTCAAGGATCTCGTGCGACAGCCGGGTTACGGTCCGGCTTACACCGGTTGGATCCAGCAATTGTTTAACTTTTGAAGGTGCCATTCAAAGCCTCATGGGGTTTCTTGGAAGGTTCGCAACGGAAAAAGGATAGTCGACCGCCGGTATTTTGGCGAAAGAGAATAAAATAATTGTGGGAACGGGAAGTTGGTAAAACGGTTAGCCGGGTATTGTTTACCATTTACGTCAAACCGAGAGCGCGAAAATCGGTATTGAATCTATAAACCGCTGTTTCCGATACGTTCATCGGTGTCTGAATCAACCGGCCTTCAAATTTCCGTTTATATAACATGCGTTATTTTCATTACACCCTTTACGAAAAAAAATCCCCGGGCAGAACGATCCTTCACGGGGGTTTTTTCTGCCCTTTCCTTCTCACGGGAACGGATTAAAGGGTCTTTCCAGGGCGGAAATTA
>JAADGP010000148.1 GCA_013152315.1 FCB group bacterium
GTGCGTAAAACGTGATGCGTGAAACGTGTCGAAGCGTAGCGGAGATCAATGATGCGGGTAGGTTTTGAATTGAGGAAACGGGTGAAGAGCCAAGAACCAAGAGCCAAGGTTTATACTTTTTCCTTAAATAATCTCTTTCCGGTCTTCGTCTGTGCCGAAGCCTTTTTCAACTCCAATGTGTTAACGTACTCTTTTTTCGTAATCAATTAGTAAGACTAACACCGACAATTGTTTATCGTTGCATTTTCTTATATATCACAAACAATTGAACTTATATAGCCGGTCAGGGGAACGTCCCCCTTTTTGAAACCATTTGAAATACTCTGCAAGGTCTCCTGAACTTGCAGGATCGGGTATGGGCAAGGTCGGTCCGCTTTAGCGGACTTCGTGTAAGGGATATTTCCGATATTCGCTATCAAGTTCTCCGCCGCAAGGTCGGGAGACCTTGCGGGATCGGGTTTAAGGATCGGATTTAAAGATTAAATTTAAGGACCGGGTTTAAGAAGGATTACGGGACAGATTCCATTAACTATTCCCTCGGCTGTTTGGAACGATGTTTTGTAACCTTCTCATTCAACAGTTCTTTGTATCCCTCCTGCTCGATTTTATACATCAGATCGTTTATCCAGAATTTCGTTTGCTGGATATAAGCGTCTATTATTTTTAGCGGAACCCGTTCGCCATACATGTTGGCGATGATCATTGCCGAGGGGACCGGGACATACACGTTTAACGGATCGTCATAGAAATTATCCAACGCCCGGACCAATTCCTTGGTGGACAGATAGTCGATTGTTTCGGCATACAGACTATCGGCGAATTCCGGTTTTTCAGCCCATGTTTTCAGGTAATAAAACAGGCGTCCGTCCAAAACGCCATTCACATAGGCCGCTTTCACCCGGTAGGTAAAATCCGGATTGTAGTCCATTAACTTTTCAATCCGCTTCCAATCGCCGCCGTCCCAAAACAGGCGATTCTGTTGTTGGGCAATACCGGTCGACAAAAGCAACGCCAACAGGCCCAGCTTCAGAACGGCGATCATGTGATATGCGCCATTACCACGGATTAATACAGCGGGAATATTCCCTTGTCTGTTCTTCATCTGATATATACCGTTTTAATGTTAACGAATTCATATATTCCGAAATCAGAGAGCTCCCTTCCGTAACCCGATTCCTTGATTCCTCCGAACGGAAGGCGTGGGTCCGAACGGACGAAATCGTTTACGAAACAAGATCCGGCCTGCAACTGCGTGGCGGCGATTCGTTCGCCTTTTTCCGTGTCCCTTGTAAAAACAGCCGCCCCCAGACCGAAGTTCGTGCGGTTTGCCAAGTCAATCGCTTCCTCTTCATCGGCAGCGGTAATGATGACCGCCACCGGGCCAAACAATTCCTCGTCAAAGGCCGGCATCCCGGGAACAACACCGGTAAGAAGAGTTGGCGGGTAAAACGATCCCGGCAAATCTGGGATCACACCGCCCAGCAACAAATGAGCGCCCATCTTAATGGTTTTTTGGACCTGTTCATGCAATTCGTCCCGGGCGGCGATATTCACCATCGGCCCCAGATCAAAGGAACCGGCCAGGGGATCTCCCATCGTTTTGGAAGACATGTTTTCCAACAAAAGACGTTCAAATTCGTCCTTTACGGATTCCACGACGATAAACCGCTTGGCGGCAATACAACTTTGACCGGTATTGAGCAGACGTCCCGCCACACAGGCCTTCACGGCCTGTTCCAAATCCGCGTCCTCCAGAACAACGTAAGGATCGCTGCCGCCCAATTCCAGCACGGTTTTTTTCAGCAATGATCCGGCTTTCGCCGCCACTGCTTGTCCGGCCGGGGTGCTTCCCGTGAGGGTCACCGCCTTTATATTCGGGTTTTCGATTACCTGTCCGACCTGCCGGGAACCGATCACCAGCGTGCGAAACAGGTTTTCCGGTAGCCCGGCATCGCGGAAGAGTTGTTCAATCGCCAAAGCGCAACCCTGGACATTGGAAGCATGCTTCAGCACCGCACCGTTACCGGCCATAAGCGCAGGCACGGCAAACCGAAGCACCTGCCAGAAGGGAAAATTCCAGGGCATGACGGCCAGTACGATACCGATCGGTTGAAAAGTGACATAACTTTTACTCGCGTCGGTGGGAATAATTTTTGGTGCCAGGAATGAGGCCGCGTTTTCCGCGTAATATTCACACACCCAGGCGCACTTTTCGGCTTCGGCCAGCGCTTGCGCGAGCGGCTTACCCATCTCCAACGACATCAGCCGCCCGTATTCGTCCTTCCGTTCCCGCAATAGCTGAGCCGCTTTAAGCATGATCGCCGATCGCTCGGAATAATCGCTCTTACGCCAGGCAAGATACGCTTCCTGGGTTCTATCAATTGTATCCGCGACTTCGTTGGCAGACATTTCCTCGTAGGTTCTGATTATTTCCCCGTTGGCAGGGTTTATCGACTTTAAAGACATGTAAATACCTTTTCTATCACTTATTGGTTAATGTTTTCACTTCACTATGTTCAGCACGTCTAAAACAAAGGCATATCGGAAAGCCACTTCCTTTAAATAATCGTAACGTCCCGATGCGCCGCTATGCCCGGCTCCCATGTTCGTCTTCAGCAACAGTATGTTGTCATCCGTTTTTAAGGCCCGCAATTTAGCAACCCACTTGGCCGGTTCCCAATACTGTACCCGTGGATCGTTCAACCCGGCCGTCACCAGAATATTCGGATACGCCTTTGCCGCAACATTATCATAAGGAGAATAGGAACGCATATATTCGTAAAATGTTTTGTCGTGCGGATCGCCCCACTCGTCATATTCAGTTACCGTTAAGGGAAGGGATTCATCCAGCATGGTATTAATCACATCGACGAACGGTACCCGCGCGATCACCGCTTTGAACAGGTCCGGACGCATGTTGGTGACGGCGCCCATGAGCAATCCTCCCGCACTGCCGCCACTGATAACCAGACGATCGGGATTGGTGTAGTTTTGGGCGATTAAATATTCAGCGCAGGCAATGAAATCGGTAAACGTGTTCTTTTTACGCAAGAGTTTGCCATCCTCGTACCAGGGCCGGCCCAGATAACCACCACCGCGCACATGGGCAATCACGAAAATGAATCCACGATCAATAAGGCTGAAACGCGCCGATGAAAAATGAGGATCAATCGTATATCCGTAAGCGCCGTAACCGTACAAATAAAGCGGGTTACGGCCGTTCTTTTCCAATCCCCTTTTATATACCACCGACATGGGAACCTTCTTCCCGTCCGGAGCCGTGGCCCAGATTCTTTCGGAAACATACTGCGACGGGTCATAGCCCCCCAAAACTTCATCCTGCTTTTTCAGCTCCCGGGTTCGATTCTCAAGATCGTAATCGTAAACCGTGCGGGGAGTAATCAGGGACGAATATGAGAACCGCAACAACTTCGAGCGAAATTCGGGATTGTCACCGACGGAAATAGTGTATACCGGCTCGGGAAAATCGACATAATGAGTTTCGTTACTATCGAACCTGGTCACCCGGATACGCTTTAAACCGTTTTCCTTTTCAAAAACGACCAGATAATCCTTGAAGACTTCCATGTGGTCGATTTTCACCGTTTCACGATGGGGGATAACTTCCTCCCAATTAGCTTTGGACGGATCGACCACCGGCGCTTTCATTAATTTAAAATTAACGGCCTGATCGTTGGTAAGAATGTAAAACCAGTCACCATGGTGGGCGACCGAATACTCCATTCCCTTTTCCCGGGGATGAATTATCCTGAATTCCCCAAACGGATCGTCGGCACGGAGATAGCGAACTTCGGTAGTAATATTGCTTTCCATTTCCAGGAAAAGATATTCCCGGCTCTTGGATTTACTGACCGCGAGGAAATATTGATCGTCATCTTCATGGTACACCAATTGATCTTCCCCGGTATCGGTTCCGAGAACATGTCGAAACACTTTGTAAGGCCGTTTGGCTTCATCCAGGGTGGTGTAAAAGATGGTTTTATTGTCGTTGGCCCACTCCAGCGAATAAGACACCCTGGGGACAACATCGGGCAGTAATTCACCGGTTGTTAAATCTTTTATCCGAAGTTTGTATTCCTCTCCCCCGGTAGTATCCACGGCGAAGGCCAACAACCGGTGATCGGGACTTACTTCCAGGACTCCGAGATCAAAGTATTTATATCCTTTGGCCAATTTGTTCTGATCCAACAGGACCTGTTCATCTCCTTCCAGGCTGCCCTTTTTACGACAATATATGGGATATTGTTTTCCCTCTTCCGTGCGGCTGTAATAGTAATAATCATCGATTTTTACCGGAACCGACAGATCCGTTTCCTTGATCCGGCCTTTCATCTCACGAAATAACGCGTCCCGGAATTTTTCGGTATGTTTCATAACGGCATCGGTGTAGGCATTCTCGGCTTTTAAATAGTCCAGCACTGCGGGATTGTCCCGTTCGCGCAACCAGAAATAATTGTCGATCCGCGGATCACCGTGAACCGTAACATCTTTCGGAATTTTTTTCGCCACGGGAGGTTTGGGCATGTCGTTTCGCTCCTTCCTTTGCGCATGCCAACAGGCAAGGGATGTACTCAGTAATAAACCTGCAATGATTGTTAACAGCGGTTTTTTTATTGTTTTCACCTGATTATCGTTAATCAATCAAGCAAATATTTTTCCCAGAACAGACTGACGGCGTTAAGATAATAATCACGATTAAACTTCTTCCGGAAGCCATGTCCCTCATCCATGGCCACCATGTACCACACGTCACCGCCGTTAGCCCGGATTACGTCCCGCATTTGTTCCGCTTCAGTAACGGGCACACGGGGGTCATTGTACCCCTGGATAATGAATAACGGTTTTGTGATTTTGCGCGCGTTATTGGCCGGGGAAATCGATTCCAGAAAAGCGCGCATCTCGGGATCCCGTTCATCACCGTATTCCGCGCGGCGCAGATCCCGCCGATAGGCTTTTGTATTGGTCAGAAAAGTGACAAAATTGGAAATCCCCACCACATCGACAGCCGCCCGCAGGCGATCATTATAATGTGTCATACTGGCCAGAACCATGTACCCACCGTAGGAACCGCCAAATACACCAATCCGTTCGGCATTCAAATCCGGCTGCGTTCCGATCCAATCGATAAAGGCCCCGATATCTTTTACGGAATCTTCCCGTTTGTACCCATTATCCAACAGCAAATAACTTTTGCCGTACCCGTTGGACCCCCGGACATTCGGCGCCAACACAGCCAATCCTAATTCGTTAATCCAATATTGAAAAGTGGAAGAAAAATAGGGTGTATACTGACTTTCGGGACCGCCGTGAATATAGACAACGACGGGAAAGGGGCCTTCCCCTTTCGGTTTATACAAAAAGGCCGGGATTCTCAATCCGTCAAAAGAGGTAATATGAATCAGTTCGGGAACAACGAAATTCTCGGTATTCAGTCCACCCACTTCACTCTTGGTCCAACGGGTAAGGCGACGTTTCCCAATCTGTAATACATAGACATCACCCGGTGTCTGTGGCGTATTAAGAGTAAGGCTCAGACGTTTGTTATCGGGATGAAAGTCCAGGCCGTAAATCTCCCCCATGGGGAGCTCCGGGAGGGGATATTCCCGTCGGGTCCTGGTATTAATCACATGCAGTCGGGAAACTGCGTCTTCATTGGTCACGAAGGCCAGCATACGACCATTATCGGAAAGTGTGAATCCGGTTACATTCCAGGGAATATGTCCGGTCAGGAGCTTCATTTTACCGGTTTTCAAATCATAATAACGTAAATGTCTGAATTCCGAATCCTCATCGGAGGTAAGGTAAATACCTTTCCCATCCCGGCTGAACCGGGCGCTGCCGTACGAAATTTTCTTATCCGTCGGATTAACCTGGGTTAACGTTCCCGTTGCCACGTCCACGATGTATAGATAGGATTCATTAATCGAAACATATTTCCCAACCAATAACCGTTTATCGTCGGGTGACCAATCCAGCGGGTACCAATATCCGGGTTCCTGTACCAGGGCCTTAAATGAATCGCCATGAATGGTTCCCAGATACACATTCATGTCAACGCCGTTTCCCATATTGCTGTTGAAAGCGAAATAGGCCCCATTATTCGACCAGGGACCCAATCCGTTCCGGGAGGTCCCGTCGGTAAGCATTTTTGAAGCTCCAGTATTTAAATCGTAATAGAATATCTGGTAGTACTCGCTTCCTCCCACATCCTTCGTAAACAAGAAACCCCGGGTTCCGGGATCAGGACAAAAAGACCCGCCCCCAACCGGTTCATCGTAAAAGGTAATCTGTTGCCGGGCCCCCAGGGGATGATCCAGATAATGGAGCTGGGTCGTTTCCGCGAAGCGGGTGGCAATCAACATCCCTTCGCGGGCAGGGTCCCAGGAACGGAATGATGCCGAACGAATGTTACGGTATTGCCGGGAACGCTCCTTTACCTTGACCGGAATCTCGGGAACGTTTTCCATTACCAGATTGCCGACTTTCGTCTGCTCCTGCGGAAAGAGAGTTGTTACGGAAAACAGGAACAAGAAGAAATATGCACGCATATTATCCCCCTTATGAGGTCGATTGGTTGCAGAATGAACAGAGAAATTTAACCCAAAATGTGTATTGGATGAACATCTTGCCGGACGCGGACCGTTTGGAAAATAAAGGTTGAACCCAAATCCCGCTGTTACCCGGAATGGAAATTCCGGAAAGGAATAGGAGACGTTTTATTTAAACAAATTTCTGATTATGGTAACAATGACAGACAGGATTACGCTTAACAGTATCATTGTGGTAATCGGAAAATAGAACCGGAAATTATCGCGTTCAATTACGATATCTCCCGGAAGACGCCCCAGATGGAATAACTTACCACCGAATTGAAAGCCCAACCCTAACACGATCAATAATACACCCGCAATAACCAGAGATTTTGCCACAGGATTCATGATCGAATGATTATTCTCCGACCGGGATATCGGTTTCTCCTGTTGCGGCAGGCTTGTTATTCGTGTTACCTGCTCGCCCGGCCACTTTTCCTATAGCCTTGCGAATCTGATCACTTCCACCCCAAATCAATAACAGCGACAATACCCAATACTGATTATAATCACCTCCCTCGTTCTTCAACATAAAGCCATAGATAAACACTCCGATCGCGAGGAGGATAAAAGTAATTCCCATTCCAAGACGAATTTTCCAATTCAGCTTTAACATACCTTCCCTTCCCTTGAATGATGGTATAATTTGAATCAATCAGGATAAAACTTCCTAATGAAATTCAATGGATACCGGATGTTCTTCCACCGGGCTCACCCCAATCATTCCGGTGTCTTTGACCCGATGAGAGACCTGAGCAAGGCCAATTCTTCGGCGTAACCATACTCTTGTTTGACCGGGGTCTCTAATATCATCGGGATATTATCAAAGCGTTTTTCGTTCACAAGATACCAAAAAGTCTCCAATGTAAGATGCCCTTTACCAATGTTTTCATGCCGATCGACCCGCGTCCCAAGTTCCTTTTTCGAATCATTCAGATGGAAAGTTTTTATCCGCTCGAGACCGACGATATTATCAAACCGATCAAGCGTGTCTTCCCATCCCGTTTTTGTCCGTACATCATACCCGGCGGCGAAGATGTGTTGGGTATCGATGCAAACTCCCAATCGATCCGGTTGCCCTGAATATTCAATAATCTCCGCCAGATGTTCAAACTTATATCCGACATTGGTACCCTGTCCGGCCGTGGTTTCGAGCAGAAAGACGACCCTGGATTCGGGACGCCGATGTAAACAAAAATCAATGCTTTCGGCAATTAGCCGCAGACAGGCGGTTTCGCCTTCGCCCAGGTGGGCGCCGGGATGGAAGATAAGATAAGGAATCTCACAAGCTTCGCAGCGATCGATTTCCGCCAGAAAGGCCTGTCTTGAACGATTTAATTTCTTCTCATCGGGAGAGCCGAGATTAACCAGGTAAGAATCATGTGAAACGCAAATTTCCGGTCTTTCCTTAACCATGTTGCTTTTGAATTCGGATATCTCGGAGACGGAGGGTTGCCGTGGGAACCATTGGTTTTGGTTGGCGGTAAATACCTGAATCGCAGCGGCGTTGATCTCCGTTCCCCGACCCGGCGCTTTCTGGATTCCACCGGCAATGCTTACGTGCGCCCCTAATATTCCCACGAAAGAGAATTCCTAACCGAGTTTGTAGTGTTTTTTTACCGGTTTAATTACCTTCCAACGGCATTGCAAACCAGCAGGAAAGACGGCATAATCACCGGGCCTCAGGTACACGGTTTCGGTATCGGTCGTAATTTCCACTTCACCTTCAATTACATAGCAAGATTCCCGATCATCATATTTCCATGGAAATTCTGAGACGTCACATGTCCAAACCGGCCAATCGAATACACCCAAACGATCGAGCTCGGTTTCTGCTTTCCGTGATATTTCAATCCTTTTCATGATTCTACACTCCAGGTATTAAATCGCTTTTATTAAAGATAATTAAATTTGGAATAAACTGACCACTCTAAAAAAACGGGAAAAGCATAACAACCCACGATAAAATTGCTGATCAGGCCGGGATGCAGGAGCGATAACCAAGCGAGTCGCATCCCGGCCTGATTACGACGTTTAATTCCAGGCGCTTAATTCATTCAATAATTCCATCGCGTCGTCTTCCAATCGCAATCCCGCAGCCCCAAGATTATCATTCAGTTGTTCCCGATTGCGGGGACCGATAATGGGAGCGGTGATATCACTGTGAGTCAGAAGCCAGCCTAAGGCCAACTGCGAAACTGTCTTGCCATATTCCTTCGCCAGGGATTCAAGTTTATCCAAAACCTTCCAATTTTTTTCAGTCATATGAAGGTTTTTAATATCACGGGCTCTGACACTATCCGGAAGGGGTTTGTCCTTCCGATACTTACCGGAAAGGAATCCGCCGGCCAAGGGGCTGTAGGGGATTACTCCCAGACCGTATTTTTTGCAGACCGCCGCCAATTCGCGCTCATAGCGAGCGCGATACACGAGGGAATAATGCGGTTGCAGACTGTCGAACCGAGCCAAATTCAGGCGATCGCTGGTCCATAAGGCCTCCATCAAACGCCAGGCCGGATAATTGGAACAACCGATATAGCGCACTTTCCCCTGGCGCACCAGATCATCAAGAGTCGCCAGGGTTTCGTCGATGGGCGTGTCTTTATCAACCCAGTGGGTTTGGTACAAATCAATATAATCGGTTTGTAATCGCCGTAATGAATCTTCGACCGCTTTCATGATGTGCACGCGCGATAGCCCCTGGTCATTGGGGCCGGGCCCCATTTCTCCCCGTACTTTAGTGGCAATAACCAATTGATCACGGGGAATTCCGGTTTTTTTCATCCACTTACCGATTATCGTCTCCGCTACCCCACCGGGGTTGCCTTCCACCCACCGGGAATAAATATCCGCTGTGTCAATAAAGTTTATGCCGGCTTCGACCGCCGCCGAAAGAACATCGAAAGAATCTTCCTCATTTACCGACCATCCGAACTGCATCGTTCCCAGACACAATTCGGAAACTTTTAAACCTGTACGTCCAAGTTTTCGGAATTCCATAAATATTGCTCCCTTTTTTCGCCAATGATACATGTTTTGGGGGAAAGAAAACAAGCAGGTTTTGTGCAATTATTCACCCGTTGATTTCACCCGTTGATCGTTCGGAAAGTTTATTGCGGTACTAAATCTAACTCAAGCTTCGTACCCCCGCATTTTGCGGGATATTCGACGGGCCACCGGCTATAGTTTATCGTGCACAAAAAAGCAGCCCATCGGTTTTTCAACCATTGCCCCATACACATTGGGACACTGGGACTTTCGGTTTCCTCCCGCTGCAAGGTCGGTCCGTTTTAGGGGACTGCAGGATCGTAGGAAGTGGATCGTGGGGAGGCTCCGCAGGAACAGTGTTCATAACATAAAATCATCCTTCGGAGAGGGGATATATCTCCGGCCGTCGGTCCCTGAGAAATAATTTTCTTCCGGGGGATTCGTTGACCTGGGATAAATCGATCTCGGCACACAAAATAAATTCTTCTCCGGCAGGAGCGCGGGCAATTACTTCACCCGAAGGGGCGGTAATGAAAGATTCACCTGCAAAAACCATCTTATCTTCTTTCCCGACCCGATTTACCAACGCAGTAAAATATCCATTTTGCAATGCCGCCGTTTGCAGTTCGGCCTCAAACACTCCTTTCGGCCACTCATTAATAGTTCCGGCCTGGGGAATTACCACGAGTTCCGCTCCGTTCAGAGCCAGGGCGCGCATATATTCCGGATAATGTCGATCATAACAAATCGCCACACCCAACTTGCCAATAGCGGTGTCGTACACCGGCGCACCATGATCACCGGGGGTATAATAATTCTTCTCGTAAAAACAATCGCAATCCGCGATATGCACCATTCTTGTCACCCCTAATATTGTTCCGTCATTATCAATGACCGGTGAGGAATCGAAGGTACGTCCGCCCTCTTCTTCAAACAAATTCAGGACAACCACCACCCCATGCTCCTTGGCCTGTGCGGCAAACAAAGCCGTAGTCGGCCCGGGTATTGTCTCCGCCAATTCCAGGCTGTTGGTGTCGGTGGGGTATTGCGGGAAAAAGCGATCAAACGCCAGTTCGGGGAATACAACCAGATCGGCTCCTTCCTTGGCGGCGTGCGCGAGGTTTATAAGACCCCGCCGAATATTTGCTTCGCGATCGGGTATGGCGGGTTGTTGAATTAATGCTATTTTCATCGGCGTAACCGTTTGGTTAAAAAGCAAGATGTCCATCGAAAATGGACATCTTACCGTAAGCAAGTTAAAAGTGTTCACTAAAAACAGGAACCACTTTTGATAATATAATCCGGTATACCCTGATCATTCCATAGTAATCTTGCCCTTCAGATTCGGTCCTTCCTGAAAAAACCCGTGAGGATTATTTCTGCGATTATTTCCCCCTTTCGAAGGTCAATAACACGATCGTGTGGGCTGGAATCGTATAACTCAGTGCGGAGCCGTCGATCTGCATATCGGAATACTGCAATTGCACTTTGAACGGATTCTCCCACCTATTTCTGTCCAGGAAACTATCACCGGTTAATATTTCCATCTTCACGTCTTCGGCCGGGAGAAAATCGTGTAGCGCGATCCGTGTTTTGATTGCTTTTTCGGGATGTCGATTCGTCAGAATAAGATTAAGCTCACTTCCATCATCATTAAGCAAACCAATCGCGTCCATGTAAGGCACTTCCATTACGGGTGAATACCGGCCGGTGGAGGTAAACATCGGTGATTTGAGGTCTACCTGGACAGGGAAATTACCGGATTGGGTGGAATAGAGTTTCCTGGCGTAATAGACAGGATTGGGGAATACGAATTCCTTGTACTTAATCAGACCGCCGGCATGATTTACCAAGGCGCTGTGGGTTATTAATTCCACCAGGCCATTGGATCGAATACTGGCATTGATAATGCCGGAATAAAAGATGGCTTCACTCAGGGAATGATTATTGGGGATATTACGGTCGTTAATAAAAATCTGAAGTTCGGTTACCGCTATTTTCGGCTCTTTTATATACTCAGCCATCTGATCAGCCAAAATCTTTAACTCCGTCGGATAGTATGAGGTGTAAGCCATGATTGACTCATACACTTCCTTAGGATCCGAATCCGGAGGGGTACGATGAGCAACTACCGTATGCAACGACAGGGAACGGAGGATATCCGGATTCCGCTTTATTACCGGCGCGTTCCATTTCGGGTATTGACCGTTGGCAATCGTCTTGATTGTCGGATCAACAGCTTTCATTGCCTTGTAAAATTTCTCATAGCGTTCGGCGTATTCCTCGGGTGTTGTGTAACCGATCTGCCATTCTCCCCACAGTTCGTTGCCGATTTCCCAATAGACAACATTATAGGGTTCGGGATGGCCGTTTTTGGCCCGTAAAGCGCCGTATTTGGTGTCTACACTTCCATTGACGTATTCCACCCAATCAGCGGCTTCCTGCGGCGTGCCGTCCCCCGCGTTCACGCAAATCAACGGTTCCGCCCCAACGATTCGACAGAAGGCCAAATACTCATCAGTTCCAACATGATTGTATTCGATTTTACTCCAGGGACGATTTTTGGTTGTTTTTCTCTTATCGATCGGCCCCACCCCGTCTTTCCAATGATAGCCGGAAACGAAATTTCCACCGGGAAATCGTAACATGGTAAGTTTTGATTCCTTCGAATATTTTACTACATCGACATCGAATCCTTCGACGTTATCCTCGGGGAAGAGGGTCATTTGGTCCAACCATATGGTCCCCGGTTCCGATACCCCAACATAAAGTTGCAAAAGGGTTCCTTTTTCCACTTTACGCTCGATTAATAATTCTGCCGTGTAGCGTTTCCATTCCGTTGATGTTATCGTGACCTTATTTTTTGACAAAATACGTTTATTATCGGCAAACTTACTGATTGTTATCGTTAATTCGGTTGGACGCTGGCTCCGTGCGTAAAATTTTATTTCGTAATTATTTTCGCGTTGGACAGGTAAATACATGGCCTGTCGTATACCGGCTTCCCTGGTGTTCAACGAACGAATGGTGATTTTTTGGGATGTTTCGGAATTGAACGCTGCGCTGGTATCCAAGGCATATGAAATGTCCCCCTCACCGTAAGCCATCCAAAATGGCGCAACACCACGTTCGTAACTTTCAATCACATCGGATTTAGGAATTTTGACCCACTCGGCGTAATAACTCATGCGCCGTTTATAATCCTTTTTCGAACCCCAAAAATGCCATCCTTCAAAGCTGGGATTAATCAGGATCTGGGCCCAGAGTCCGTGATACACATTCTGCCCAAGGTGCTCGGTGAATTTTCCATACAGGTAACGGCTGAGCGGTTTATCGGCCTTTGTGGCGGCGTAAATATCGACATCCGCCGCCGTTTCCACCGTGCTTTTTTCTACCGTAAGAAAATTATCCGTCACTTGGCCGGCGGCCCCGGAACTCATCAGGATTAATACCGTCATTAATAACGATCTCTTGTAAATTACTTTCATACTATTCTCCATGACATTTGGCGTCTTACGCCAACACAATTGTGTATGTTCAGTCTCATTCATTTATCTCAACATCTTGTCGGACCTGTTACCCGACCCCAAAGGCTGCCGGTCCGGCCTGGGTCTGGAAGAAGGACGCGTTTTTTGCCGCTTTGGGAAAGGATATTTCATACTGTTTAAACCATTCATTAAGAAATGTTTCTGCTTTTTCCTTTTTAACCAAAGCCCACACCGCACCGCCAAATCCGGCCCCAAAAGCCGTGGCCGCCACCGCTCCCAATTCCCGTGCGCTACGTGCCAAATACACGGTCTCGGGAATTTGATTTTCCAAAAGTTTATCGGCCATTTCCTGGGAGCGGTCCACTATTTTTCCGAAGACCGACAGTTCACCATTAACCAACGCTTCACCTGCCGGTCCAACGATTTCCTCATTCTCGCACACAAAATGCTCTAAGCGCTTCTTTAACTCCAAAGGTGTAAATGATTTTATACGCGATCTCCCCAAAAGGGATTGCAACTTTCCAATGGCACCCGGATCATTCGCAAGCCAAGCAGACAACGATTCATCATCGCGACCCGTCTCACGCTGCCAGACCTCCCATATCGTTTGGGCCATTCGTGAGGCCCGGTTGTACTTTTCCATTGCCGAACCGGTTTTCTGCGCAACCACACCACTAGAACCGATGACAAAAATATAACCATCTGGAACGGCAATATAACGTTCAACGCGGGCAGGACAATACGAAAACTGCCCCACATATCCCGGTCGTGAGCAAAGAATAGCCGTGTGATCCTCACTACCACCAAGGGTTCCAACTCCTTTATCCCCTTTCAGTGTTCCGTAACAACGTCCATTTTCAATGGCAGCCAGGTATTCGGCCAAACTCAACCTGTCACTTATATTTTTGCGATATTCAACCTGTTTTTCCAGTTGATTGATTACCGACAGGACGAAAAAAAACATAATCATCATAGCGCTGGAACTGCTCATTCCCGCCGCACCCGGCAGATCACTGCTGAAGGCAATGTTCGCGCCGCGAAGCGATCCGGTAAAGTTACGCGCCAAACGTCGCGCGACCGTCATCGGATAGTTTGTCCACCGCCCCTGCTCCACTTTCAAATGCGGATGTATCGCAAACTCAACGGAGTCTCCCGTAACGCTGTTACATATCCGCAACCATTGATCATCACGGGCGTTTGCGATCACGCAGAACCCCCTTTCCAGGGCGGCTACAATACTTCGTCCACCAACATAATCCGTATGTTTACCCAGTATTTCTATCCGTCCGGGCACGAAATAAGCAATTACATCAGCCTGTTCATCCAACCCCATTTCCCGCAAATTACGGGCACATTGCGCAAACAACTCCGCTTTTTTCCTGGCGGCGGTGTAATCCAGGCCCTTTTTCCGTAAACACGATGCCAACGCTTCCGTATCCATAAAATCGACCAATATCATAATACCACTTTCACATTTGCCAATCGTCTGCTTACCGAACGGATATCTCCCCTTCCGGTCAAATCCAGGACCATGCCTTTCCCGAATACAACCCGCATGCGGCGTCCCATCTTTCCAATCGTATATTGGACTGCCGTCGGCAA
>JAADGP010000024.1 GCA_013152315.1 FCB group bacterium
AGATTGTTTGCCGAAAATCTTAGCGGCGGCAACAGCCTTTTAACATCACCTGAGGACCTGACACGGGCAGATTCGGGGGCTGCCCCCGTTTTACTCAACCCGAAGGAACTGCCGGGGTATCTGGAAAAGATGATTCTGCCGGGACCCGAAACAATTCAAATTGCCGGCGTGGAATATCCCCGCGCGGGACACACATTCATCCTCACGGCGCAAAATTGGTCCGGTTTCAACAAACTGATGGTGATTCTTACCGCGGACACGCAGGTTTTACCGCGCTTGGGAGAACTGATACCCCATTACGGAAAATATTCTTATCTGGTTTTCAAAGGCACCAGGAATGTCGCCAAGGGACAATGGCCGGTGGGGACTTCTCCTTTATCCAAAAAAATATGATGATAAGAATTGCCGTTGTTTCCGATGGACATCGGTATTTGAATGGAATAATTTCCACCCTTATTAAAGATTCCTTTTATTTAATGATTACGGTTTTTCAACCGATTAACCATGATGAAAAAAGAAGACTAATCGAAAATGATTGAAAACAGCAATCCCCGCGTAAGTTGGGAAGAATACTTCATGAATATCGCCCACGAAGTTGCCACCCGCTCCACCTGTAACCGTAAATATGTTGGCGCGGTAATCGTCCGTGACCGAACCATTTTGTCCACCGGCTACAACGGGAGTATTCGCGGGCTGGCACACTGCGACGAAGCGGGACACGAAATGGTGAACGATCACTGTGTGCGCACGATCCACGCCGAAGCCAACGCGATTGTCCAGGCCGCCCGGAATGGGGTGCGGATCGAAGGGGCCGAAATTTTCGTTACGGCTTCACCGTGTTACAATTGCTTCAAGATGATTGCCAACGCGGGCATAACCAAAATTTATTACGGCGAATTTTACCGCGATGAACGAATCCTGCGGCACGCCGAGGAATTGGGGATTGAATTGATCAAACTCGGGGGCAGTGTATAATCCAAACTGTTCATTAGGGGTGAACCTTTTAGATTAAAACACCGTGTGATCAAAGGTCCCGCTGCGTATGGCCCTGTGCAACATGGCGCGGAGGGCTTTCAAATCGGAATAGGGATAAATTTTAAAATATGGTGTGTAACGGACCCGGCCCTGTTCCGCCTGCGGATGATCGGTTTTCAAAACCACTTCTTTCGGTTTTTCCTTTAACAAATCCGCGTGCCAAACCACCAAAACGGAAGTTTGGTCGCAATCGCATTGGAGGGACAGGCCGATCTCACCCTTTTTCAGCTTCCGTTCAAATTGTCCGACTTCCGAGAAGCGGAATTGTCCGGATTGAAAATATTTTTCCCGGATTTCCCAATCAAAAACGATCCTGCTCCCGCGGCGGGTATCCACGATAACACCGTCATCACGATAGTTTTCCGTGTGATAAATCTGCATCACCAGCGGCAACCCATCTTTCACACCGTTAAACCTGTCCACGAATTCCCTTAGGCTCTGTTCGTGCCGCCGGTACATGCTGGGACGTTTCATGTTTGTTCCGCTATCCGTTTCACAATTTCCTGTTTGATGGTTAACGGGCTTACTACGTGCTCCACATGACCGTGCTTTTTAAGCCAATGGGTAGTTTGAAAGTCCCTGGATGTTTTGCGACCGGTATATTGTTCGATGACGCGTTTCCCGGAAAATCCGATATTCCCGGCATTTTTTTCAAACAACCGGATTCCCCGTGAGCCGTATCCGATCGCCACTCCACCCAAAGTGGGGTCGGTAATGATTGTGATCACAGGCAGGCCTGCCTGTTCCACCCGGGTGAGCGCCACGTGAGCCTTGGGAATGCTGACCATGGAAGAACACCCTTCATGCATGCGGGCGCCGCCGCCCGCCGCCTGGAGCACCATTGGCAGTTTGCGTTGGAGCGCAATTTCCGCCGCCCGCCAGATCTTCTCCCCGGTAGTCATGCAAAACGACCCCCCGAGGAATCCAAAATCGTTCCCGCAATAAACAACTTCCCGACCGCTGACCTTGCCGTTTCCGGTAATCATGGCGGTGGCCAGACCGGTTGCGAGACGGGTTTCCATGAGTTTCTTCCGGTAACCGGGGAATCCCAGGATATCCTTATCAATGATATATCTTGTCTCCCGGTGTTCCCGAAACGATCCCTCATCCAGAATCAGGTCGATATAATCCCAGGCCGAGGGGCGGGTATACCGGTGTCCGCAGGTTTCACAGACATAATTATTGGCCACCAATTGATCAAATAACACCGGATCGTATTTGTGGACTCCTCGGGCGGTGTAGCAACCCTTGTGACGCTTTACAAAGCCATCCTTGGCGGGGACCGGCAACCGTGATTTTTTCATTTGGAACGTCCTGATTACCGATTCTTCCGTTTCTTCCCAACGGCCTATGCGCCGCCAGCGTTCGATTCTTTTCGGAAATAACTCGTTGTCCGGTGTGCGCGCCAGTTCCGGGATCCATTTAGTCAAACTTTGTCGCAAAGACTCGATTGCTTCCCGGGGATACCGATGGGCCGGTCCCTTTGGTTCGGGAACCAATTCGTCCACGATCCCCAGTTCCAATCCTTCGCGGGAAGTGATCCGTGACGCCTCGGCCGCTTCATTGGCACGACTGCGGGTCCGAAACAATATGGAGGAACAGGCCTCGGGCGTGATTACCAGGTACGTGGAATATTCCAGTGCCAAAACCACATCGCAACCGGTTAAGGCAATTGCGCCGCCGCTGCAACCGCGGTTCATAATTACCGACAAGGTCGGAACTTTCGCTTCGACCAATTCCTGGATGGTTTTCCCGATCCGCCAGGCGATGCCACCCGCTTCCGATTCTTCCGTGGGGTCCGCCCCCGGCGTGTCCACCATGGTAATGATCAACCGCTTTTCCCTGTTGGCCAATTCAATCGCCCGGATCGCCCGTTCATACGAAGTGTAATTGGGCATTCCGTGGTTCCATTTACGAACCACCTCCGGGTCCCGCATCTCCCGGATTAATTGTTCATAATCGGAAGACGGTCCCGTTTGTTGTCCGATTAACAAAACCGGATACTGCCGCTCACCAACCTGAAAATTCGCGCGGTGGGTCTGGATTAAACAGGCCCCGAACTCTGTGGAGGCCAAACATTCCTGGACATTGGAAAAAATCGAAAGATAGTCGCGGTATTTCGGACGTTCCGGGTGAAACGACAATTGGTATTTTTCGAATTCATTCAGACTGTCGTAGTCGAAGGGACCGTTTTTTTCAAAGGGTAAATAAAAATGTTTATTCATGACCGGGTTGATTCACTTGTCTTCGGGGACGCTTCACCAATCGGGCCCGCCTTGCGAGCCCGCAAAGCCATTAACGAACGTAATAAGTCCATACACTCGTCATAACGGTGTCTCAAACTCAGAGCTTCAAACACGACGGCATCCAGGCTTATCCGATCCGGTTGCCGTAATTCGGTTTGCCAGGACCCAATGGGACGGCGTAATAAGGTCTCCACGCTTTCCGGAAATTCGAGTCCTTCCGGATCCGGCAGGTGAATTTTCATCAAATCCTTTTTTACCATCCGGATGGCTCCGCCGCCCAATCCTTTACGACCGAATATTTCCACCATGAGCCAGACCCAGGATGAGTTCAGCAGCAAAGCCAGCGCTTTAATATCGCCATGGGAATGAGGAGTTAAACCGTAAAAGGTGTGTTCGAAGGGTAGGTTATCGCGGTTCCATACGACGAGGTGCCGACCCCCGCGGAGGTCGGTCCATAGCAGCGGCGCACGCCGGATTTGATAAGGAACGTTTTCTACCTTCACCCACGATCCGGCATCTTTCGCATCAAACGCGATTTCCGCCGCTTCCCGGGGAGACCTGATGGCCGGGTGATAAGTTCCATCGAGGTTTTCGGTCTGGTAATAGGAATGATTATCCCCGGTAATAATGCCGGTCTTCACCTGGAAAATCTTCCCCAGCGGCAACAAATTTTTATTGGACTTAAGTTCGCTCAATAACCAGGCGGGACAACGGAACAACGATCCATACCAACCCAAATCCATTTCTTCCAGTTCCCGCTGGGTGATGAACCGCCGGGATTCTCCCCGGGACAAATAGATCTCGGTTTGGGGAGCGGGAGGTTTATTAACCGCGGAAACAATTACCGTATTAATATCGGCCTTAAAATGACGTTGATCCGACTCCGCTATTGAGTATACCTGAAGATGATGCCTGAACAGGTCACGAACGGCTTGTCCGTAATCGTTATCCATCCAACTGTTGGGAATAATAAAGGTCATGGCGCCTTTGGGATTAAGATCCTGCGCCGCTTTGAGCAGAAAATAGACATAAAGATCGGCCCGCGCCGATATGGCCAGATCCTCCCACCGGTTTTGAAAATGCTCCCGAACCATGGCTTTGTAATCTCCGCGTAACAATTCCTGTCTTATATAAGGGGGGTTGGCAATGATGATATCGGGGACAATTGCATTTTTCGCCAACAAATAATCTCCAACCTTTAGTCTTGGCGGCTCCGAAAACCGGGACCGGCATTTCCTGACCATGTCCGAACTGATATCGTAACCGAAAACATTGGATGAAAGCCATTTTTCCGGGATCGATACATCGTATCGCCCGGCCAAACATTTTATTCGTTCCCAGAGGGTACGAAGGAAAATTCCCTCGCCGACAGCCGGGTCTAAGTAAATATATTCCAGTAAAAAACGAACCAATGCCCGACCCACATCGAGCGGCGCATTACCCATAATAAAAATGTCATAGGAATTTCGATCCAAATGAGGAATGTCGGCATGCAGGCGACAATACAAGGCTTCGGTCACCATTACCAAAGCATGGTTATCGGGCGTGAATACGACCCCTTCGTTTTCGCGCGCCCGTTGAGTGAGAGGAAAATTTTTCATGGCTTAGCGTGATGCGTGTCAGAATGTAGTGGAGATCCCGATGGAGCGTAGCAGATGTCGGGGAAACGTGCGTCCGGTTTTGGGCGGGGACTTAAACTTGATAAAATCGGGTAATACATTATCAGTGTTTTACAATATTAAAACCTTTTGATTTTTGCTCCGCCAAAGCGATTCCCGAAAAGCGGGCGGTTTTCTCAATCCGGTTCGGGCGCCATTGCCCGGGTTACCAGTTCGGCAAGATCGAGCACCCGCATGTTCGTTTCCTGCTCTTTTACCTTCAGCGCGTCATCCATCATGATCAGGCAAAACGAACAAGCCGTGGCCACGGTCTGCGCGCCGCTGTCAATAGCCTCCTGAAAGCGGCGGAGGTTAACGCGTTCGCCCTGGTCAATTTCATGCCACATATTTCCGCCTCCGGCCCCACAACAAAAACTTGTGTTCCGATGGCGTTCCATCTCAACCAATCCGCCATTTCGGAGGGTGCTCCGGATAAGCTCCCGAGGAGCGTTATACTCCCCGTTGTACCGGCCCAGATAACAGGGGTCATGATACGTGATTTTCTGATCGTAAGAAGACGATATTTTCAATTTCCCATCCTTAAGCAATTCATTTATGAACTGCGAATGATGTTGGACTTTATAACGGCCGCCGAAATCCGGGTATTCATTTTTCAGGGTGTGCAAACAATGGGGACAGGCGGTTACGATCCGGTCGAATTCATACTTGTTCAGGGTTTCGATATTCTGTAACGCCAGGGTTTCAAAGAGATATTCATCCCCCAGCCGGCGCGCCGAATCTCCGGTGCACCGTTCTTCATTTCCCAGGACGGCGAAATCCACCCCCGCCCTTTCGAATATTTTCACCATGGCCCGCGCGACCTGTTGATTGCGCGGATCATAGGCGCCGGCACAACCCACCCAATAGAGCACCTGCGCTTTTCGTTTATCACTGAAAAGGGGCAGCTCAATTTCTCCTTCCAGGGCCCATTTGGTCCGGTCGCTTTGCGCGAAGCCCCACGGGTTCCCGTTATTCATCATTTTTTCCAGATAGGGAGCGGCCTGCGTCGGCGGCTTCCCTTCGGACAGAACCAGGAACCGGCGCAGATCGGTAAAGGTGGGAACGTGATCGATAAGGACCGGACATTCTTCCATACAGGCTGCGCAGGTGGTACAGGACCAGAGTTCCGTCTCACTGATTTTGCCGTTGATCAATTCCTTTTCTTCACCGCCTCCGAGCGTTTGATCATAGAGGCTGTGGCGAATATCGGTAATGATCTTCATGGGCGACAACGGTTTACCCGTGTTGTAGGCCGGGCAGACACTGGTACAGCGGGCGCATTCGGTGCAGGCGATACTGTCCAACAACTGTTTCCAGGTGAATTCCTTTACTTTGTTGACCCCCAGGGTAAGATTGTCCAGGTCCATGTCGGGATCTTCCATCAATTGACTCACGTGCATCGGTCGAACCCGGCCCCTGCGGTCGCGGTTTGTCAGAGCGACATTCACAATAACCGCCAGGGCGTGGAACATTTTTGTCAACGGCAGGATGGCGATAAAGGCCAGGGCGGTAACGGCATGAAACCACCACAACCACGGCCTGATCGCTTCCCAGAAAGAAACGGAAGCTGTTTTCGACAAGGGGTAGCCTATCCAGGACCACGCGGCTGTCTCCGGCCGGGTAACGGCGAGCCGGGCCGCTTCGGTCAGAAATCCGCCCAGATCCAGCAGCAGCAAAAATAAGAGAATTCCCGTATCGCCCAGGAGATTCCAACGGCCGCCGAAACCATCCTGGGGAAGCGGTTCGGGTCTGGCGAAATAACGGCGATACAGGGCCATGATAAGTCCCGCCAACAGCATGAGTCCGCCCAGGTCATTCAACGCCGCAAACCAGGGGGTGTCAAGCTCCGGCAGGTATTGGGCAAACCATCCCCGGGCCGTGAAAAAATCCACGGTGGTGGCGAAAAACAATTCGATGAATCCCCACCCCAACAGGAAGTGCATCACCGCCGCGTAGGTAAAGGTCTTCCGGTAAACCCTCCGTTGACCGATTCCGAAAAACAATCCGTTAAAAAAAGCGGAAAGAAAGTTGACGGGTCTGTCGGTTTCCGGTTTCCCCTCGCGGACGGTAAAAAACCGACGCAGGTTATATACTAGGTAGATCAGGGCGAAGAGTGCAAAAATATAAAATAGAACCGGCGTCTGGTGGTTCTCAGCCATTTTCTGCTCCTGTTTTAGGTCGGAATTTCAGGTTTGTGTCA
Organism: FCB group bacterium; assembly: GCA_013152315.1. Taxonomy (GTDB): domain Bacteria; phylum Fidelibacterota; class Marinisomatia; order Marinisomatales; family JAADGP01; genus JAADGP01. The sequence goes on from JAADGP010000024.1 coordinate 7,140, forward strand.
GGATTGTTCTTTAATCGCTTCGGTCAATTTCGGCACAATCTCCAGTAAATCGCCTACGATACCATAATCCGCGATTTCGAAGATGGGGGCTTCCGGGTCCTTATTGATTGCGACAACATTCTTTGAGCCTTTCATACCCACCACATGCTGGATTGCTCCGGAAATCCCCAAGGCAAGGTACAACTTGGGCGCCACGCTCTGCCCCGAACTGCCTACCTGGCGCGACGAAGGAAGCCAACCGGCATCGACCACCGGGCGGGACGAACCCAACTCGGCTCCCATGGCCTTAGCCAGTTCTTCGGCCACCGGAATATTCTCTTCCTTGCCGATTCCCCGGCCGACGGAAACAATAACTTCAGCGCTGGACAGGTCCACGTCACCGGCGGCCTCCTGAAACGGGGGCTCGGATTGCGTTTTGATCTGTTCGGCCTCCAGGGCGACGGTAATCTCCCGGACCGGAGCGGCTCCGGCTTCCACGGCATCGGCCTGGAAGGTCGCGGATTGAAAACTTACCAGAACCGGAGGATCAACCTGAGGAACAACATCCACCACCAGTTTGGCATTAAACACCTGGCGGGTAAAGACCGGCGCGCCGTCTTCGACTCGGTAAGCGACCACATCACCGATAAATGGTTTACGGATTCGTGCGCTTACCTTGGGAAAATAATCGCGAACCATGTACGTGTGCCCAACCAAAACGTAACGGGGAGTTTCCTGCTCGATCACCTGTTTCAACGCTTCGGCATAGCCGTCGGAACTGTATTTTTCCAGCAATTCGTGTTCCAGGGCCAAAACCTCATCGACTTTTTTGGTCGCCGCTTCCCGGGCCAGGTTTTGTGCTTGCGGACCCCACACCAGGGCCGCCACGGTTAAATTCAAATCGCGGGCCAGAGCCTGGGCGGCGGCGATTGCTTCCAGGCTCATGCGGTGCAATGCTCCGTTACGATTTTCCAATACGACCAGAATATCCATCGTTCTCTCCTATAAAACTTTGATTTCGGTTCTGAGCACATTAACCAGCCGCGTTACCACCTGGTTCAAGTCCCCTTCAATCATTTCCGTCCGTTTTTCCTTTTTATGGATATACAGACGTTCCCAGGATTGCAGGGCGGCACTTCCGGCGATTAAATCGGCTTTGGACAGTGCTTTTATTTCCTTTTTCTTGGCACCCATAATGCCTCTTAAGGAAGGATAACGGGGCTGATTCAAACCGGACTGAATCGTAATACTGGCCGGTAAAGGTAAGGTAATCCATTGGGACCAGCCCGACTCCAATTCGCGTTTCACTTTAATCGAACCATCCTGAAGTTCCGTGGCCATTACCAGGGTGGCCGTCGACATCCCCAGGAATTCCCCGAGAATAACGCCGGTTTGACCGGCAGCCAAGTCCGCGGACTGCAATCCCGAAAGAATTAAATCGAATTGTTCATCACGTAATGCCGCCGCAAAAATTTCGGAGATTAAAAAGGGATCGGTTTCGTAGGGTGGCTCTTCCTGAATATGAATACCGCGATCGGCTCCTTTGGCCAATGCTTCCCGGATGACTTTCGGCGTTCGCTCCGCCGGACCCATACTAACTACGACAACTTCCCCTCCGTCGGCAACTTTCTCTTTGATCAGGAGGGCTTCTTCCAGGGCATAGGAATCACTCTCGTTCATTTCAAAATCAAGGGCCGATTCTTCCACCCAGTGTTCTTCGGCACTGACGCGCAACGCAGACTCGCTTCCCGGCACCTGTTTTACTAATACGGCGATCTTCATTGGAATCTCCTCTATCGGTAATTGGAATGGTTGAATATAATACGTTTCATTTTATGCTAAAGACAATTTTGGTATGCGACCGTTGTTCTTATTGAGAAATTAACAAGGATAGAGCTATTTTAACATCTACTTTCAAATCCTTTTGCACGTACTTCGCATGAGCAACCTGACCAGTTTTTTAATCGCAAACGGTTTATTCATTATCGGATCATTGTTTTTGCTTTGGTCCTTAAAACGTTGGTTGGAAAGACGTAAGCCACCACGCGAATAGGCTTCCATTCATGATCCCCAAAGTACTGTAAAAAGAGAAACCCCCGATTAAAGGGGGCTTCTTTTTAAAATAGTCAAGCAGGGCTATCGTTGGAAACCTGGGAGCGGGGGAAACAACCAGCTTTCGTATTACGCGCCCTGCTTGAAACGGTAGCTAAAGTTATATCGTCTACCATGATACGGCAAGTTCTTTTTTTCCTCCCCTTTTTTCCTCCACTTTTCCCCGCCTGGCGGGAGACCAAAAGAAACAGTCACCGTACCCCGTCGGGATTTCCGCTCCGCTCCGACACGATCACGCTTTCCCGACAGTCGCTGCGCTCCATCGGGATCTCCGCTACGCTCCGACACTCACGTTTCAGATTCTTCTCCTCAGCCTGGTCCTTAACCTCATTGGATATCTAAAAACGAAGAATAATCGTTGGTAAAAGCACATGGAAATAATAAATCCCGGTTACGGAATCGTGGACATATCTATCGCTTCCTCGATCAACATAATCGGTATGTCGTTCCTGATCGGGTAAAGGTACTTTTTATCCTCCCGGAGCAAACCGCTATCGATGATTTCGGTTACTGTTTCCCCGTTCCGATACCGAATAACGCCGGACCGGATGGCATCATTTATTTTCACCACTAACGATTCATCAATAAGCGTAACCGGTTCCTTGGTTTCCGGACAACATAAAATATCGAGCAATTCCTTTTGAATCGGCATTTAAATTCCCTTAATTAAAACATGATTAAATACATCATTTCCTTAGACCATTCCCTGTTCCAATTTATTAACGGCAGTCTATCAAATCCATTCTTTGATTCGGTAATGCCTTTCATCACGGATCCAAACACCTGGGGACTGCCGCTTTTACTGTTTTGGTTGGGACTCATTTTATTTGGCAAGAAACGAGGACGGATAGCGGCGGTAATATTGCTGATCGCGGTTGTTCTGACCGACGTGATCGCGGCCCAGTTGATCAAACCGCTGGTAGGCCGGATTCGTCCTTCCCACGCCCTGCTCGATTCGATAAACCTGTTGGTTGCTCCCGGGGGAAAATACAGTTTCGTCTCCAACCACGCCGCCAACAGTTTCGCGATCGCGGTTGTCGTGGGTTACTTTTACCGGCGCACGAAACCGTGGCTTTACGCCTTAGCCACGGTAATCGCTTTTAGTCGCGTATACGTGGGGGTTCATTATCCGGCCGATGTCATATTCGGGGGGTTGTTTGGTTATTCCATGGCATGGATAGTCATCAGCGCCTGGGTAATTTTAAAGATGAGAGAATTGAAACGGGGGCGGACCTGGGTATGGTACGAAAATACGGGACCCGGCGGGTAAACGGGATTTCCCCCGCCGGTATGTACAGCACAGAAAATTCGGTTTAGTTCGGTAAAGTACCTTCCGGCGGTTTTACGCCGAAACTTGTGAATCCTTCCTGCCCCGGCGATTTTATTTCGCCATATTTGCTTTCGAATTTGCGAATATTATCGTTCAAAGCCATCAGGAATGCTTTCGCGTGGGGTGGCGCCATGACGATCCGTGAATGGACCTTGGCTTTTTTCACGCCCGGAAGCAGCCGGGTAAAATCCATTACAAATTCCGCCGGCGAGTGGGTAACCACTACAAAATTGGAATACTCTCCTCCACTGACTTCTTCATCTAATTCGATGCTTATTTGTTGCACGTTTGGCTTTCGCGTTTCCATGATTAACTCGCTTTCAGAGTTGTTTAAAAACCATCAAATTCACGCCGGTTAAACTCTTCCCAGTCTTCGTTCAGTCCTTCGAATTCTTCGTATGCCGGTTCGTCTTCATCCGTACTCGTGGCAACCATTTCATTTTCATATAAACTAAAGGTGTCTTTTTTCTTTTCGAATTCGGCAGGATCAATATCCTCCTCATCTTCCGGATCCAAACGCTCGATATCTTCCTTATAAACATCGGTATCGAAAAAGTCCAGATTCTCCACAATTCCGTTGGCCATCAGGTATTCCAGGAAATCCAGGTATTTCCTTTGTCGCAAATCGTTTTTGCAATGGATACAGATCAAGGATTCCCTGAGGTCTTCCTCCTCAAGGGTTGATTCACAGACGGGACAGATAATACCTTCTAACATTTGAAAATCCTTTTAAAATCGGGCGGTAATATACATGGCGACTTTTGGTTGGTCAATAGTTAGTTGAAGTTCATTGCCGGTTATTATTTTCATCATTTTCCCGCGCTATTACACGAACCGGTCTAAATTTGGTTCCCACATAGGTTTATGGCCGCAGCGATAATAAATTTCCGCGCCGGATTTTCGTAGCTTATCCGCAATAAATATTCGATTCTCTTACAGTTATTCCGGTGTTAAACAACGCTTTCTTTTTTTGCTTCGAGGAAATATGATACCGCAGGGTCGGAGAACCTTGCGGCGGGGCACCTAAAAAAACAAGCGCCATGCACCGGCGGGTAGTGGTAATAATCCCGGGAAGAAGCGTCGGATGCTAATTCATATTTGGTTGATCGTTCCTCTATAATAACATGCGGTCGTTCTACAATCCCAGCAGTCGTCGCATATTCAGATAGGCTTTTTCAAGTAAGTCGCCACTGCGATGAATCATGACGACATTGAAATACCGGTCCGCCCATTTGGAAAGGAATCCGATCCGTAAAGGCGCATTGGAGACCTGAATAACCGTTGCGGAAACAGGACGAAACTTCGGGCAAAGATCGACGACGGCGTCGACGGGCTGAGCAAACACTTTGTCGGTGAATTCCTTCCGGGGCAACCGCCACCAGTTTAAATCTTTTTCCGTGTAGGTTATGATCGGCGCCCGGATTGTTTGCTCAAAAAATTTCAAAACGCTTTGTTCACATACAAATCTTAGTTCCAAATCCGGTTTGTCGGTCAGGGACAAGGACTTAAAAAAATGATTCACGAGGCGTATGGTTTCAGGCGCGTCGGGCAGGATAAAAAGGATGGAGGATACGCCCTTTCCGCGGGAGGAAATCAACAGGGAATTATCGTCCGCTCCGCGATGCCGGAAACCGCGCCACCAAAGGGATAACCGTGTCTTGAGAGGAATATGCATAATCCGAATATAGCTTTTTTCCCATCTAAGAAACTGCTAAGTTTTCATCGTTTTTTAAGGAATATTTCTGTTCCGGATTATGGCCGGTATTGCCTGATTAAAAGTAAGCCGTGTAGAAAAGGAAGATGTTTTGTACAATTCTAATCCGTACTATTTAGCGTTCATATTATTCCTGCCACGAATAAAAATTCTCAGGAAAGGTGAACAATTATGAGCGTCGGTAAAAAAATACTCTGGGGAGGACTGGGCTGGGTCCTGGGCGGTCCCATAGGGGCCATTCTGGGCTATGCCTTCGCTTCCATGTCCGAAGCGCAATCGGGGCAGGGCGGCTACTCCGTTGGATATCAGCGCCGGGAATACCCGCGGACCAAACCGGGGGATTTCATTGTGTCGCTGCTGGTTCTGTTCGCAACGGTAATGAAAGCCGATAAACACCTGCTGAAATCCGAGTTGCAATACGTTAAGCAATTTCTCCACCGGCAGTTTCCGCGCCAGAACGTGCAGGATTTCATGTTACTGTTCAAAGATATTCTTGAACAGGACTATCCTTTAAAGGATGTGTGCCGCCAGATACAACGCTCAATGGACCATCCCAGCCGGCTGGAACTTATTCATGTTCTCTTCGGCCTTTCACAGGCCGATGGCAGTATTCATCCGCAGGAAATCGAAGCGATCCACCGGATCGCCCGGTATCTGAACATTAATGAGCAGGATTTCAATTCCATCAAAGCCATGTTCATTGCCGATACCCAATCAGCGTACAAAATTTTAGGCATTGATCCTTCGGCAACGGACACGGAGATCAAAAAAGCATATCGAAAAATGGCAACAAAGTACCACCCGGACAAGGTGGCCCACCTGGGAGAAGACCTGCGGCTGTTGGCCGAGGAAAAATTCAAAGCCGTCAACGAAGCCTACCAAACACTTAAACAGGAACGACATTTCGCATAATGGAGAAACCGGGAGAATATCCATTCACGCGGGGCATTTATCCGGAAATGTACCGCAAGCGGCTCTGGACCATGCGCCAGTACGCCGGTTTTACTTCCGCGGAAGCATCCAACAACCGCTTTCACTATCTTTTAAATCAAGGGGTCACCGGACTTTCCGTCGCGTTTGACCTCCCCACGCAGATCGGTTACGACTCCGATCACCCCATGGCGGAAGGTGAAGTGGGCAAAGTGGGGGTTCCCATCAATTCCATCCGGGACATGGAATTGCTGTTCAAAGACATTCCCCTGGACCGGGTTTCCACGTCCATGACGATTAACGCCACGGCGGCGATTCTGCTGGCCCTTTACATCGTGGTGGGAGAAAAACGGGGAATCGATTCCGCGGACCTGCGGGGCACGATTCAAAACGACATATTAAAAGAATATATTGCCCGGGGAACATTCATCTATCCCCCCCAGCCTTCCATGCGTTTGGTAACCGACGTATTCGCGTTTTGCGCTTCCCATGTGCCGCGCTGGAATACGATTTCCATCTCTGGTTATCACATTCGCGAAGCCGGAAGCACCGCCGTTCAGGAACTGGCTTTTACCTTAGCCAACGGGATTGCCTATGTCCAGGCCGCGATCGACCGTGGTTTGGACGTGAACACGTTCGGAGCACGACTGTCATTTTTCTTCAACGCGCACAACGATTTTCTGACCGAGATAGCCAAATTCCGCGCCGCCCGCCGATTGTGGGCCACCATTATGAAGGAACGTTTCGGCGTCACGAACCAAAAAGCCCTGCTTTGCCGGTTTCACACCCAAACCGGCGGTTCAACCCTCACCGCCCAACAAATCGACAACAACGTGGTGCGGACCACTATTCAGGCCCTGTCGGCCGTATTGGGCGGGACACAATCCCTGCACACCAACAGCAAGGATGAAGCCCTGGCGCTTCCCACCGACGAAACCGTTCGCTTGGCGCTGCGAACCCAACAGATTATCGCCTATGAATCGGGAATTGTCAACCACCCCGATCCCTTCGGTGGTAGTTACGTGGTGGAAAGCCTCACCGATGAACTGGAAGCCGAAGCAAAACGCATTATCGATGAAATCGATTCGATGGGCGGAGCCGTCAATGCTATTGAAAACGGCTGGGTACAGACCGAGATCGCCCGCAGCGCGTATGAATACCAGCAGGCCGTTGACCGCGGTGAAAAGATTATCGTTGGGGTGAACAAATTCACCAGTGAGGAATCCGTCGATCCGCAACTATTGGAAATCGATCAACAACTAATACGGCGGCAAATCCAGCGGGTAAAAACGCTAAAACAACAGCGCGATAACGACCACGTGAAAACACAATTGCACCGGCTGGAAAAGGCGGCGCAGGGCAGCGACAATATCATGCCGTTTATTATTGATTGTATCCGAAGTGAGTGTACCCTTGGTGAAATCGCCGATGTGTTTCGTTCCGTCTTCGGCGAATACCACCAAACCTACTGATTCCCCAAGCATACATCTCCGCTGCCGAAAGCTTGTCGTTCAACCCTTTCAGGGTTGTGTTTCCTCACCATTTTTTTGCTATTCATATTCAATCCCTCCGGGGTTGGTATGAGACTAAACGTAGTGGAGATTCCGACGAAGAGCCAAGAGCCAAGAACCAAGAGCCAAAATCTGGTTAAAGCATCTTTTTCTACCCGCATCTTTCCTCAGTCCTCGTTTCGACAAAATCACGCATCACGTTTTCCCGACAGTCGCTGCGCTCCATCGGGATCTGCGCTCCGCTCCGACACAATCACGTTTCACGCATCACGCATCACGCTTCACGCATCAAATCCTTCCGTATTCCCTGTCACTCAACCAATGCCGGAGGACCTCCAGGCAGGCATGTTCACATTGTATTTCACCAGTCTGTTGACGACAAACGGCAA
>JAADGP010000018.1 GCA_013152315.1 FCB group bacterium
TGACCATGGCCGGAGGAGATCTCACCGGCGAAGCCAGCGGAGCGGCTTCGATCGTCTACGAGGGTGAGATAAATTCACAAACCATTCGTACCGCAGGCGCGGTCTCAATTCGAAAAAGATAAACACATGGTTGTGGAGCCGATTCTGTGTTTCTTTTAATCTCCTTTTCAGGTGTCTTCTGGTAAAATTCCCCTCACATTTCGTAGCGAAATTTGTGTATGAGTAAAAAAAAGGTTGTCATTCTGAGTCCGACATTTTGTCGGGCGAAGAATCTCTGGCATTTGCTTTCTAAAAAAGCATTTGCTTAAGATATTTCTCCCGCCCTGGGATCAGACCGTATGTTTAAAAGCGAAAAAGTAGAGTTCCTTTATTAAATTAGTTTTCGCAAAAAAACATGAAAGGAACTCTACATGGAAAATCAACACCAAAGAAGATTATCATTTGAAGATACAACAATATACATAGGAATAGATGTGCATGAAAAGAGTTGGACAGTGAGTATTCACATGGAAGAATTTGAGCATAAGACATTTACTCAGCCGCCGGATCCTACAATACTAACCAATTATTTGAATCGTCATTTCCCCCGCGGCAATTATTGCGCAGCTTATGAAGCAGGATTCTCTGGTTTTTGGACTTATGATGCTTTACAGAACAATGGAATTAAATGCATTGTGGCCCATCCCGCAGATATTCCCCTAACTGATTTGGAACAACGACGTAAGAAAGATCCCCGTGATGCACGAAAGATAGCCCGAGGTTTGAGAGCAAGTGAATTAGTCCCCATTTATGTTCCCCCGTTATGGGCACGAGAGGACCGTGGAATGATGCGCTTAAGAGAATCCATAATAAAGGATGGTACCCGCATAAAAAACAGAATAAAGGCACTGTTACATTTTCACGGGATTGTCTCTGAGCATATTCAAGCACGACGCTGGTCCGGCGCATTTCTTCGTTGGCTTGAATCACTTACATTATCTAATCCTCAGGGAACGGAGACCTTAAAATCCTATCTTAGACAACTAAGTGATAATCGGCAGGAACTAGCCCGTATTACCCGGGAAATAAAACGATTATCGACGACAGAACGGTACGCAAAGCCGGTATCATATCTATTATCTATTCCTGGTATCGGATTAATAAGCGCAATGACGTGGTTAACAGAATTGGTAGATATACAAAGGTTCAAGAGTATCGATCATTTATCTAGTTATGTCGGTTTGGTTCCTGGTACTCATTCCAGCGGAGAAACAGAAAGAGTTGGTCGTCTGGAGAAAAGGGGCAATAGAAGACTGCGTACGCTATTAATCGAAAACAGTTGGGTTGTTATCAGAAAAGATCCGGGGATGTACCAGGCTTACGCCTCTTATTGCAAAAGAATGCATGGGAATAAAGCCATTATCAGAATTGCTAAAAAATTGTTGAAACGTATTCGGTTTGTACTCATCCACGAGACGCAATACGAGATGGGATTGGGATAAACTGACAGCAAAAAGAAGTATGAAAATATTTAACCGATGATATAAACCGGGAGAAATGCTATTGTCATTCTGCAGACCTGTTTTTTTACTGGTTCTGCTTGGATCAGACTGCATCCCGGACTAATCAAAATAAAAGTGGTTGTGCAGCACTCTGAACCGATAGGGTGACTGCTGATAAGAGTTTGGTTGGTTAGATAAAAAAACTTAAGGAACTATTAAAAAACTTTTGGAGCTTTAACATAAGAGTATGACATTGGAATGTGTGGATGAGTAATTGGATTGTATAAAGAGTACGTGAACATATTGAAATTGAAAAAGACTCAGGTTTTGTAACTTACCAATTATTATCCCACAAAAATGAAATTGGCCCTAAAAATTTGGTTCTTGGTTCTTGGCTCTTGGAATTTACTACCTACCACGCATCCCCGACAGTCAACCTCCCGTCGATCTTTCCACCACGCTACGACACGTTTCACGCATCACGCATCACGTTTCAGATTCCGTGTCTCAGCCTCCATGGATACCCCAAAATGAAAAATACAATTTGCCGTAAAAAATGTCATTCTTCAATAAAACGTTCGGATTCCATTTGCTCAATGACTTGTAATCATTAATAGGGTCAGTTAATTTACCGTCCACAAAATAAAAATTATCGGCCGGCCTTAACCATCGAACCAAAGTATTCCGAGATCGAAAAAACCGACCAACCAAATCAGGTCTTAATACCTTTCAATTTATCAGAGGAGAACAGCGTGCGTAAATCAAATTCAAATACTGTTAAACCTGCTTTATTGATTATCCTATTTGTTTCCATTCTGGGATCGTCATTTCTCTTCCCGCAGACAGGCGGAAAAGTTCCAACCAGGGATGAAATCGAGGAACAATATACCTGGGACTTGTCAGCCCTGTTTGTATCCGATGAAGCCTGGGAGGACGCGTTTCAACAAGCGGAAGAATTGCTTGATGAATTTGCGGCCTTCGATGGAAAACTTGGGAAGTCGGGGCGGCAATTATTGCAATGCCTGCAATTAAAAGACGAAGCCGGAATACTAATGGACAAGCTCTATTCTTACGCTTCCAGAAAAAGGGACCAGGACCTGAGTAATCCGACCTACCAGGCCATGACCCAACGAATACAGGGACTATCGACGAAAATGAACAATGCTTCGGCTTTTATCGAACCTGAAATATTGACTATCAGTGACAGAAAACTGGCCCGATTTATTAAAAAGGAACCGGGTCTGTCCCTCTATACTCATTATTTTGACAATCTGAGACGGGTCAGGGATCATATTCTGCCCAAGGGCCAGGAGGAACTTCTGGCACTGGTGGGTGAAATCGCTTCCGGTCCCGGCACTACTTTTGGTGTTTTGACAAACACCGATTTTAAATGGGGTACTATTCTTGATGAAAAGAACCGGAAGGTGGAAATGTCGCGCGGGCGGTATTATTTGTACATGACTTCCCCCAATCGCCGGGTCCGGCGCGACGCCTATATGGAATTGTATGTTCCTTTTGAAGATCATTTAAATACGTTGACTTCACTCCTGGCAACAAAGATGAAAACCGATATTTTTTATATGAAGGCCAGGAAATACAAGACCTCTCTCGAATCGGCCCTGAGCGGACCGAATATCCCCACGGATGTTTATTACAATCTTATTAACACCCTGAATGAGAATCTACAGCCCTTACATCGCTGGGCGGCGCTGAAAAAACGCCTGTTGAAAGTTGAAGAACTTCACCCCTACGATACTTATGCGCCCTTGTTTCCGGACGTGGAGAAAAAATACACCTATGAGGAAGCCCAGGCGATTGTGACCGAAGCGTTAAAACCATTGGGCAGTGAAGTGCGGGAAATCATTGACCGGGCGTTCACGGAACGCTGGATCGATGTTTATGAAAATGCCGGCAAACGCGGCGGAGCTTATTCAGCCGGTGTTTACGGGGTTCATCCCTACATTTTGATGAATTTTAACGGAACCCTGAATTCGGTGTTTACCCTGGCACATGAGTTGGGTCATACAATCCACTCCTACCTGTCAAACAAAACCCAACCTTATGTTTATGCCGATTACGCCACTTTTAATGCCGAAGTGGCATCCACCACGAACGAGGCACTATTGAGAGAATATTTACTGACAAAAGCCACCACTGATGCTGAGAAACTATCCCTGCTTCAGCAGTATATCCAGAATATCGGCAGTACCTTTTACCGACAGGGACGTTTTGCGGAATTCGAACTGGTCCTTCACGAAAAAGTTGAACAGGATGAACCACTGACCTATGAAGTGATAAATCAAATTTTCGGTGACCTCTACCAAAAATACTGGGGGCCCGAAATGGTTGTGGATGAACAAGAAAAATTGTCCTGGTCGCGGATACCCCATTTCTACTACAACTATTATGTGTACACGTATGCTACTTCGTTCGCGGCTTCGCAGATGGTAGCGCAAAAAATTGTCGATGAAGGTCAACCGGCGGTGGATGCCTATCTCAAATTTCTCAGCAGCGGCGCCTCGGATTACCCGATTGAACTGTTGAAAATCGCGGGCGTGGACATGTCCACCCCGGCGCCCATTGAAGCTACAACAGCCAAAATGAATGCGTTAATGGATCAGATTGAGGAGATACTGGCCAAGAATTAAGCAAAGGGTTCCGAAGCCGTACAAATATCGGGAAAGAAAAGATAATGAATTTTGATAAAAGTACACTATTCCGGGCTATGTTGAGACATAGGCGAAGGCTGAGGAACAGGATTTGAAATCCGCGGGTGGACGATGCGTGTCGGAACGTAGTGGAGAGCCCGATGAGGTGTAGCGGCGGTCGGGGAAACATGGAACGAGAAACGAGAGTTTCGTCGAAGATATTTGATTGTTTCAGGGTAAGCAATTCCTTCCTTGCCATTCTCCTCCCGTAACCTTGGTGTTTTTAATAACACGGTTTATACCCAAATCATGAAAGAGGAAAAATGACTAAAGTCGTCCAAAAACTATCGTTGCTTGACAAGTACCTGACATTGTGGATATTCCTGGCCATGTTCATTGGCGTTTTTTCCGGGTATTTGTTTCCGAAGATCGTCGGTTTCTGGAATCTTTTTCAAGTGGGCACCACCAATATTCCCATTGCAATCGGTTTGATCCTGATGATGTATCCGCCGCTGGCCAAAGTTCAATACGAAGAGCTGGGAAAGGTGTTTCGTAATTGGCGGATTCTTGGGTTATCGCTCATTCAGAACTGGATCATCGGGCCGGTATTAATGTTCGTTTTGGCGATCGTATTTCTCAGGGATTATCCCGAATATATGTACGGCCTGATCATGATCGGTCTGGCGCGCTGCATTGCCATGGTTATCGTCTGGAATGAGTTGGCCCAGGGCGACAGCGAATACGCCGCCGGGCTGGTCGCTTTCAATTCGATTTTCCAGGTCCTGTTTTATTCCGTGTACGCTTACGTTTTCATTACCGTGTTGCCGACCTGGTTCGGATTGGAGGGAACGCTGGTGGCGGTAACCATCGGCCAGATTGCCGAAAGTGTTTTCATCTATTTGGGAATTCCGTTTCTGGCCGGCATTATTACCCGTTTCACACTTATCAGATTAAAAGGCAAAACCTGGTACGAAACAAAATTCATTCCCAAAATCAGTCCCGTTACCCTTATTGCTTTATTGTTTACAATCATTGTCATGTTTTCGTTGAAAGGGGAATATATAGTCGAATTACCGTTGGATGTGGTAAGGATAGCCATTCCGCTGCTCATCTATTTCGTGGTCATGTTTTTGGTTTCGTTTTATATGGGACGGAAAGTCGGCGCCGATTATTCCCAAAGCGCCACCTTGTCCTTCACGGCCGCCAGTAACAATTTCGAACTGGCCATTGCCGTGGCCGTGGCGGTGTTCGGGATTAATTCCGGAGAGGCCTTTGCCGCCGTGATCGGCCCCCTGGTTGAGGTCCCGGTGTTGATCAGCCTTGTGAATGTGGCCTTTTATTTTCGGCGGAAATATTATCCGGAAGCTGAAAGTCAGCCCGTTCCGGTTTCATGATTTTAAGCGGAATCTCCGCGCTAAAGTTTTTGGCATTACCTTTGCCCGGGTAAAAGTCATCCGTCGTCACTTTTGCGGACCAGTACCGCGCGCGCCATTTCTTTATCCAGGGCGATATAGGTTTGGCCTACCTTAAAGACGTAGGAAGGAAATTTTTGCACAATCTCAATCTGTATGCCCGGCAAGATCCCCATCGCCATCAGTTTCTGTAATTTGTTGCTGTTTTGTATGTGCAGGAAGGCGACGATTCCCTTGGAACCTTTTTCCAGTTCGGTAGACCTGATTACTATCGGTTTTACGACTCTTTCCGCTTTCCGGCAACACCGGCCGGGAGGGATGGGTTTATGATGGGGACAGTAATTCGGGTGACCTAAAAGCGTGCAAATACTGTCCTGAACCTCTCTGCGCAGTAAATGTTCAAACCGGCAGGCGGTGTCTTCCACGAGACTCTCCTTCAAATCGAAGACGTCCACCATCAGCCTTTCGGCCAACCGGTGCCTTCTTACGGTTTTTTCCGCTTCTTTTAATCCATCGTCCCGTAATCGTATCCCATCGTCGGAGACGCTGATATATTTCAGGTCCAGGAGTTCCTTAATTTCCGGAGCGTCTTTATCTTCTTTCAATTCCTCCCAGTTGACTACCTCCTTGTCCATTTCATTATTCATCCGCCATAGGTATTCCAGGATTTCTTCCGCATTATCGCTTAACCGCATTTCTCTTCTCTCTCCATTTTCTTAATAGTTTTAATAACCCGGATTCACCCGGGATTTCGTAACCGCAGTTAGGACATTTAATCAAGCCGCAGGGCTTGGAAATAGGGCAGCCCCGGCACGCGGCCGCGCTTTCCTCTTCCTTAAATCGGAGACCGCATAACGGACATTTCATAATGTCACTCCTAAGGTGGTAAGAACCAGATTAACCAGGAAGCCCACTAAAAAAGCAAAGGGGAAAATAAAGGCCGCCATACCCAATGCCATTTTCCAGCCGCGTTCTTTGATGGTTATGGAAAATTGTGCTATGCAGGGCATAAAAAGGGCAATGGTAACAATCGATACCAATAGCGGCACTCCGGTAAGTAGGCCTTCATTCTTGAGATCATAAAGTCCGGCGGCTCCGAAATCCCGCCGGAAAAAACCGAACAGAAAAGCCGTTGCGGCCTCCTTTGGCAATCCGATCCAGCTTGTGGGATAGGAAAGCAGATCCACGGCCAAATCAAACAGTTTTGTGATTTTACCTATCCATATGAAGACACTGGCCAGGATAAACAAAGGCAGCACTTCCTTGAAATACCATTCCACCCGGGTATATGTTTTGGTGAACACATTTGACAGTTTCGGCCACCGTAGGGGGGGGACTTCCATATAGAAGAGGGGTGATTCACCGGGGATAATTTTGGAGGCCAGGAAGCCCACCAGCATGAAAACCAGTGCCATGACACCGGCAAATATCCACAGCATATCTATGTTGCCGGAAAGTAAGACCAATATTACACCCAACTGGGCGGAACAGGGAATCGCCAACGCCAGCAAAAGGGTGGCGATGACTTTTTCCTTGCGGGTCTCCAGGGTCCTGGTAACCATGGTTGCCATGGTGTCACACCCAAACCCCAATACTACCGGTATTACCGCCCTTCCGTTGAGCCCGATTTTTTTGAATACCCGGTCGATGAGCATCGCCAGGCGTGGCAGGTAGCCGGTATCCTCAATAATAGAAAAAGCGATGAAAAAGGTGGCCACGATGGGCATAATAATGGCAATTGCGTAGCGGACACCCAGGGTAATGATTCCATAATCATTTACGAAAAGGTCCTGCAATATCTTCCAGGGAATGATCATGGTGACTATCTTGGTGACATAAGGATTAATATAGTTGCCAAAGATGGTTTTCTCCAGGTAGTCCACCGCCACCTGCGCTCCGAAAACCCCCACGAATTCATATAGACCATACATCACCAATAAAAGGAAGGGTAATCCCGTTATGGGGGACATCATTATCCGGCTCAGCCGTTCCCGAAAGCCGACCCGCTCCGGCCTGACGGCGATTGTTGATTCTTTCACGATTTCATTGATTATTTTCTGTCTTTGTATCGTAATCAGATAATTCAGGGGTTCACTGAAAAACTTTTTCGTTTCTTCAACAATTTTATCAATCGCCGCTTTGTTCTCTTCTTTCTCAAGCAGATCATTTATTTCCGGGTCGTCCTGCAGCAATAACAAAGCCAGGGCGCGGTTGGAAATGCGATAGTTGCCTCTGATTAACCTTGTTATTTTTGTAATCGCGGGTTCGATCGTCGCGTCGTAACGAAAGATTTTATCGGACTTCTTTGGAATGTTAATAATCGCCCGGCGCAGATTGTCCATTCCTTTGTTTTCCGTTGCAATAGTCGCCACAACCGGTATCCCCAGTTTGCTTTGGAGTTTTTCCAGATCGATTTTAATTCCCAGCCGGTCCGCCTCGTCCATAAGATTAAGGTTAAGGATTAACGGAAGCCCGGTCTCCATCAATTGCAGGGTTAAATGGAGCGTTCTTTCCAGACTCTTCGCGTCCGCCACGTGGATTACGGCATCGGAATCTTCATTTAGCAGAATCGCGCGCGCAACGCTTTCCTCTTCGGTTATGGGCAGGAAGGAATACATCCCCGGAGTATCGATGATGCCTATATTCTTCTCTTCGATTCTACCGTTCCCCCGGGTCACTTCCACCGTAGTGCCGGGATAGTTTGATACGGTGACATAGTTACCGGTCAGGTTTCCAAAAACAACGCTTTTGCCCACATTCGGATTGCCGACTAATATTACCCGTTTGCTGCCGGCAATGATTTCGTCGGTTGTACCATGACAGCTCGCTTCTTTTCTTTTGGTTCTGGTGTTCATAGTGTTGGTTTCTTCGGTTTGTCGTATTGATTGAGCAATTATTTAACTATTCACGAGTGGCATCCGAAATAAACAGGTCCTCATCCATTTACCGGTTTTTCGGAACTCTTTCGGGAGCAACAATAGGTCTACAACGCTTCCACGTGTTTTACTCCTTCATTAAAAAGATTATTAATGTGTTCATCGTCCAGGGAATAATAAACCAATCTTCCTTCCTTCCGGTGTTTCACCAACCGCATATTCCTTAATATTCGCAAATGGTATGAAATGGCATGTTTTGTTTTCCCCAGGATATTCATTATGTCGCACACGCAAAGTTCTTCCTGAGACAGGGCGAAAATAATCTTCATTCTGGTCGGATCGCTCAGCACTTTGAAGGTTTCCGAAAGCATTTGCATCGTGTGTTCCGTTTTCAT
This sequence comes from FCB group bacterium, assembly GCA_013152315.1. GTDB lineage: Bacteria > Fidelibacterota > Marinisomatia > Marinisomatales > JAADGP01 > JAADGP01. Next base: position 8,813 of record JAADGP010000018.1, read on the forward strand.
CTTATCCCTGATGGTCGAAACCTTCTCTTCATTTACATAATTAATATCAAAAAGCTCTTCTTTGTTTGGCATGTTTTTTAATCCCTGTTGTGAAAACTGATAATAGTTAAACAACTATTTAACTAAAATTTAATACACATTGTTGTTTTCATCCAAGTAGGAAAAGCAGAAAAATAAGTAGCGTATCTGAAAACCCAACGTCAGTACCACGGTTCATTCGACAATTTGCCACCCATAACCGACGGATTATCGTCGATTGCGGATTCTTTTTGCCCTGTAGTAAGATACAGGGTATTATATTGCCACATGGAAAGGAGAACAAATTGAACGGTTTCACCATAGGAGTGCTTGCGGGCAAGACGAAATTAAACATTGAAACTATCCGTTTTTATGAGAGGAACAAGCTGCTTCCCGAACCGAAACGCACGCCGGCAGGTTATCGGCTTTATACCGATGAAGATGTGAATCGTCTCCATTTTATTATGATGGCGAAGCGGCACGGCTTTTCATTAAAAGAGATAAGGGAATTGTTGGAATTGCGCGTTGATCCTTCGACCACCTG
>JAADGP010000038.1 GCA_013152315.1 FCB group bacterium
AATTGGGTTTGCGGGTATCGGTGGAAGAACAACCGGAGAAGAGGGTTAACGGGGAAGCGATGGCGCTCAGACCAAGCCCCAGTCCCAATGTTTCCAGGAATTCACGTCGTTCCATAAGTTATCCTTCCTTATTTCATTATTATTTTACGCTCGATATTATCAACTGTGTAGGATCGATAGCAAAGGTTATAAAACCAACCGTGAGATTACGTCGGTTTCAATCCGGGTATTTCACTGTCCAACGAAAACGCAACAATTCCAATTCATTAGAATAGTGGCGTTCTATTTATTCTTGTTTTTTCTCGCTTCCCGTCTTTTCTTTCGGAGCTCCTGCAATTCGTTCCATGGCATTACCTCGCATCGCTCAGCCCATTGTTCATAAAGTTCGGACAGCTCCCTGGCCAGTTCCGGATGATCTTTAACGACATTATTGGTTTCCGTGCGATCCGCTTCCATGTCATAGAGTTCCCACTCTCCAGGGTATTTGCGAACCAATTTCCATTTGCCTCTCCGGACGGCTTTGTTCCCTTCATGCTCCCAGTAAAGGACCTCCCGTTTAGGAGGTTTGTTCTCGAATGTTGGTTTCAAACTGAAGCCTTCCATGGGCTTTATTTTATTTCCATTATAAAAATCAGGATACTGAACATTCGCAACAACATCCAGAAAAGTGGTCATGACATCCGGCAATTGTGCGGGTTGGTGCCGCAGCTCGTTTTTAGCGTGAATGCCCGCCGGCCAATGCACAATGAAAGGAGTCGAAATTCCGCCTTCATGGATCCAGTGTTTATACAATCGGAAAGGTGTATTGGATACGTTTGCCCAGCCGATGCCATAACTTTGGTAAGTATCTTCGCCCCCCGGCATTATGCCCGGAATATTGCCGAAACGCACATCCCGTCACGTGTTTTTGCGGTAGCGATAATTGGTACCATCCAGTTTTTCCAGTGTGGTTTCACTATTTCGGCGCAACCGCCATTATCGGCCAGAAAGACGATCAGGGTATTTTCCCATTGCCCGGTATCTTTCAGTGCCTGCAGGATACGTCCGATACCTTGATCCATCCGGTCAATCTGGGCGGCATAAACCTCCATCCTCCGAACTTGCCAATCCTTGTTTTCCGCCTTTTCCCAGGGTGGGACACGTGAATCCCGCGCGGTTAGTTGCCATTCTTCACGGAGAATACCCATTTCGATCATTCGTTGTCGGCGTTCCCGGCGCAGTTGATCCCAACCGGCATCGAAACGGCCCTTGTATTTGGCAAGGCAATATCTTCCGGCAGGGCGTGCAGGGGCCAGTGGGGCGCGGTATAGGCGATGTACTGAAAGAACGGTTGATCGGATCGTTTTTCCGCATGTTCACGAATCTGACGGACCGACTCATCGGAAATAGCGTCGGTGAAGTAATAATCATCCCCCTCCGGTAAAAACTGTTCGTTATTTCGGGTCAGCGTACGGGGTTGAAAATAATTTGCCGCCCCGGTAATAATACCGTAGTAATCGTCAAAACCGCGTTGGTTGGGCCAGTTGTAATTATTGCTAATTACCGAGCGGGCAACGTGCCATTTCCCGGTCATATACGTGGCGTAACCCCCGTTCTTAAGCGCTTCGGCGATCGTTACCGCGTTGAAACTTAAGTTTCCACGATAGCCGTCGATTTGGTCATCATCCATCATATGACCGACATCTGCTTGTTGAGGGTATAAACCGGTCAACAGGGAGGCCCGGGAAGGACAGCAGCGGGCGGTATTGTAAAATTGGGTGTAGCGTAAACCATTTGCTGCCAATGAGTCAAGATTGGGGGTTTGCACTTCTCCGCCATAGCAACCCAGATCGGAATATCCCATGTCGTCATTCAGGATTAACAGGATATTGGGTCTGCTGGAAGAAGAGAAGAAGTTGGCGCTTAATATTTTCGGAAACAGGGCTGTTGCTGCGGTAGTTACCGCCAGATCCTTGATAAATCGACGTCGGTTAATATTCATTCATATCCTCGCTTGTGTTTCAACCTGAAAAATTACGGTTTGTTATCGTTTATTTTTAACAATACGGTGTCCAATAATTACGACGATCTTTTTTAAAGACATATCTTCTTCGGGGATAGGGGAGGGGATCCTGGATACGCAGGATCCAGGTCAATAAATCTTCCACCAACGATTGCCGGATTGCGAACAATCCGGGGTCATTAAATAAATTGTTCAGTTCCGCCGGATCCTCTTTCAGGTTGTATAATTCCCCTTTGCCCTCCATGTTGAAAACCAGTTTCCAATCGTCCCGGCGTATCATGCGCATGGTCCCGCTCTGGGTCCAGGAATTCAGGCAATCGAAACTAAACTCAGGATTTAAGGCTCCTTCTTCAACCGGGTCAAGATCGTCGTCCGCGGTATAGTTAAGTCCGCCGAATCCATGTTCGGCATAGGCGCTGGAAAATTCGGCTTCCGGGTATTCCTGTCCGGTGAGCAGCGGCCATAGACTCCGGCCCTGCACACCGGGGGGGATTTCCACTCCCAGCGCCTCGCAGAGCGTCGGCATAATATCGCAGATATTTATGTGCGCCGGATGAGGAGTATCCCGCGTGACGATACCCGGCCCGGTGAGGTGAAAAACAGGGGAATCCGGGTCAAGCATTCCGGAAGATCCGGTCCTTTACGAATCAACCCGTATTCGCCAACGAAATCACCATGATCCGAAAGAAAAACGATGATGGTATTATCGTAAAGATTGTTTTCTTTAAGAAAAGCGACAAAACGTTTGACCTGGTCGTCGATGAGACGCAACATCCCGTGATAATTCGCGCGGGTGCGATTGAGTTCGGCGTCGTAATCGGGAACCGCCCGGTTCCAGATGTTCCTTAACCATTGCCAGCGGAACCCCTTTTTCGCCAACGCTTTTTCGTCGGATCGGCAAGGGGGCAATTGGTTGGGAGGGAACAGGGAATAATACGGTTCCGGAACCTGATAAGGATTATGTGGTTCGGCGAAGGTCAGCCACAGGAAAAAAGGCGACCCGGACAGGGAGTCGATCCATTCCCGGGCCTTGGTGACCACCCGGTATGGTCCCTGACATTCGAGCGGGAACGGCGTCGGCTCAAGATATGTCCGGTGATGAAGGGCGTGCAGGAATTCATCAAATTCCTTTTCCTGCCTGGTTCGATCCTCACCGGAACCCCCGTCATGACCGAAGTGGGCGCAGAAGTCCAGACGGTCATCGGTAAGGTGCGAATGATTTTTCCCCGACATGCCGATTTTGTATCCCTGTTCTTTCAGGATGTCTATCAAATCCCGGGAATAGGTGGCGTCTTCGATATTGTGATTGGTTCGCACCCGGGTGGCGCTGGGATAACGCCCGGTGAACATACTGACGCGGGC
>JAADGP010000028.1 GCA_013152315.1 FCB group bacterium
CGCAGATTAATCTCCGACACCATTTCCTCATAGGTCAGCTCACCCCTCAAATGGGCCAGGATCTGTTTGTAACCGATAGAGTCCAGGGGGTGGTAGGTTTCGCTTTCCGATGTCGCTTTAAGTTTTTCCACTTCACCGACCCATCCGGAAGCCAGCATGGTGTCCGTCCTGCGCCGGATTCTTTCTTCCAATTGCGACCAGTCCATCGTTATCAACACCGTGAACAGGGAATAAGCGTTCCGGTGTTTCCGTTTTTGCGATCGGAAGTGCTCCGTCGGCGGTTTTCCCGTCGCTTCATAAATCTCCAACGCGCGGATTAAACGTTTTTTATTGTTGGGGTGAACGATGAGCGCGTATTCGGGGTCCACCGCCGCCAATCTTTCCAACAGGACCGAAGGTCCGTATTGCTCGTATTCGTTTTCGAGACGCTGACGAATAACAAGATTGCTCACGCTGCCGGGAAAGATACCCTTCGCGACAGCCCGGTAATACAGTCCGGCGCCGCCACATAAAACCGGTTGATGCCCTCTTTGATAAATATCCTCCACGACCCCATCCACCAGATTGGCGTATTCGCCGGCGGAGACCCTCTTATCGGGCATTCTGATGCCGATCAAATGATGCGGAACCTGAGCCTGTTCTTCACGGGTGGGTTGCGCGGTGCCGATTTCCATTCCGGCATAGATTTGCCTCGAATCCAGACCGATAATTTCACCGTTGACCCTTTTGGCGACTTCGATCGCCAGTCTTGTCTTACCAACGGCCGTGGGACCTACGATCGCTAAAATCGGGGTTGGATATCTTCGAAAATGAATTTGTGAACCCGTTTTGCCGGGAAACATATTTGCTTCCACACGATTACCTATTAATTCAAATTTACGTTCTCAAAGTCGTTCGAACCGCTTATCAATCTCATCTAAAGTCAACTGAACAATAATCGGTCGACCGTGGGGACAATAATACGGATGTTTGGTGCCGAAAAGACGATTTACCAATTCCTGCATTTCCTCGCGCGTGAGTTGGTCGCCGGCCTTTACCGCCGCGTGGCAGGCGAAAGACGCGGCCAGGTTTTCCTGAAATGAACTGTACTGTTTTTGATGACTCAAATAATGATCGATAATATTCCGAATGATTTGCTTTTCATTTCCCCATCCCATCTCGGAGGGAACAGCCTCCACCAACACCTTGTTTTGCCCTACTTCCCGCATCCGAAACCCTATTTTTTCCAAATAGGGCAATATGTCCAGCAAAACCGAATATTCATCCGGCGAGAAAGTTAAGGTTTCCGGGAATAATAAAGTTTGGGAAGCCATGGGCGAAGCGTCAAAAGCGGCCAATGCTTCTTCGAACAATACCCGTTCATGGGCCACATGTTGATCAATAATTACCAGGCCGCTGCTTATCTGGGAAACAATGTATTTATTATGAACCTGCCAGATGTTTTCCACATCGATTTCCTGGTCGCCGCCTTTTCGGGCCGCCAGGGTCGATACATATGATTTCGCCCGCTCAAGACCGGATACGGTTCGCGATGCCGGTGTTTCCGATTCCGGCGGTCCCCCGCCTGGGGCCGGTCCCGGACGTCCCGGTCCGCCCTTCCCGGTTGGGAAGGGAGTGGTCGCGGTGTAGGTGCGGGTGCTCAGGGAAAGTTGGTTGCCGGCGGGTTCCCCCGGAACGGATTTGCCAAAATCCGGGATGGTGTCCAAAATATTCCTTAACGCCGATTCGATCCCCGATTTCAATACATGGTAAATCCGCCATTCATCCTTAAACCGCACTTCAATTTTCATGGGGTGGACGTTTACATCCACCTGATCCAAAGGAAGGCCCATATTAAGCGTAAAAAACGGGTACTCTCCCCTTTTCGTGAGCGATTGAAAGCCTGAATACACCGCGGAATTTAACAACCTGTTTTTAATAAAACGGCGGTTTAAAAAGATGTACTGTTCACCCGGTCGGGAACGGACCAAATTCAAATTCCCTATGAACCCGGATATGACATAATCGCCCTTGGCGATGTTGACCGGTAAAATATTCGTGCGGTAGGTTGGATCGAATAAAGCGGCGATCCGGTCCTCCAGCTTTTCGGGCAATACCTTCAGGATTTCTTTCCCATCGGCAACCAGTAAAAAATGAATTTCCGGATAAGCCAGGGCGAACCGGCGCGTCATCTGGACAATATGACGCAGTTCCACCTGGGGCGATTTCAGAAATTTCCGTCGCGCGGGCGTATTATAAAAAAGATTCGTAACCGTTATTTGCGTCCCCTGTTCGGCCGCCGCGGGAATGATTTCCGATGCCTTTCCCTTCCTCATAATCATTTCAGCTCCCCCGGCTCCCCCTTCGCCATCGGCGCAGGACACGATTTTGACATCCGAAACCGAGGCGATACTCGCCAGGGCTTCACCCCGAAAACCAAGGGTGTTTATCCGGAACAGGTCTTCCACACTGTTTATTTTGCTGGTTGAATACCGCTCAAAAGCGCGCGGCAGATCATCGGCGGTAATACCGTGGCCGTCGTCGGTAACCTGAATTAATTGGTGTCCGCCTTTTTCGATAACAATGCTCACCGCCGTCGCCCCGGCATCAATGCTGTTCTCCAACAACTCTTTCACAACCGAGGCCGGTCGTTCCACAACCTCACCGGCGGAAATTTTATTTCGCAAATCTTCTGATAACGACCGGATCATATTAATTTTTCATTTTTCGACGATTGATCATTACCGATGTTGATCGAAAGTAAGAAAGACCAGCAATCGAAATCCCTTAATGTCACTAATTACTGAAACCACCTTGTTTTTTCTTAGCAAAAGTAAATCACCTCTTAGTCAAACCGTAATCCAAACTTGTCATCATCACACATCACGCATCACTCATCACGTTTCACGCTTAACGCTTCACGTTTTACGTTTCACGCCTCACGCTTTCGAAATAATGGAAATGGTTTTTGAAAATATTTCCGCCCGCAATTTTTCGGCTTTTTCGATCAGCTCATAAATCGTCTTTTTTGTCTCCTTAACATACTCTTCGTCGCCGTCAATACCGCTTAAATTAATCAATACATTTAAGCCCGCCCCCCGTACCGCAGCCAGGGCGGTCTCACCGGCCACTCCGGCATCGCTCACCGAATTGGGATTGCCTTTTTCAACCATGATTTTCGCCAATTCCAGTACCCGCAACGATTTTTCCGCGACTTCCAGCGGTACCCGGATCGCAAAACGATTGGCCTCCGCGAGCGCTTCCCGTTTGCGGGCTTGCTCCTCATCGCTGCCGGACGGTAACCGGTTGGCGTCCATCACCTGGTTAAAGGCTTTTGTGTCTTCATCGACAAGCGAGGACAGATGATCCATTAGTTGTTGTGCCTCATCCCCGATTGCGGATAGAAACGGTTTTTGCTCGAAATATCCCTTCTTCTCGTGGGTTATTGCCGCCACCATGGAAGTCAACGCGGCGCCCAAACTCCCCGCCAGGGCCGAAACACTGCCCCCGCCGGGCGCCGGACTATTGGCGGACAACTCCGCTGTAAATTCATTGACCGTCAGATTCATTAATTTCCCGGCCTCCGTTTTGACAGCGTAATCAATAATTTTCTCTTCCGGAATAAAAGGCGTCACGTCATTCAGCCCCAGCGACTGAACGGCAACTTCAACCAGTTCCTTTTCCGGTATCCCCGTCGTGCGTTGTTGTTTGTTAAGGTAATGACGGCCGGCCATGAGCAACGCCTTGAGCGGTATCAGTCCGACCAATTCGCTTCCCGTTACCCGCACCCCGCGGGTTACGGCCAGTTCGCAAACCTTGTCGAACACATCATGGATCGTCGAAACCTTGTAATTCGTGAAATTAATCGAGATTTGCGCCCGTTTAAAGGTGTCGATATACCACCCGATGGCTTTCACATGTTTAAATTTTCCCGGTCGTTTAACGGGCTTGCCGGGAAGCTGGTCTTCGGAATAACCGATTTCCTCCCAATAGGAGCGTATGTCAAAATCGTGTTTTTGTTCATGGTGCGCGATGAGGGCGGTTACCGATCCGGCTATGTGGTCGCAAAAACTGCAGGGATACTTCCCCTCCCGGTAACGGATAATGGAACCGTCCAGGTAATTATTCGATTCGGGATGAGGAATTCTTACCGTTCTCCCTTTTTCCCTGATCTCGAAAGCGATATCGGTTGCCAGGCGTTTGTCTTTCGTATTCAGGTTTATATTATAAGCGATCAGGAATTCCCGCGCCCCCATTACCGTGGCGCCGCTCCGGGGATTAAATTCCGCCGGACCGAAATCCGGTCGCCACTCCGGATCCCTTAATTTTTTTTCCAGTCCTTCGTACTCGCCTTCGCGAATGCGAGCCAGGTTTTTTCGTTCCGGCCTCCGGGCCGAATATTCATACAGGTAAACCGGGATGCCCAATTCCTCCCCCACGCGTTTACCGACCCTTTCGGATAGGGCCACGCATTCGTCCATGGTGACATCACTGACGGGGATGAAGGGACAGACATCGGTGGCGCCCATCCGCGGATGGGCCCCTTCCTGTTCCCGCATATCAATCACTTCCGCCGCCTGCCGTATCGCCCGGTAAGCCGCTTCTTCTACCGCAGATAATGATCCGACAAAGGTAACCACCGTCCGATTGGTGTCCTTGCCGGGGTCAACATCCAGCAAAGTAATCCCTTCCACGGCCTGAATCGCAGCGGTGATCTGTTTGATTTTCCCGGCGTCACGGCCTTCGCTGAAGTTGGGTACACATTCGACTAACGCAGACATCCGCTTGCACCTAACCTTTAAAAGCGATTTTTTGTAAATAATACATCAGCCAGATAATTAGAAACAATAAAATAGCAATCCAATAGAGTGGTCGTCCAGGTTTCCGTCGTTGGGGAAGAATTCGACGAAACTTAATCCGGTGGACCATGATTTAAATTCCCGCAAAGAGATACATGAAAAAGTTAATGAATGGTTTCATAAAAAGCCAAATTATCGAAAAGCCCGTAATATAGCCGAACAGGATAACGCCCAACAAAATTCTGGGGCCGTATATTTGCAGCTTCATCACCATTTCCGGGTTTTTGCGAATCATCATGCCCGAAAATATCTGGGATCCGTCCAGGGGGGGAATAGGAATTAAATTAAAGATGGCCAGGGCAATGTTTATTCGCACGAACATGAACAGCATGGTATCGATGGGATCTCCACTCATCAATCCTTGGATTCCGCCTTGTCCCACTACCCGGAACAACAACCCTCCCACCAGTGCCAATAAAAGATTCGCCGCCGGCCCGGCGAATGCAACCATCATCATGTCCGTACGGGGATTGCGTAAATTGCTGGCGTTAACCGGTACGGGTTTGGCCCACCCGAATCCCACGAACAGAATCATTAAGGAACCAAAGGGATCCAAATGAGCCATCGGATTTAACGTCAAACGTCCCATCCTTGCGGCCGTATCGTCGCCCCGCCGATAGGCCATGTAAGCGTGAGAAAACTCATGAAATACCAGAGCAAACACCAATACCGGTATTAACATTACCAAAACTTCAACAGGCAGGCTGAACAGCATAATCTATCCGTCTCCGGGAAATTTAATAATTAAAGGGTGTGAATACGTCTTCATCTTTTCACGTTGAATAACCATGTCTATCCGTGTTTTCATTTTTTATTTCACCAACGGGGGTGATATGTGCGATGAACTTCTTTCAGGTACTCTTTATCCAGGTGGGTATAAATCTGGGTGGTGGAAATATCGGCATGGCCCAGCATTTCCTGTACCGCCCGCAGGTCGGCACCTCCTTCAAGGAGGTGGGTCGCAAAAGAGTGGCGGAGGGTGTGGGGACTGACCTTCCTGGTTATTCCCGCCGCTTCAACCCATTTTTTCAGGATAACCCAAACCATCATGCGCGTTAAGGGCCGACCGTTACGGCTTAAAAAGATCGTCCCCGGGTTGGACCCGCGCCGGGCCAATGAAGGCCGCAAATGTTTCAAATAATCGTTGAGCCGGTCCATCCCGCGCGGTCCCACCGGAACTAACCGTTCCTTATTCCCTTTGCCCAATACGCGAATCATTTCCGCCTCGGCGAGCAGGTCGGTAAGCTTTAAACCGCAGGCCTCACTCACCCGCAGACCGGCGGAATACAATATTTCCAACAGCGCCACGTCCCGGAGCCCCATGGGTTCGGAAACGTCAACAGAATCCAAAATCGAATTTACTTCCTCCACGGTCAGGACCTGGGGCAATTTCTTTGGCAGCTTCAGGGTGTCCAGCAATTGAGAGGGGTTCTGCGACACCAGTTTTTCACTGGACAAAAAGGCGTGGTAGGAGCGGATTGACGAAAACGTTCTGGAAATACTGGAAGGTGCCAGATGGATATCGTTCAGGGTCCGGATAAAGGCGCGAATGTGTTTTTGGCGTATTTTTTCCAGATCGTCTATATTTTGATCTTGTTCCAGAAACAACAGGTACCTTCGCAGGTCCCGTTGATAGGCGGCGATTGAATTGGCCGACAGGTTTCTCTCCACTCGCAACATCATCAGATACTCTTGGAAGTAGGTCTGCATCCGCCTGGCAATATCAAACGAACGTCGTTTCTCCGTGATAAAACCGAATCGGTCGGGTAGAGGTTTCGACAGTAATTTTAGTTCGCTTAAGGTTCATGAAATTCAGGACGATTTCACTACTGCCTGTTCGATTAATTCACATAAAATGTGTCCGGATAGAATATGTCCCTCCTGTATTCGTTGTGTGTCGTCACTCGGAATCCTGATAGCGACTTTGCCAAGCGCCGCCAAAGCGCCGCCGCTGCGACCGGTAAGCGCCACGACCGGCATCTGTTTTTCCCGCGCCGTCCTGGCAGCCGCGATCACGTTGCCTGAATTCCCGCTGGTTGAGATCGCCACCAGTACATCGCCCGGTTCTCCCAGGGCTTCAATCTGTCTGGAAAATATTGTTTCAAAAGCAGTATCGTTGGTCCAGGCGGTCAGCAAAGAGGAATCGGTGGTCAGGGCAAGAGACGGAATGGCCGGACGATTGTGATCACGCAAGCCACCCACCAATTCGGTGGATAAATGCTGGGCCTGAGCCGCGCTGCCGCCGTTGCCGCACCACAGGATCTTTTTCCCACCTTGAACCGCCGCGATCATTATCGCCGCCGCGTTGTCCAGATCCTCCTGGCAATGTTTTATCATAGCCCGCATGGTTTCGGCGCTTTCCGACAATTGCTTTTCAATAATCGTTAGATAATCCAAAATCTATTCCTTGCTGTGGACGGCTTCGGCGAATGCCGACATTAATCCGCTTCCTCCCGTTTCCTCGATAATGGTGCCGGTGACAATAAAATCGGCGCCCGCTTCAACCCGTTCCTTCGCCTGCGCCGGTTCCCGAAGGCCGCCACCCACGATGATCGGCACGTCCACCTTGTCATTCACGGCTTCGATAATAGCGGTGGTAACGGGTGTTTTTGCGCCGCTGCCCGCTTCCAGATAGATCATCTTCATACCAAAATATTGGGCTGCCAGACTATGCGCCACCACAATATCCGGGCGATTCATGGGAATGGGACGCGTGCCGCTCATGAACTCCACTGTTGACCGGGCTCCCCCGTCTATCAATAAATAACCGGTGGGGATCGTCTCAATACCAAGGTCATGGACAATGGGGGCGGCGATGGCCTGTTCACCAATAAGATAATGGGGATTCCGCCCCGACAGGACCGACATAAACAACATGGCATCGTAATGTTCGTTTAACTGGTTCACTCCCCCCGGGAAAAAAATCACCGGCATTTCCGCCAAAGCTTTAATCCGGGCCACGCGTTGATGGTATTTGCCGTCCATCATCAGACTTCCGCCGACAAAAAGGGCATCCACGCCGGCATGGTTCGCGGTCTCCACGCGGGCATCCAGGGAATTGTCGTTTTTCCGATCGGGATCGATTAATACGATATAACCAGCGCCTTTCTGATCACGAACATCCAGAAGATAACGGTATATTTCATTTTTTTTCACTTTTTGTGTCAATTGATTAACGCCTGATAATCGTCGGCGGACAATAAGCCCTCTTTATCCGACGGGTCGGTAACTTCCAGTTTGATCATCCAGCCGGCACCATAAGGATCATTATTCACCTGTTCCGGGGCATCTTCCAGGTCGTTGTTAACGGCTGTCACTTTCCCCGCCACCGGAGCGTAAATGTCGGCCACCGTTTTGACGGCTTCGATCGTTCCGATCGGGTCTCCCTTTCCCACTTCCTGACCAATTTCAGGAAATTCGACATAAATGATGTCACCCAGTTCTCCCTGGGCGAAATCAGTGATGCCGATTGTCACTTCGCTTCCTTCAAATCGGGCCCATTCATGGTCTTTGGTGTAAAGCAATTCGCTTGGGATGTTCACGATCACCTCTTATTCATGTTGCGTTTGTAATTTCAATTTATCCATTGAATTCAAAGGTTTCCAGAAAACTCGTGTCATATTCGCCTGATTTGAATCGATCATCCATCATAATCGCCCGCTGAAACGGGATGGTGGTCTTGGGACCTTCGATAATGCATTCTTCAAGGGCCCTTTCCATGCGGATGACGGCGCGTTGACGAGTACTGGCGGAAACGATCAATTTCCCGATCATGGAATCATAATAAGTGGGAATCTCGTAACCGGCATAGGCATGCGTATCCACGCGTACCCCTTTCCCGCCCGGCATATGAAAGCTGGTGATTTTCCGGGGCGAGGGATTAAAATTTTTCAGCGGATCCTCGGCATTAATTCGACATTCAATCGCGTGTCCCCGCAGTTTAAAATCGTAAAGAAACTCAGGGAAAGTTTCCCCGGCATGCATCCGGATTTGCTGTTTTATCAGATCAACACCGGTAACCATCTCCGTGACGGGATGCTCAACCTGGATACGGGTATTCATTTCCATGAAATAGAAATTTTTGTCCTTGTCCAGAAGAAATTCCACGGTTCCCACCCCGTAATACCCCACGGTTTTGGCTGCTTTTATCGCCGTATCCCCGATCTTTTTCCGTAATTCCTCATCCACGGCGGCGGAAGGGGATTCCTCAACCAATTTCTGGTGTCTGCGCTGGACGGAGCATTCACGCTCCCCGAGATGGACAACATTTCCGTTCATGTCGCCCAGAATTTGCACTTCGATATGACGGGGATTTTCAATATACTTTTCGAGATAAATATCGCCGTTCCCGAATGCCGTTTCCGCCTCGGCATGAGCCGTGCGATAGGCCAGCGCTATTTCTTCTTCATTCCTGACCAATCGCATGCCGCGGCCGCCGCCACCGGCCGATGCTTTTAATATCACCGGATATCCGACTTTTTCCGCCAATGTGATTGCTTCCCGGGGACTTTTCACAATATCCTGACTCCCCGGAATTACCGGGACATTCGCTTCCCGCATGGTGGTTTTGGCCTGCGCTTTGTCGCCCATGGAAGAAATCACTTCCGGAGGGGGACCGATGAAGGTAAAATTATTCTCGGCACAAATACGGGAAAAATTTGCGTCCTCCGCCAAAAATCCGTATCCCGGGTGAATGGCATCGGCATTCGTAATTTCCCCGGCGGCGATGATGCGCGGTATGTTCAGGTAACTTTCCTTACTTGGTCCGGGCCCGATACAGACCGCCTCATCGGCGAATTTTACATGCAGTGAGTATTCGTCAGCGGTGGAATAAACCGCCACCGTTTTTATTCCCAACTCGTGGCAGGCACGGATAATTCGTAGTGCAATTTCACCGCGGTTGGCGATGAGAATTTTCTTAAACATAGGCCTCAGGATGTCGGCTCAATAAGAAACAGAGGTTGGTTGTATTCAACCGGTTGGCTGTTTTCCACCAAAATTTTCTTTATTGTCCCGTTCACTTCCGCTTCTATCTCATTCATGATTTTCATCGCTTCTATGATACACAATGTATCCCCTTTAACCACCTGGTCTCCCTCCTTGATAAACGGATCGGCATCCGGCGCGGAAGCACGGTAAAAAGTCCCCGGCATCGGTGACAAAATCTCGATTTGATTATTGGTTTCCTTGGTGATTGCTTCCATGGCCGAAGACGATTCGGTATTTGCGTCAGCAACCGCTGTGTTCAACCGTTGGTCGGACGCGGAAAACGCCTGGGCGGCAATGGGAGGCGATTTGACGACCCGGTACCTTCTTCCCCAAAACGTAACGTCAATTTCATTCACATCACTATGCTCTAATAGATAGATTATCTCTTTTAACTTATCTTGCCACATTGAATATCCTTGGCCTAATGCTTTCGAAAAATCAGGAAATTTTCACTCGTTCAATATATTCCCCGGTGCGCGTATCGACCTTAATGACATCACCCAAGTCGATAAACAGGGGAACCTGAACCGTATGACCCGTTTCCAGAATTGCCGGCTTGGTCGCGCCCGTGGCCGTGTTACCGCGCACACCGGGTTCGGTCTCCGTCACTTCCAGTTCAACATGGGCCGGCAACCGCAGACTTAATATCTCAGACCCGTCAAACAGCAAATCGACATTCATTCCCGGCTTTAAAAAGTTTTTTTCCTCGTCTACCGGAACGGAAATCTGGTCGAAGGTTTCATTATCCATAAATACAAAAGAATCACCATCCTGATATAAATATTGCATTGTTTTTGCTTCAACACGGATCAACTCGATCCGGGCACCGGCGTTAAAGGTCACATCAATTACTTTTCCGCTCTGGATATCCTTTAGTTTGGTACGGACAAAAGCTCCCCCCTTGCCGGGTTTGACGTGTTGAAACGAAACCACTTTCATCCGTTTCCCTTTATATAACAGAACGGCTCCGTTACGAATATCTGCTGTCGTGGGCATATTTTCTCCTAGTATTAAGCCGATAAATTTACGTAAGAGGAGTTTTACTTCAAATTTATGAATACACCCAACGCGGATACATTCCACGCGAAAAACCGGGGAATGTTTATACTTCGCTCCCGGCAGGTATTTGTACTTGCTCCGGCTTCCAGTATTTCAGCGTGTCACGGATGAATTCGCGCGACCAGTTCAGATCGCGATTCAGCATTTCCGGCGCAGGCACATGTTTGGCATATTTAATCAGGTCGGCGCGTTCCAAAAGGGAAATCCAGGGGCCCCAAAGTTCCTCTTCGAACGGGAATAACTCACGGTTGGCCCGGATTTGTTCGGTGGTCATTTCCAATGTTTTAATATATAAGCTGCTCTCCACGTATTGCCTCAGGATATGGGACAACCGAACATAAAACTCTTTTACGTCGTCCCGGTATTTATCGTCCAATTCCCGCAGTTTCCGCAGGGCTACCGTATCCGCCGGTTCGGTCACTTCCCAGGATTCCTCTTCCATGTGAACCGGTGGTATTCGTTTTTTCCAGGTCCATATTATTCCCGCAATAAGCACAACCAACAGACCGGCGAAAAGAATCCCTTTCCACGGAAGCGGCATTTTTACCGGCACCGGTCCTTTAATCGGTTTTATTTCAGGGGTAACAGCCCCTTTCAGGATCGAATGAATGTTTACCTCTACCGGGTCGGTCGCGAACACGTAATCCACGCTGCTGTCAGGCTTCATCACCACCACATTATAAGCGGGTATTTCATAATGACCCGTATCCCAAAATACAATCGCGAATTCCACGCCGCGACGGTCTCTTTCCGTCGCGAACATACGCCTGTTCCTGATTTCGAACGACAATGAATCGTTTTCCCAATCCGAAAATTTAAGGGGCCGGTCCGACCCCCCGCTTACCGTGACCCGATAATGAATAATATCGCCGATTGTCGCGTCGGTCGTATCGACCATACTCTCGATCCGGATCGGCTTTTCGACCTGATTGGAACGGCAACTGAAGATGAACAACAGGGTTATTGAAATAAATAAAAACCAGATTGTTTTGTTTTTCACAATAAACATTAATAACGCCGTTCGCGTTGTTTAAAATAACTCATCAGGGGATTTATATAGTCTTCCCCGGTGGAAATTTGAATTAAATCGAATTTGATTTTATCGCATTCTTTCTTTAACCGCTCAAAACGTTTTTTAACCGCTTGTGAATAATCCATCCGTTCCTGGGAAACACCGGTATCTATCCAAAATTCCTGTTCGGTTTCGGGATCGTGCACTTTCACGAGTCCGATGTCCGGTATGTCAATTTCCGCCGGATCGTATATTTGCAGTCCGATCAAATCGTGCTTACGATTTACGACCCGTAAGGTCGTCAGGAAACCTTCATCAATATAATCGGAAATCAGAAAAACGACACTGCGCCGTTTGGCGACTTTTAAAAGGAAATCCAACGCGGTCTGGATCGATGTACCCCGACCCTGCGGTTGATGAAATAGCAATTCGCGGATCACGCGCAAAACATGGGAACGCCCCTTTTTCGGGGCAATATATTGTTCAACGGTATCGCTGAATAAAATCACGCCTACTTTATCATTGTTCTTAATCGCGGAAAAACCCAGCACGGCGGCAATTTCGATTCCGATTTCGGTCTTGAACTTATCGATCGTTCCGAAATGACCGGAACGGCTGACATCGATCATAAGGAAAACCGTTAATTCGCGTTCCTCCTCAAAAACCTTCACAAAAGGAGCGCCGCTGCGAGCGGTCACGTTCCAGTCAATCAGGCGCACATCATCACCGGGCTGGTATTCGCGAACTTCCGAAAAAGTCATCCCCCGTCCTTTAAACACCGAATGGTATTCGCCGCCGAAGAGATCATTGACCAGACCCCTGGTTCGGATTTCCAAACGGCGGACTTTTTTGAATATTTCGCTGGGGATCATTTAAAGGGACTGGTTATCAGCATTAGATCGAAGCGCCCTCGTTCCCATGCATCGGTACAATTCAGCGACGATAGCAATCCGGGCGATTCGATTGCGCTTCACCATCTGTTTTTTCCGCTTTATCTTTTGTGCTCAGGGCACTTCGATTGTATCAAACAAGCGTTTTATTATATCTTCCGAAGTAAGTTCCTCGGCTTCGGCCTCGTAGGTCAAAATAATACGATGCCGCAATACATCCGCACCGATGTAACGGATGTCTTCCGGGGTAATGTATCCCCGATGTTCGATGAAGGCCCTGGCTTTCGCCGCCAATATAAGGTTTATCGTCGCCCGCGGAGAAGCTCCGTATTCTATTAATTCCTCCATATCGGATAGCTGATAAGCGGCGGGATCGCGTGTCGCGAAGACCAGGTTTAGAACATATTCCTCGACTTTTTCATCAACATAAATATCATTAATGGTTTCCTGGGCTTTCAGGATTTGATGCGGTTGAATCACGGGTTGGACATCAAAGGTCTGGTTGGTTTTCGCGGTGCGACGCAAGATTTGTTTCTCTTCCGCTTTCGAGGGGTAATCCACTTTCAATTTAAGCATAAACCGGTCGACTTGCGCTTCCGGCAAGGGGTATGTGCCTTCCTGTTCGATGGGGTTTTGAGTCGCCAAAACCAGAAATGGTGTTTCCAGCAAAAACGTTTCTTCACCAATCGTAACCTGCCGCTCCTGCATGGCTTCCAACAGTGCGCTTTGCACTTTTGAGGGTGCCCGGTTAATTTCATCCGCCAAAATAATATTGGCAAAGATTGGCCCCTTCCGGGTTTCGAAACCACCCGTTTTTTGATTATAGATGAGCGTCCCCAAAAGGTCGGCGGGTAACATATCAGGCGTGAACTGAATCCGTTGAAATTTCGTGTCGATTAGTTGTGCCAATGATTTAACAATCAGCGTCTTCGCCAACCCCGGAACACCTTCCAGGAGAATATGGCCATTCGCCAACATGCTGATTAAGATTTTATTGATTAATTCGTCCTGACCGACAATTATCTCGCCGAGCGCGCGTTTCAAGGCGTCGACAAACATCGATTCTTTGGAGATCCGTTCGTTGATCTCCGTTAAACTGAACTCTGTCATGGAATTCCTTCTATCTATTGCGGAGGAGTTGAACCCGCGGGTGAATCACCGGTAATATGTTTCAATACCGGAATTTCGTTAATATCTTTTCCTAAGAAATCTAATTCGAATTTAACCGACGGCGTCAATTCATGTTTGGGATAGTTCTCCATAAAAGCCATGTACTCCTGGCGGGCACTATCAAGGTCATTTAATACATTGGCATAAATATAACCAATCATAAACTGGGCGTGCGCCTCTTGCTGGGACCCCTTGAAGTCTTTCGTAACCTTACGATACGCGGCAATTGCCTGCTGGAAATCCCGCAAGTCATTCATATAAATGTCACCAATTAAATACTGGGCTTTGGGCGCGATCTCATGGGAGGGGAAATTTGAAACCAGGTAATTTAAAGCGTCCAACGAACGGGTAATGTTTTTCGCGCCCCGGCTCGATTCGGCTTTATTGAACAACCAATCGGGAAAACCCTCTATGTCTTCACGCGCGAGTTGGGCGGAAGGAGTATTAGGGTATTTCGCCACTATCATTTCCAGGACTTTATATCCTTCGTCGTAATTATCCTGGTTATCAAGATAAATCCTGGCGATTTGATAATGAATTCCCGGAACGAGTGTATCTTCGGGATAGCTGTCAATTAATTTTTGAAATTCCTGGAGGGCCAAATCATATTGTCCCTGTTTAACATAATCTGCTCCTAATTGTTTTAATTCATCAGGAGATTTGCTGCAGCCAACGATAAATAAAACCAGTAAAACCGTAACACCCAATTTCATATTCATTTTTCTTCCCAATTTTAATTATAAGACGACGAAATTTAGAAGATGGGTTGCCGTCCAAACAAGGCTTAACTATGATGGTTGTAACACCAATTAAGAATATTTGTTCCTGCCGGATACCAGTTAAAATATATAATGCACCCCCAGTTGCAACTCCCATACATTCAACTGTTTAACCGGCACGGCATAATCCAATCTGATTGGTCCGAGGGGAGTGGCCAAGGTAAGGCCAAGCCCTATATCCCATACAATACTTTGAGGCGTGATATTGGATACGTTATCGGTGAGTAAACCACCATCAGCGAATATTTCGCCCCCGATCAGCCAAAACAATGGAAATCGAACTTCCCAGTTCGTTAATATTCTGATCGTATTTCCATAAGGAATTTTTGTCTTCTGCCCTGCTTCGTCAACAACTTCAACCGTCTGGAATTTTAATGTTTCCCAGGCTCGCAAACTTGTACTTCCTCCCAGATAAAACTTATCATAACGAATATCCTGGTATGTCTTATCCCAACCAAACATCATACCATATTTCAAACGCCCGGCCAAGACCGTGTTTCTTATAATGGAAATATATTTATTCAGGCCGAAATCCAACTTTAAAAAATCACGGCTCCCCCCTAATATTCCCCCGGTCTGGTTTAAATCCACATCCAGCATCCATCCTTTTTTCGGATAAAGGGGATTGTCGGTACCATCCAGATGCAACTTAATGGTGAATGATCGTTGTTCGATATCCTGTTTCAAACTTATGGGTTCGATAAACTTTTCCCACCGGAGCCCGGAGTCGAAAAACGATCGATCGGAGAAACGATAGAGATTGGAAATCGTAAGTCCGTAACGGTGAATGTTGGGGTTATCTTTCTGACCGTAATTTTTAAAGGTTTCATAATAGGCCTTTATTTGGGTAGGGATTCGATACCCCAAAATCCATTGGTTGCGAAAACTCATGTCAAACCGTATCCGTGGGTAAAATATCTCCTGACCAATGGGAATATGTCCGGTTAGTTTCGTTGAAAAACTGGTCGTCGTTTTTAAAAAACTACGATTGCGCCATTCCACTTCGCCACCGATGCCGGGAAAGGGTTCCACACCCTCATAAAACTCGATCGGATAATAACCACCTTCCGATATCCACTCCCGCGGTTTGAATTGCCGTAATTCAATCAATAAATTAACGGTCGTATCGCTGTTGACGACCTTAATGGGCGTAATATTCGCCGCCGAGAAGACCCCGGTCTCAATCAATCGCCTCTGGGAAAGAATAATATCATCGCGATTATACTTATCCCCGGGTTTGAATACCAATTCACGTTCCACTACGGAAGTGTCCATCTGTTTTAACCCTTTAATAAAATAGGAATGGATATAAACGTCAGGACCTTCATCGATTTGAATTAACACATCCACCGAATCGCGGATCACATCGGAAACCCGCACAACGCAAAACAATTTTCCATAGCGCTGATATTCCGCTTCCACGGTAGCGATATTCGAATTGGCGGTGACCGGATCGTAAGGTTTATTTTCTTTTAAACCCATTAAATTGGCAATGGTTTTATTGCTGACAATACTATTACCCCGGATTATGACTGATCTCAAATAGTACCGTTTCCCTTCTTTAATAATTATAAAAACATCGGCCTGGTCGTCCTGAATCTCGAAGGAGTCTTTTACCGTTACCTCCAAAAACCCCTTTGATCGATATAGCGTTTTAACGCTGATGGCGTCCATACGCAATAATCGCCGGTCGAAACGCGTCTTGGAGAACAGCTTATGTTCTTTCAGTCGCATTACCGCTCTTATCTGATCTTTCTTAAGCGCCTTGGCGCCGATAATTTCCACCCGGTTTACGACAATATCATTTACCGGACTTGCCGAAAGCATGCAATACGACATGAGGAAGAGAAAGATAGTGGTTTTATACACGGCGGTGTCAGTACGAATATCTGAGACGGTACTTTACGTGGAAATTCCCGGTTTTATCGACGTTTCCCACCACGGATAAATAACGACTTACTTTTATTTCCACACCTAACATATGATTGGGGTTGGTAAGCGAAAACGATCTCCGGTAGGCCAACGATAACTTATCCGAAAGGTCGGCCTTAATGGAAAAATCTTCCTGGCTGTTCGGATTCAGGAACCCGCCCGTTCCGCTGATTGTCACATCTTTTACTAATCCAAGTTGGTTTAAAGCGCTGATTTGCATCAGATTTTTCTCTAATTGGCTCTCAAACCACGCGCCCAATATAGCCTGTGCCTGATTCCCAAATCCAGTGGAAGATATTTCCTGATCTTCAAATCTTTTTCTCCACGTTAATAATTCGAGAATATCGCTTTGCGAAAAACCGCTGGAAGATTCCAGTTTCAGACGCGGATGATCCATGGAACCTATTAAAGAAATACTAATTCGTTCACCATTAATAACCGTTTCGGCCGAAATATCCAAGTAGGGGTTGAACCCCTTGCCGTCAAAAGCCAAATAGCCATCGGAAATTGTAAATATATCACCATAATAATAAAACTTACCTTCCTGGATGTACAGTTCGCCGGCGAAATCAGCCGGCCGATTGCCGAATTGACTGATACTCACCTCACCGCCGATATTCGCGTCAATCTGGCTGTTAATCAGGTTAAAGTCGCCCTGAATGGGGAAATTCAACTTGTAATTCATGATAATGCCACCCTCTTCGGATGGTTCCGCCCCCACCGTTTCGGAAACGAATTCCTGGAACATTTGCACATCAATGGCAGCAATTTCTCCCGCAACGGTAATGGTATCACGTCCGGTGATATTCACGTCCAAGTCGACAACACCTTCAATATCTTCGATCAGGGCCTTGAAATAGACATTTTTACCGGTTGCGTGAATATCATACCGTGGCTTGAAGAATTGTGTTAAATCCATTTCCCCTTTGATATCCAGGTTGTCTTTCCCCTTGGAACGATCACCCCGTTTAACCATTTTACCGGACAGGTGATCTACGATAAACCGGTTTTTTATTACTTTCGCTTTTCCATTTAAATGGGTAATCGGGTCATCGAGTAAAATAGTATAGACTTTGGCATTATCAAGGTTAATGAACCCATCCCGTACCGGATGTTCCGGTGTGCCGCTTAATCGTAAGCCGATATCAAAATTGCCCGTTATGGAATCCACTTCCGCTAAATAAGCAGACAAAAATTCAAGATTGGACAAATGCCCCTTGGTATCAATCCAAAGGGAATCCTGGGTGATTAAGCGACCGAACGTTTCGGATCCAAGATCATAATCGACCGGTAAATAACCTTTACCTTCGATATAATTATCTCCCCGTCGCGATGAAAAGGAAGTGAATTCGAGACGATGATTCCCATATTTACCCGACCCTTTTACCGTGCCCAGGGACAATATGTCAAAAACGGCATCATCAACTTTAACGTCAAAACTGAAACTGGTATTTTCGGTCGTGCCGCCAAGGTCAAAGTTCCCGCTGACCATTCCCCCTAAATGAAACCAATCAGGGATAAACTGTGTGAATAATTCAATATTCAAATTCTTGAAATTGGTCTGTAATTCAACTTTTACCGATTCCCCGGAGGTTTTTTTAAGAGGAATAACTCCGGAAACCTGTACGCCGGTATTTGCTCCATCGATTAGAGTCAACTCATCAATATGCAAAATGTTGTTACGGATAAGCAGTGAAACGATCAAATCATTAAACGGCTGTCCGGCAATTTCACCGTTTTTAAAGGAAACATCAATTAAACGATCAAGGTTATTAATATCACCCTGAATTCCCATTTCACCAAAAACAATCCCTTTTAGCTTAAACCGCTTATCCCTGACAAAATAGGAAAAGATTTCCGAGTCCACGTTTGATAATTTTATTCGGCCTTCAATTCTGTTGTCATTGGTTAAATAGCCTTCTATTACTCCATCGTCCACGTGTAATGTAAAAGGTTTTATATCGAATAAATTTTCATCACGCCGAATATGGATGGGGTCGGTGTTAATCAGATAGTGCCCCTCATAGGCCAACTGGACCCGTTCGACGGTAATATTCTTTTCATCTTTAATTCCCCCTGTTAATTGGAAAAAATTGTTCCCGGAATTCAGTTGCAGGTTTTCAATATTCAATTTGTTTGCGGCAAAAGAAAACTCACCAATGCCATTATCAAAGTGAAAAGTACGCCATTCCCCGCGACCTAATTTTACCTGTGCGAATCCTTTTTCTTCCCCTCCCTGATCCTCAATTTTGGCGTTTAATCCGACATCTTTTATTTGTAAATCCCGGTACTGAATATTCTTTCCGGTCAGATCGACGATAAAAGTCGGACGCTCAAACGAACCGGTAACTTTCAGGTTTCCGGTGGCGGTTCCGCTGTTTAATGAGTCGCTCCAAAAATTATTGATCAGAAATACGCTGGCATCGTTCAGGTCCAATGCAAGATCCAAATCCTGTTCCCGAAAATTGACGAATCCTTTGATCACTACCGAACTGGGACCGATATTCAGTACGAGGGGTTCCGGCAGGTCCAACAAACTATCATGATAGGCTATTGATCCCGATACGGAAATGAGGTTATCGGGATACAGTTTTGATTCCTGGACTTCCATGGTTAACGACAGGTCATCAATCCGGCCACTATCGATAATTCCTTCATATAAAACCAGACCGGAGACATTGGTCTCTTTCTGTCGTTTCAACCAGCGTCCCAGATCAAGTTGCGTAAGCTGCATATTCCCGCTTATTCTTCCTGAATATTCGAATAATCCGCTCAGGCTTAACTGTGTTTGATCGCTGGTTAGCAATAGTTTCTCCAGGGCAAGGTAATCCTTGTATTTTTTAAGTGTGAACTCGCCACCCATATTCAGGCCCAAGGCATTGGAAACAGTGATCTTCCCGTTGTAATCCGTAAAATCAGTTTCCAGGTGGATATCCATCCGGATTGACGAAAACTGCGGTTTAAGCGGTGTCTTCTCAAATAATTTTTCCGGTATTTTATATTCATTAACAACCAAATCCCCAACCAACCGGTTCTCCGCACCCCAGGAGAAAAGAACATTTCCTTCAAAGGGGACTGATTTTATTAGACCCGAAAGAATTGATATATCCACATCACGTTTCCGAATCATGACCTGGGTGTTATTAAGCGCCAACGACAAATCGGTACCCGCTAATTCCAGGTTCACGTTTTTTAAATCCAGCTTTAATCCTTGTTCCGATTTAATCGAACCTTCCAATTCCACATTTATTTTCGTAGTGGTATCCAATACCGTTACCGCTACGATACCATCGATTTTTACGTTATGAACCGTGATCGGATTGTTTACAAAATTAAAATCCGGGAAGGATTTTCTTTCTCCAGCCGGCTGGTTTTCCGGTCGGATTTCAACCGCTATCCGGCTTAGTTCCAATTGTTTTATATTAAGACCATAAATCAACGAGCGCAGACAATTGATTTTTGCCCTGATTTGTGGAACCGTGATTTGCGAGCCTTTGGAATTGGTAAATTTGACATCCTTTCCCACAACCGTGGTAAATAAATGCCCCCCCAATTCGCCAATACTTACCTGCCATTCCCCGGTTTTAAATACTTTATTATTAATATACGACTCAATACGAGTCTGCCAGATGGATGGTTGCAACAGCAAAAACGCCGCCAAGCCGATCAACACGAGGCTTATAGCAAGGATTTGACTAATCTTTTTCATTTGGGCTATTCGCGTCACCCCACGATACGAATATACAGGTCACTGGTTCCAAAAACAAAAAAAGCGTCCCACTATTTGCAAGACGCTTTTTTTGTATTGAATATCCGTTAATCTACAACTTCGAAATCGGCGTCTTCTATTTCGCTCTCATTCTTCTCAGAGGTTGCCGGTTCGGACTTCACGTCACTTGTCTTTTCCGCCTTTGTGCCTTCATACATCTTGGAGGCATACTTATTCCATACGCTGTTAAGTTCGTCCATGGCGGCTTTTATATCCGCGACACTGGTTCCGGCATTGGCTTTTTTAAGCTTTTCGTTCGCTTCCGTCAGTTCCTTTTTCCCGTCTTCTCCTAATTTATCCCCGAATTCTTTAATGTTCTTTTCGGTTTGATAAATCAGTTGTTCGGCCTGATTATGCATCTCAATCTGCTCGCGCTTCTGCTTATCCTCGGCTTCATGCTTTTTCGCCTCATTAATCATTTTTTCTATTTCCGATTCGGAAAGACCGCTGGAAGCCTCGATCCGGATGCTCTGTTCCTTGCCGGTAGCCTTATCTTTGGCGCTTACATTGAGAATACCGTTGGCGTCGAGATCAAAAGTCACCTCGATCTGAGGTATACCACGCGGTGCGGGAGGAATTCCATCCAGGTGGAAACGACCAATTGTCTTATTGTCGGCAGCCATCTCGCGCTCGCCCTGCAAAACGTGTATTTCAACCGAGGTTTGATTGTCGGCAGCGGTACTGAAAATCTGGGATTTCCTGGTAGGAATGGTTGTATTCCGTTCTATCAAACGGGTGGTAACACCGCCAAGTGTTTCGATTCCCAGAGACAGGGGAGTCACGTCCAGCAAAAGAATATCGTCCACGTCGCCGGCCAGAACACCACCCTGTATGGCGGCGCCGATGGCCACAACCTCATCGGGGTTGACGCTTTTGTTCGGCTCTTTTCCGAAAATCTCCCTGACCTTTTCCTGAATGCGGGGAATACGCGTTGAACCACCAACCAGGATGACTTCATCGATATCGGAGGCACTCAGACCGGCATCCTTAATCGCCTTTTTGCAGGGCTCCACCGTTCTTTCCACCAGGTCATTGACCAATTCTTCAAATTTTGCCCGCGAAAGGGTAAGATTTAAATGTTTTGGTCCTGAAGCGTCAGCGGTGATAAAAGGCAGATTAATCTCAGTCTGCTTTGAACTGGACAATTCTTTTTTCGCGTTTTCAGCGGCTTCTTTTAACCGCTGTAACGCCATCGGATCTTTACGAAGATCGATTCCCTCGTTCTTTTTAAATTCGTCGGCGATCCATTCGATCACTTTTTGGTCGAAATCATCGCCGCCGAGGTGCGTATCACCATTCGTGGATTTCACTTCAAAAACACCGTCGCCCAATTCAAGAATTGAAATATCAAAGGTTCCACCGCCCAAATCAAATACGGCTATTTTTTCATCTTTTTTCCTGTCCAAGCCATATGCCAATGAGGCCGCTGTGGGCTCGTTAATAATTCGACGCACGTTCAACCCGGCGATTTTTCCGGCATCTTTCGTCGCCTGCCTTTGGGAATCATTGAAATACGCCGGTACCGTAATGACGGCATCGGTTACTTTCGTTCCCAAGTGTTCTTCCGCCATTTGCTTCAGCTTTTGTAAAACCATGGCGCTTATCTCGGGTGGGGTGTACTCTTTCCCCCCGGCCTTGACAACCACCGCTCCGTTGCGATTCTTATCAACCGTATAAGGGACCTCTGAAATCTCCGTTGTTACTTCATCGTACATGCGTCCCATAAAACGTTTGATGGAATAGATGGTATTTTGGGGATTGGTCACGGCTTGACGTTTAGCCGGCTGTCCCACAAGTCTTTCACCATTTTTTGTAAAAGCCACGACGGAAGGCGTTGTCCGTCCTCCCTCCGGACTCGTGATAACCGTCGGTTCTCCACCTTCAAGAACAGCGACACAAGAGTTCGTTGTTCCCAGGTCAATGCCAATTATTTTACCCATGATAAAATTTCTCCTTTCAACAAATTTAAGACGTTCCCATAACAACAAGTTGCATGCCAAACAGGGAAGTGTACCTTAATGGCAGATGCTTTGCCGGTGTCACTATTAATGGCAGAAAAGAAGGACGGTTAACTGATCCGCGGTCAGATTATTCAACGCCAAAAGATATTGGTGGTTTGTTGCAAATGAAAATACCGGTTAGCCATCGGGACGCAGGTTCAAATGGGTTATCCTTATGGTGCGGATAATTTCCCACGGCGTTACTCCACACATATCACGTATAATGAATTCGTTAATATGGTGAAATTAATACGTCCATCGAACCCGACGGTACCATCGGGGTTTTTTCTTCCCTTTCGGAGAGTCCGTGTCAGGAAGTTATATTTTCAGGGGATTTTTTACTGTCGGGGAAATCCGATTTCAGGGCCGGTTTTTTGGCAGACCGTTTTCTTTTCTTCACCGAATTAAACTTAAACTCCCCTTTCAACGCATCGACCTTGATAACGGCTCCCGATGAAAAGATGTTTTCCAATAATAATTCGGAGATGGGATCTTCAAGGGAAGTCTGAATTTCGCGACGTAAATACCGTGCTCCGTATTCAGGATTAAACCCTCTTTCCAGTAACAATGCTTTTGCCCGCTTGGTTAATGAGAGTTTAATACCCAAATTGCTGAGATTATTCTTCAAATCCTGAAGTTGCAAATCGATAATATTCAAAACATCCGTTTTCGATAAAGGATGGAAAACAATAGTGTCATCGAGTCGATTAAGGAACTCGGGACTAAAGGTATCCTTAACCTGTTCAAGTATTTTGTCGGTTATTTCTTTAAAATCGAATTGATCACTGGATTCGACAAAACCAAAAGTACTGTTCGACTGAATTACTTTAGTACCGACGTTTGACGTCATGATAATAATCGTATTTTTAAAATCAACTTTCCGGCCCAAGCCATCGGTTAAAACACCTTCGTCAAACATCTGGAGCAAAACGTTATATATATCCGGATGGGCTTTTTCAATTTCGTCAAAAAGGACTACCGAATAAGGATTACGACGAACTTTTTCGGTAAGCTCACCACCTTCTTCGTACCCTATGTATCCCGGTGGGGCGCCAATCAGTCTTGATACCGAAAACCGTTCACCATATTCCGACATATCTATTTTCACTAAGGAATCGACGTGACTGAACAGATAGCTGGCCAACGCCTTTGCCATCTCGGTCTTCCCTACCCCGGTAGGTCCAAGAAACAGGAAAACACCGATCGGCCGTTTCGGGTTTTTCAACCCGGCACGGGCCCTCTGTATCGAACGTGTCAGACTATTAATAGCCTCATCCTGTCCGACAATGTACTTGTGAAGACCTTCGGGCATATTCAGCAATTTCTGGCTCTCGGACTGGGCCACTTTATTCACCGGTATCCCGGTCATCAGGGAAACAACGTCGGCAATATGATCCTCCGTGATTTGAATCGGATTTTTGCTTTCTTCCTTGTGCCATTGCCGCTGGGCATGGGCCAACCGCTTTAGCATTTTTTGCTCCGTATCCCGCAAGGCGGCGGCTTCTTCGAACTTCTGCTCGGCGACTACTTTTTCCTTTTCGGCACGGATATGTTCAATATCCTGTTCCAGATCGATAACAGACTGGGGCACTTTCGTATTCAACATATGGGCGCGCGAGCCAACTTCATCCATCACGTCAATGGCCTTATCCGGCAGGAAGCGATCGCTGATGTAGCGATGGGATAAATGAACACAGGCTTCTATCGCGTCATCGTCATAAATCACATTGTGGTGTTTTTCGTAATTGGTTTTCAATCCTTTGAGGATATCTATCGACTCCTCCACGGAAGGTGGATTAATCATAACTTTCTGGAAACGACGTTCCAGGGCCCCATCTTTCTCAATATGTTTCCGGTATTCATCCATTGTTGTGGCCCCGATACAATGGATATCCCCCCGGGCCAACGCGGGCTTAAACATATTCGAGGCATCCAGGGAGCCCGTCGCGCCGCCGGCCCCCACAAGGGTGTGCAGTTCATCGATAAACAGGATCAAATCGCCGGAATTCTCCAACTCCAACATGATGGTTTTCATCCGTTCCTCGAATTGACCCCGGTATTTTGTCCCGGCCACAATGGCAGCCAGATCAAGCGCCAGAATCCGCTTGTTCTGGAGCAAGCGCGGGACCGATTTTTTTATAATTCTCTGGGCGAGTCCTTCGATAATCGCCGTTTTGCCAACTCCGGGTTCGCCGATCAGTACCGGGTTGTTTTTCTTCCGTCTGGTGAGGATCTGCGCGACCCGGACGATCTCGTCATCCCGTCCGATCACCGGATCCAGCTTCCCTTCAATCGCGAGGGCGGTAATATCACGCGAAAAATGATCCAGGGCCGGGGTTTTCGATTTTTGCGTTTTGCCAATGCCCGTGCCGCCTGACTGAGGGGAGACTCCCTCCTTCAATTCATCCTGAATAAGTTCTTTTATACTGTGATAATCCAGGTTGTAGGCATTTAATACTTCAAACGCGATTCCCTCGGTTTCACGCAACATGGCCAATAATAAATGTTCGTCACTGGCCACCGTGGAACCCAGGGTTGTTGCTTCATTATAGGCGTTCCGGAGAATACGTTCAGCCCGCCTGGTTAACGGCAGGTGCCCCAGGGTCATGGTCCCGCCGGACGATTTGATCATGTCCTCCACCATCGCGCGGATATCGTCCAAATCGCAATCGTATATTTCCAGGATCCTGATTGACAGGCCGGAACTCTCGTTTAACAAACCAAGCAACAAATGCTCGGAACCCACATAACTATGCCCAAGCCGGATTGCCTCCTCTTTGGCATAGCGCATGATATTCTGAACTCGTTTGGAAAAATTTTCTCTCATACCAGTTGGAAATTAAACACACTTTAACACGGATTCAAACATCCTCTGCATTTTTTAAGCCGCCATTAACTAAAATTAAACGACGATTCCCTATGGCGGCAACATCGGGATTATGGGTGGTAATAACAAACGCCTGATTAAAATCGTCTCTGATTTGCACAAACAAATCCATTAACCGGCGGGCATTCTCCACATCGAGATTTCCCGTCGGCTCGTCGGCCAGGACCAAATCAGGATTGTTTATCAGGGCCCGCAATACGGCCACCCTCAGACGTTCCCCTCCGGAAAGCTGGGAGGGAAAATGATCTTTACGGTCAATTAGACCCACGTATTCAAATAATTCTTCCGCCCGTTCCTTTTTTGATTCTTTGGTTCTCCACAGCCGGGTGGGAAGCAAAACATTCTCCCAGGCGGTAAATTCCGAAAGCAAATGATGGAACTGAAATACGAATCCCAGATGAGCATTGCGCACCCGTGCCAATTCATCGTCCGACATGACCGCGATGGATTTCCCGTTAATGAAAATTTCCCCTGCGTCGGCGCTATCCAGAGTACCAATAATGTTCAGTAACGTCGATTTGCCCGAACCGGACGGTCCCATAATGGTCACAATGTCCCCCCTGGGAACATCCAGATTGAGGTCCACCAACACCGGCAGATTCTTTACACCGTTCTGGTAAGATTTGTAAATATGTTTTGCTTCCAGTATCATCGTTTTATTTCAAGTCATTTTTCAAGATGGACCGCGTCTTTCGGCTGTATCATCATCGCCCGGCGGGCGGCCACCACAGAGGATAATACGATTAACAGCAACGCAATGCCGGGAATAATTATTAAATCTGAGGCCCTCAATATCATGGGTACCCGGTCCATAAAATAAATATCCTCCGGCAATGGAAAAATACCATAATAATTCTGAATTACGATAATAATCAGGCTGATTGCAATTCCCGCCACGGCGCCGGCGCCGCCGATCATCAATCCCTGTTTAATCAATACCATGTAAATATCCCTGGCGGTGGCTCCGATTGTCCGCAAAATTCCAATCTCTCTTATCTTCTGATAGGTAACCAAAACCAGTGTGGACGTCAAATTAAAGGCGGCCACCAACACAATAAGACTTAATATGATCATCGCGCCGATCCGTTCCATTTTCATCGCCTGGAACAAGCCTTCATGGAGTTCCGCCCAAGTATGGATCGTAGTGGTCGGAGGTAAAAGCGCGGCTATTTTATTTTTAACGATACCAACATCCTCCGCCCCGTCCAGCCGGATATCCAGACCATCCAGCTGTTTTTTACGGACAAACATTTTGCGGCCCAATTCCAGGGGAAGAAAAACCATACGGTCATCAAAATCCAACACTTCCACCTGGAAAATTGCGGCTATCCGGGTCTGGTACTGGCGCGGAAACCCCAATTGCCAGGGACTGTCGATGGGGCTCATGACGGTAATCCGGTCCCCCTCTTCCAGATTCAGGCGTGATGCCAGCAATCGGCCTACGATAATCGGGGTCTGCCCCGCTTCCACTTCAATTTCCTGATGTACTCCCAAATTATAGAAAGTGGAAACCGATCGAAAATCCACGGCTTTGAAACTTACCATCCGACTTTCGCCATTCCGATTTGTTAACAAACCTTTCCTTTCCATAAATGGCATAACCGATTTAACGCCCGGTTGTTTCCGCAGTAATTCTATAATCGACGGGATATTCTGAGTTTTTTCCAAGCCCGTGATTCGCAAATCACCCTCGAAACCGATGATTTTTTTCGTCACCTGCGCCTCAAAACCGTTTAAGACGGCGACGGACAGAATCAGGAAAAGACAACCCAGGGTCATCCCGATAATGGCAATCCATCCCGTGAAACGGCTGGCCCCCGCGCCCGGACCGCCAAGCATAAAACGCCGTGCCAGATAAGTCGTGACGTTCATTCGTACCGTAAGGCTTCCGCCGGTTTTACGCGGCTGGCTTTTATCGTCGGCCCCAGGGCGGCGACGATGGAGGAAATAATTCCGATGGCAATAATAATCCCGGTCACACCCCAGTGAATTTCAACCGGCACATTATCCATGAAATACACATCTTCCGGCAGCGATATAATTTGGAATTTGATTTGCAGGTACGCCAAGCCTACCGCAAGAACGCCACCAAAAACCGAGCCGATAACACCGATAATGGCCCCTTCCAGCAAAAAGAGCCGCTTGATACGCGCCGGTGTCAACCCCAACGCCAACAACGTCCCTATTTCCCGCATCTTTTCGATGACGATCATCGCCAGAACCGAAATAATATTCACTACCCCCACAAAGGCTATCATCCCGAAAATAAACAGGATCGGCCATTTCTGTAGCGACATCCAATCAAACAAGACGCGATGCTTTTCTTTCCAGGATAAAAGATAATACGGATAACCCAGGTTGGTCTCCAGATACCGATAAACGGGTCTTACGTTGCGCATATCATCCAGGGTAATGATACGGCCGGATACCTGACCCGGCATATTGAATAACGTTTGGGCATCCGCCAGGGACAAGTAGACCACCGTTTTGTCGTATTCCAGCAAACCGGAGTGAAATAACCCGGTAATACGATATTGCCGGAACCGTTGCGCCGTCGAAACCCGGGTTATCGATTCCAGATCAAACAGCACCAGTTTATCGCCAACACCAACCTTTAATTGATCGGCAAGACGATTACCCATGATAATTGATCCCGGACTTAAATCCAGTTCCCCGGACACCAAGATAGAAGACAACCCGGCAAATTTACTTCCGTCTCCTATTCCTTCCACGATCACTCCTTCAGCCCGCGAACCTTTGCGCAACAAGGCCGGTTTCTGGATATACAATTGCACCGTCATCGGAAAAGGACTTTGCCGGATTACGCTATCCAGGAAAGCGTCATTTTCTCTCATCGGCTGATCCATGAAATGCTGGATGCGAATGTGCCCGTCGAACCCGGCAATTTTCTGGGAAATGGTGTTTTCGAATCCTTTCAGGACGGCAAAAGTCAGGATTAACGCCGTTATGCCCATTCCCAGTCCAAGAATGGCTAAAATCCCCGCGAAGGTTGAGAAGCTTCCTTTTTGAGGCGCTTTTAAATGACGAAAGGCGATATGAAAAGCGAGTGGCATTAATATGACGGTAGTAAGGAATGGATCACTGAATGGATCAACATTCGGGGGTCGTTTATGCCGGGGTCAGTCACGAATTCGTTTTGGCGCAAACTCCAAATCTAATTCGATCCGTCTACCACACGCATGGCCGGAAACAGGATTACGTCTTTTATCCAGCGCCGTTCCGTAAGGAGCATTACCAGGCGGTCGATTCCGATTCCCACACCGCCGGTAGGGGGCATTCCGCATTCCATGGCCTGGATGAAGTTTTCATCCACGGGCTGTGCCTCCAGGTCTCCCGCCTTGCGCAATTTGGCCTGGGCCTCAAATCGTTCACGCTGGTCGATCGGATCATTCAGTTCCGTAAAGGCGTTCGCGAATTCCGCTCCCCCGATGAACAATTCAAACCGTTCAACCAATTCGCTGTCCCCGCTGCGGTGCATTTTTGCCAAGGGCGAAATCGCCTTGGGATAATCGATTACAAAGGTCGGTTGAATCAAATGGGGCTCAACCAATCGTTTCATCAATTCATCCAGCAACTGCCCGTAGTTGGCATTTTCCGGGATTACCAGTCCGTGTTCCGTGCAAATGGCCTGCAATTGGCTTGCATCGGCTCGCGACACGTCATGGCCCGTAAATTCCGCCAACAATTCCATGATCGGACGCTTGGCAAAGGGCTTCGACAGATCAATTTCCATGTCACCCCAGGTAACCTGCAACGCCCCGACCTGTTCGGCCACGGAACGAATCAGTTCTTCGACGATTTCCATGATTTCTTCGTAATCGGCGTAGGCCTGGTAAAATTCCAGGGCGGTGAACTCCGGGTTGTGGTTCCGATCCATCCCCTCGTTCCGGAAATTTTTGGACAGTTCATACACCCGATCGAACCCCCCGATAATCAGGCGCTTCAAATACAATTCATCCGCGATCCTTAAAAACAGTTTTTGTTCCAAGGCGTGGTGAAAAGTCTCAAAGGGCCGGGCATTCGCGCCCCCGTACAGCGGTTGCAGCACGGGCGTCTCAACTTCGATATAATCGCGTTCATCAAGAAAACGCCGGATAGCGGTGATGATTTTCGCCCGTTTGAAAAAGACCTCCCGGTTTTCCGGATTCACGATCAAATCCAGATGACGGTAGCGATAACGCTGTTCCTTATCCGTGAAGGCATCGAAGGTTTGCCCGTCTTTTTCCTTCACAATCGGCAAAGGACGGATGCTTTTACAAAGAACGGTAATGGATCTGGCATGGACGGATATTTCACCGGTTCTGGTCTTAAACACATACCCGTTCACCCCGATAAAATCACCAATATCCAATAATTTGAAATGGTCATACGACTCGGAACCCACATCGTCACGACGTACATATACCTGGATCCGGCCGGCGTAATCCTGGACATGGCAAAACGACGCCTTGCCCATTTTCCGCAGCGACATGATCCGCCCGGCAATAGTCACATCCTGCCCTTCCAGTTGATCGTAATCCGACTTGATTTCAGTGCTTTTATGGGTGGGTTTAAACACATGCGGGTAGGGATTAACCCCCGCCGCTCGCAGTTTTTGCAGTTTTTCCTTACGAAATTCGATAATCTGATTTAAACTTTGTTTTTCGTCTGTCATTGATCCAGTCCTTAACTCCGATCTAACTGTTAGTCTTAATTCTTTGCATTAAGTAGGCCCGAATAAAGGGATCTATTTTCCCGTCCATAACGGCCTGAATATTTCCCGTTTCCAGTTTTGTGCGATGGTCTTTGACCAGGCTGTAAGGATGAAACACATAGGAGCGGATTTGGCTCCCCCATCCAATGTCCTTTTTCTGGCTCTCCAATTCCTTTACCGCTTCTTTTTCCTTTTCTTTCTCCAATTGATAGAGCCGGGATTTTAAAACTTTCATGGCCTGGGATTTATTTTTATGCTGGGACCGTTCATTCTGGCATTGCGCCACAATACCGGTGGGAATATGCGTTATGCGCACGGCGGAGTCGGTCCGATTCACGTGTTGTCCGCCCGCTCCACTGGCACGGAATGTATCGATTCGCAGATCGTTGGGATTGATTTCCACTTCGATTTCATCGTTTACCGAGGGGTAAACAAAGACCGATACAAACGATGTGTGTCGCCGGCTATTGGAATCAAACGGAGAAATTCGCACCAGGCGATGGACGCCCGCTTCGGCTTTTAATAAGCCATAAGCATATTCACCCCGCACTTCGATGGTGATATCCTTAATACCGGCCTCCTCGCCCGGCTGGTAATCCAGGATGGTCATTTCAAAACCCTTTTGCTCAATCCACCGGCTGTACATGCGATACAGCATCTCCGCCCAGTCCTGGCTTTCGGTACCACCGGCGCCGGGATGAATTGTCAAAATCGCATCCATCTGATCCTGTTCATCGCCCAGCGTCAGCCGCAATTCCAGGTCTTCAAGAATGGTCTGGTAAGCCTTTAATTCGACCTCAACCTCTTCGGGAGAAGATTCCCCCGCCTCGGCGAACTCAAGCAACACTTCCACGTCCCCGTGTCGCCGTTCCAGATCCTTCCAGAGATTGATCTCTTTCTCAATAATCGAGATCTTCTTTAGAATCGAGGAGGCTCTTTCATTATTGTTCCAGAAAGAAGGCTCAACGGATTTGGCCCGTAGTTTCTCCAACTCAGCTTCTTTCGACGCTAAGTCAAAGATACCCCCGGAGTTCAAAATGTTTTACTTCGGCCTTTGCGAAACGATCTTTTAATTCTGATAAATCCATGGTGTGAATTTACAATTATCCGTATGACAATTAAGATTTAAGATTTGCCCTTTCCCGATTTAATGCAACGTGTCGGAACGTAGTGGAGATCCCGATGGAGCGGAGCGACTGTCAGAGAAACGTGATGCGTGAAGCCTTTTTAAAATCGGTAATCTTCAATCAAAGATAGAAAATCCTTCAAACCTTTGTCTCAGCCTTCGCCTTAGCCTTAATAGATTAAATTGGCGAAATCGGGTATTCTATCCTGATTTATCAAGAAAATAATACGTTAATTTTCATTTCCATAATATTGTTCAACATGGGGATATAGAAAATAAATACATTGTTTCTATAAGAAATGTTTTAACTTGTATTCAAGTAGGGAAAACTTTGTCGCCTTGCCCCGATTCGATCGGGGCACAGCGACTGTTTCTTTTGGTACTTTTCTTACGCTAAGAAAAGTACAAAGCGGCCTTGATTGTTGTTCAAAACTATATTCTTTAACAACTTAACTTACCTCAATTCAATCACGGTTAATTTTTATATATGTGTTATTTAAAGTGAAATGTCAGTGAGAAATCAAAGAAACAACACTGCTGTAAGCCAAATAACTGAATACCACCAGGGACAAGATTAAGAGCCCGTTCGTCAGCCATCCGTTCTTTAATTGGTTTACCCACTGTTTTTTATTATTCATAAACAGTAACGTGCCGGTTAAAAAAGGCATAAACAAGGAACCCATCACCGAATAAACGACAATAATCCAGATCGGTTTATTGATCAACAGCAAGATCATCGGCGGGAACGCCAAATATGCCAGATACCCCCGATATAACAATGAATTTGTTTGGACCGATTTACTATCACCCGGTTTCGCTCCCGGACGTACCGTTTGGACAAAATCGGTAAACAGATAGGGAATCCCCTGCCAAACGCCGATCATGGACGTGAATACGGCGCACCAGAACCCGATCAGGAACAGGCTTTTTCCCAATGGGCCAAGTACGGTCCCCAACTGCTCGGCCAGCGCCAGAATCATCCGGGTACCTTTAATCGCTTCCACATTAACCCCGCTGGCTATGATCATCATGGCTATCCCAAACAATCCTGTCAAACCATAAGCGACGCCAAGGTCTAGTTTGACCATTTTATGCGCATTTGCACCGGTCCATTCTTTCTCGCGGATCCAATAGCCGTAGCTTAATAACGTAACGCTGCCGCCCACACCACCGATAACACCTAAAATAAACGCCCCCGACCCGGTCGGTACCGTGGGGATTACCAAAGACGAAACCAGTACCTTCCATTCCGGGCGTATCAGGACGGCACAAAGAATGATTAACAAAAACATGGGAGCGATTAATACTTTCATTGTCTTTTCAAACAACGTGTATCGACCGGTTAAAACGAGTACCAGGGCGGCTATGGAATGAATTATACCCCAGGCAGTTTCTGATAATCCGCCGAAGAGGGCTCTTCCCGCCAGTCCGCAGGCGGAAATCAAAGCTCCGGCCACAATGAAGGACCATAGCAACAGATACAACCCGAACACAATCGGAATAATAGAGTGCAATTTTTGCGACCACCCCTCAATTAAGGTTAAACCGGTGGCCAATTGCCAACGCGCGATTCCTTCATTCATTACGAACTTTATGGCGGCGCCAAACACGGCGGCCCACAAAATAATGGTCCCATATTTCGCTCCCGCAACCGAGGCGGCAATCATATCCCCGGCCCCGACACCCGTCGCGGCGATGGCAATCCCCGGTCCGATTAACGATAATGATAATCCTGGTCTCTTCATTTTGATTTACAAATCGATTATAGAATGTAAAATTACAAACGATTTTTTGATATTCATGAGTACTGTTATAAAAAACGTATGACTTACTCAGGATTCACGGGAAAAACGAAACCGGAAATTCCTGATAGTCCTGGTATTCTTGGGATTGAGATTATTCTCATTCAATCGAAAAGTAAGCCCATTCGGATTCACCGCCGGACTCATCCAGCCCGGTTTTATTATCGACTTCACCAATGGCTTTTACTTTCCAACGGTACAATCCCGGAGACAATGTATCGACTTTCCCCTTACAGGAAATCACGTTATCCGGCCAATTTTGAGAGCCGGCGGGAAAATAAGGAAACGGTATCGGCGTGGTATTTTCATAACCAAACCACACATTCGTAAAACGACAGATCCATATGGCCTCAATGTTGTTAATATCGTACAATCTCTCCAGACGGATAACGTATTCATTGGAATAATAGTAATGGGAAGCCCGGTCCATCCATTCAAAGATCACGTTTGAGTCCACGGATTCATTGACCGGCGCGTGCGGCAGCGGCGAATTAAGCAACAGGTAACTTACCGTATCGGACGGACGGCTTTCATTTTCCGCCAAATCGACGGCAGTTAGGTAATAGAAATACCGAACATACGTGGACAAGCTGTCATCATAATACATCGTATCGGTCTCAATATTCTGAAACAGATCAATCATGGCTATCGGCCGAAATTCATTATCCGCCGTTGAATCGGCCCGGTAGACAATATAGCCTGATAAATCGTCTTCCGTATTAGGGCGCCACATAAGAACGATCCGGTCTTTTCCCGCATTATCGGCATCGATCCCTTGCTCCACCCAATCTTCCGGATGAGACTTTTCCACCAGGACCGGTTTGGCCGGCGGATACGGATCTTCCACCACATCGGGACACCCCGGAATAAGCAGCATGGTGAAGAAAATAATCACCAGTAACCGGACTATGGTTCTAATATGTGAATTTCGAAATCGCATTTTTTGCCTATTCATTAATACTTTTTCTTTCAGGTCCATGCTCCATTAATCGTATGTTATTAATTAATATTCTTTTATGTAACAAGTAGATAAAGAAGAGTTACCTTATTATTTTAAAAATAAAGTCACCCTATTTTACCTTGTCGCCTTGGAAAAATTCGGGATAAAGAGCGGAATTTTGCCGGAGGATAAGACGGTTTTACTGTCTGACCCTGTGGAATTTTTATTCCACAGGGGAGTTTAAAACCGGCCCGGAGGCAAAGTTTCGCTCCCCTAATTTTTTTCCTCAGCGACTGCTTCTTTTGGTCCTTTTCTTACGCTAAGAAAAGGACGAAGAGACTTTGATCGTAATTCGAGATATTGTTCCTTAGCCACTTAACTTGTCACCTCAATTTTTTCGAAACCACAAGTAAGACAAATTTGTAAATCTCCCTACGCTCATTGAAGTGAGCGATAAATGTTAGTCATCAATTTAAAATCCTACCCACCCCCCAATCCGATGGGCTTTACCCAAATCATGATTGGAAAAGCTGTAATCCAGGGAAACCGTTTTCCCCTTCCGTTGAAAAACCAGTCCCAGTCCGCATTGGATATAATCACCGGTTAAACCGCCCCGAATGGAGATTTTATCGAAAAGTTCTCCCTCGAGCCCAAATTGAATTTCACGCGGATAAAGTGAATTTTGCTGTTCAAATATGGCGATCTTCACCGGCCACCGATCAAACGACTGTTTATAACTGATCCCCGTTATCAGTTGCATGGGAATCAGGTCTTCTTTATTCGTATTCCAGTATATTCGCGTCCCGGCAATATTGTTCAACGAAACGCCGGCGACAAGGTCTCCCAGCCAGTCAAAAGTAGATACCTGCTCCAGATTAACCATTATCATGGTCCCGATATCGATGCCCAGACCGATCCCCTGGATAGCATGGAGATTCTTACGTAATATTTTCACATTCATACCGAAGGGGATTTTTACCGGAAACGGGGCAAATTGCCATCCCGGATCGATCGTTTTGGTAATATTTTTGGAAATATTAAAGGTTACGGCCGCCTCTATATCTTTGAAGGATCTAAACCCCTGTCTTACCAGGGCGCGAATGGAATCCCGACGCACGGCCAAATCCGTAACGTTTCGTAAATCCGGACGCTCCGGAATATTATCAACATAAAGCAACAC
This sequence comes from FCB group bacterium, assembly GCA_013152315.1. Taxonomy (GTDB): domain Bacteria; phylum Fidelibacterota; class Marinisomatia; order Marinisomatales; family JAADGP01; genus JAADGP01. The sequence continues at coordinate 35,088 of JAADGP010000028.1, forward strand.
CGTATTGACTCCCCACTGGTAATACTTATTTTTGGGAATTGAGACTCCCATGGATACATAATCGGCCAGGCCGAATTGATTAATAAACATTCCGGACAGAGTTGGTGACGGTGTGAATCCCGTTGCGGCGGGATTGACCAAATATCCCCCCGTATGTTGCGGCAAGGCCACTACCGCCCGCCCTAAGGCGATTGAACGCGGAGACGTTCCTAAGTTCAGGAACGCATCCGCGTAGCTGTTCTGCCCCTGTAAGCAGGTAATATAAATGCCAAGTAAAAATAAACGCTTCATCGCGCCTTGGCCACTTTCCCGCGCCGTTCAATGACCGTTTTCCCTTTCCTGGCTTTCATCCGGTAAAAATAGACGCCGTTGGCGACAAAGTCACCGTTGGCGCTGCGACCATCCCAGATTATTTCATGATAAGCGCCCGCACGCGGGTCCAGGTCGGTCAAAGTGGAAGCCGTGGTAAAATTGCGAATTCGCCGGCCGGCCACGGTATAAATCTCCAGGCTGAATTCATCCACCGTTTCGGTTAATTCATAAGCGAACCGGGTCTGGTCCTTAAAAGGATTGGGGTAATTTCCATAATCGATCAAATCCAGCTTCTCCCGCACAATAAATTCCAGACGGAGTGTATCGGAGGGATTGCCCGTGGCATCGTGGACCACCACGGCCAGAGTGGAATCCATAACCGTGAAAGTCGGGCTCAATTGTACCCCTAAAATGTTCGGTTTGCCATTTACCTGCGAAATAATTTCCTTCCCGGCTTCCCGATTGTTGATCCATATATCAATTGATGGCGACCGGTGGTCGATTCCATTGTGATCCTGCACGGTGAGGGCAATTAATGGCGACGCGCTTACATAGCCGTCATGCAGAAAGCGTTGACCATTAACAGTGGCCTCTATACGGGGCGGAACGACATCGCCGGAAACAAAAAAGGCATATTTCCCGGAACCCGATCCGGTGAACCGAAGCAGGGAATCGGACAGAATACGCATTTCAACCGGCAACCAGGTGTCAAATTCATCATAGAACCGAAAAAGACGGGTTTGTTCGGTTACGCCGTTAGGCACTGTCCACGATACGGTATACTCATCCCCGGTATCCGAAACGATTTCGAGGCCCAGGCGCCGCGGATCGAGCGTATCGGGAACAAATTCCGGTTGAGTAATGGGCGCCGCGACCTGCAAATTTCGCAGCGTGATAACAAAAGAAGCGCTTACCGTCCCCGATGGAATTTCAAGTCCAACGCCCCCGAGCCCGACAATACCGTGGGAACTCAGGTTTTCGGTCGTTCCCAACTCGGGAGTAACCCAAAAGGCGGGGGTTTCCAGGACAGCAATTAAGGTGTCATTGTTCCGGTCGGACAACGGTTCATCGGCCGTAGTGATCACCCGGTAAGTTTGGATTCCCACCGGGAAAGCACCGGAAACAGCAGCCGACGACTTTCCTTTGCCGGTAAAATACAATGAATCTACCCCCAGTGATTTCCAGGCACCGGATACTTCGCGCTGAAATTCCACGGTTACCTCCCCGGCGCCGCCGGTAAGGTTTTGCACCCCGGCCTGCAGGGAAATACGCTCGTCAACCACAAACCGCATGTCGACCGGTTTCATGTCCGGCAATTGGGCAATCTTCACCTGTTTTTCCGGACTGAAAGCAACGTTGCCCTGTCCATCCACTACGCGACTTTGCAAGCTGATAATACTCCCGGGAGGCTGAGGCGGAAGCGGTGTTTCCAGTTCGAATTCATGATCTCCAACGCCAATCATATTCGATCGAAATGACCCGTTTACCCATAATTGCACGGAATCGATCCCCTGGCGATCCTGCGCCCTTGTTCTGACCCGGATCGAATCCGCGGCCGTCGGCCGAGCGGGCGAAACTTCCATGATCTGCACCAGAGAACCGGACACCGTCATTGCCGCCCCCGACCGGTAGAGACTTCCTTGTTTTTTGTACGCCACATTGATCCGATGCCGGCCGGGATTGAGGGTATCGGGCATTTCATAGGTAATGGAAGGACCCCCTCCGTCCGGAATCCAACGACGGTCCACCGGGAAAAGTCGGTCGTCATAAATTGCCAAAGTCAGGGAATCCACCCCGGAATAGGCCAATGTTAACTGAAGCGCCGTTCCCGGTTCCGGATCCGCGGGTACCACTGTCAGTTCCGTCGGAAGCGGCCTGCGCAAAACAAGCGCCGGATCACCGGTCAGGTTGAATTGATAAACCTGGGAAACGGCAATATCCGGGAAATCGTCATTAGCAGCCAGAAACTCGATTTTGGCCTGGTTAATCATTTCTCCGATACCCATTTCCCGCTCGGAAAAAATCAGCCGCTGTAACGGTTGAAGGAGCAAATAGTCATTAATGATCCAGCCCACCCCGGCGCTGCCGAACCAGGCCACGGCGCCACCGTTTTCAAATGACATCATCCGCCGGCCCAAAGCATTCGGATTGGTTACGTCACCGGTGAAGCAGGTCATGCTGGTTACAAACGGCTGTTTGGTGCCGTTTGCCAGGGATTCAAGGTCTTCCAGGGTAAAAAGCGATCGGTCGCCCCATACGGCGCCGCCCCCATGGCCGAAAAAATTCACATAGCTCACTCCCCGGTTAAAATAAGCCAACAAGGAATCCGTGTTGCCGAAGAAAACGCCGCCTTCGGAATATTTATCGATATACAATCGGGTTGGGAAATAATCCTGCTCGATGATCCTTCGAATCAGGGTTTCCGACTGGTCCTTAAAAGTCGTTTCGTATCCCCCGATCATTAATACATTATTCTCCCAGGACTGAAAATCCCGGGTCAGGTAGGTCAGCGTCTTGGCAACCATAGTCTCCAGTTCTTCCCGGTTGCGGGCCGGAAACCGGCCGATGGCAAATTCGGGGACCAGATCGTCGCCTTCCACGTTTGCGAACCAGAAATCGGAAGCGACCGCGCCGAAACCCACGGTCTGAATTTTCATGGCCGGAATAAAATCACCGGCAGGGCCGGCTCCGCCGCCAAAACCGAACCATTTGCCCTGCAGGGCGATTAAAACCGCTTCCGGTCGCGGGGTCCAATTCCGGTAAGCATCCGTTAAAAATGATTTAATTGCGTAAGGTGTGGTCACACCCCCGGAATATTGCCGATAAATATCTTCGACGTCGATTATCACACCATTATGGTAAACGGCCAAAGGTTCGAGTACGGTCCGGAAAGAATCGGGAGCGATAATCACATACGATTTCCCACCTGACGGCAGGTTCGGTTCCAGCGGATCCGCCGGCGTTATGTGCGCGACGGTTCTTAATTTGCTTTCTTCAAAAGCATGGTATTCCGGCGCTTCGCCGCTGATATAGTCCTGCAAAACGGCGGTATAGGTCTGGTCCCGCGTGTCGCGGACTACAATAAAATCCTGCAAACGTGACACACCCGCTTTAAAAATGTAAATCCGCGGGCTGGAGAATCCGCTCACTTCGAACTGGGTTATTACCGGTAGTTTACCGTCCCGCGTAAAAACAATTTCATCTTCATAAGCCGCATACTGACGATTAAACGTGACTTCAATCCAGTTCAGGTACACCTGGTCATAGCGGTTGGATTGATCGGCATTCTCCAGGTTCAGGATGGTCACCGTGTTTTTTCCTGGTCGCAGATAATCCTGTCCCTGGCCGCCGTTTAAACGAAAGGACTGTTGACCGGTCCAGGAAGCGTTTCCGATTAAACGATCATTAAACAGAAACTGGATTTTGTGAGTACTCGCGGTTATCCCCTGGATTTCCAATTGGACTTTAAAATCCAGGGTATTTGAAATTTCAGGATTGGGCAACACAATCTCAAAATCCACCGCGGTCCCGGCATGGACGGGGGGCGTCATAAAGAAATGATCGAAGGTGTCCCATTGCCGGTGCAGTCCCATGCTTCCGAGACGGTCGAAATATTCGTCCCGTTCGATATGTTCGCTGTAGGCATAGGTGGTCGGACGAAACACCTGGTCCGGCGGCCGATCGGGATAGGCGCTTTCGGGTAAATAACGGAGACCCCGCTCTGCGCCCCAGGTTAACCAGTACACATTTTCAGCGGTGTAAAAATTATTCCGGTACGGCGCGCCTTCCGGGGCCGGATTCCTTTCACCATAAAAGATGATCCGGTCGCCGGTATCAAAGGAACCGTCTTCTTCTCCTTCGATAAACAGCAGGATTTCCTTCTCCCGGTTCCAGAGCCGGAAAGTTCGCGGATCGACGCCGCGCAAAGACAGGCCGCTGTCGGCCAGTTCGGACTTAGTGAGGGCATACCAACCGGTGGTATCCAGGGTGATCCGGGCAATATTTTCAGAGAATTGATAGGCGGGGATGGAATGATTAAAGCCCTTTGCCCGTTCCCGCCGTTGAGGATTGAGATCTTTCAAACGGGTGCGCGATAATAATCGAGGAATAAAAACACGGTCAATAGCTTCCCAGGTCAAGCGGATCGTCAGCCGGTTTGTCCATTGTAAATGGTTATTTTCATACCGAACCGGGAAGATCTTTATTACACTTGCCTGTTGGGGATCAATTGACTTCGTCGAATGAAGGAAGACAGGTTTGGAGGGGAATTTACCCCCTGACCACTCTGTAACGGGTTTTTGGAAGTTTATTCCCTTAGCGGCTTCAACTCCGGCGATAACCGGTGTAATTGCCGATATCTTTCGGGTCTTACCGGAAAATATCTGTATAGTCGCCGTCGCCGGGACGCCTACCAACACTTCCGAAATAACAGGCAAAACCGGGAAACCGGGTTTTTGGTATTCCGGTAATACGGGGAAAGAACGGATGTGATTATTTTGGTCAAACCATATGGAATCTATTGACACTTCCAGAATTAGAGTGCCGGGTCGGCTGAGTTTTACCTGAACAGGTATTTCTGCTAAACCAAATGCGGCTAAACCAAAAAAATACAGCAGCCCGGTACAAATTAACCGGGCAAGATTGGAGGTCTTCCCGGGATTAAATACTCCTGACTGCATATCTAAACGGTAACATGTTGATTAAATAAAAACATTTCGGTAAAACTCACTCTCTCCCCCCCTTTGGCTCCTGAAAGCGGAGCAATCTCGGGGGAAGTTCAAAGAATCTCTGTTATTTCACTAGCATCAATTTCCCGGTGGAGGCGAATGACCCGGCATTCAGACGGTAAAAATACATTCCTGATCCGATTTCTGAGGCATTCCAAATGATCGAATGCGATCCGGCACTATATTCCGTATTAGCAAGTTCGGTAATCTTCTTTCCGGAAATATCATAAATAACAATCCTGACTACCTGGGTTTCCGGTAGCCTGAAGGATATGGTCGTTTCCGGATTAAAAGGATTGGGGTAAGCAGGTGAGATATGATTCACACGACGATAAGAGGAAAGTGTCATGTTAAAATGCATGATGTTAGTTCTCATAAGAGTTTAATAATTGCTGCGCTTACCCGGTTTAAATCAACCGTAACGAACATGGAATAAAGAACGTATAATCACTATTATTAAAGAGTAATTTTCCATTTTATATATCTTCCGCGCGGAGGTTATTTTATATTATTCTACCGAAAAGTGTGTAATATTAATAATATATTTAGCAGAAAATAATCCTATTCAAATAACCGTCAAATAATTTTATTCCGTCGATATTAACTACCGACAGCCCCAGCATTGAAAATTCAGGGGTTTACGACCTATGTTTCGCTTTTATTCATGTTTACTTCACGCATATTCCATTACCGGTTTCTACTCAAGATTCGATTACTATTCCCATAATGAAAAGATTGGCCGGCAATAACCGGAAATTAAATTTCTTATTTCTAAATCCTCATTTCAACAACGTCAATTTCCCGGTAGAGGCGAATGACCCGGCGTTCAGACGGTAAAAATACATTCCGAATTTTGTAGTCTGCCTGACGGTGGACGATCCCGCAGCAGGGAATTACATTCGATTATCCGGACAAGTCAATTCCCCAGCAATTCGAAATTGCCGGGGAATTATCCTCCATATTAATATGTTTCAAAGCGCCATAAAACCTGATGATTCTTAATCCAAATAACGCGAAATAATCCATCAAACCAAGTACATTTAAAATGACTGACTAACCCATTTCGTAGTCACAATTAGCAGGAATGGAGAATAATAATGATCGTACTAATATGAATGGAAATTGATTTCGAAGAAAAATATTTATAGGACCTTTCAATTGTTATTTATCATCTCCTGTTGAACGTCCTGCAATAGCGTCCATTTCTCTATCTATATTCGGATCACTATTTGCTTCTGCTAAAACAGAATCTGCATACTGTCTGTAGAGTTCCGATTCTTCGGGGGAAAGCGGCTTTTTTTCCGTCAATTTTATTAAAACAGATTGAATATCCGGAGTTAATTTGTGAAAGTTTGACGCATAGAAAATATCTCCCAGATCAAACCTCACTATCTTTTTACCATTATTCCGCACGAGGGGCTGAGAATCCCCTGCGAAATGCAAAAAATATATTCCATCTACTAACTTACTTTTTCTTCCATCGTCGTCAAATTTCAAAACCGGCGCCCCGATTAATTTGCCCACCGGTTGAACGGCAAAATGGTAATCCGTGTAACCATCCGGCCTGGTATGTTGAAATCCGTCCAGTACTTTCCAATTTTCAAATCTTTTGCTTAATTCTTTCCATTTGGGATGGGTGTTATCGGAGGAAAGAATTTCTATCTCAAAACCATCGGCATCGAATAATTCCTCAGCTTTCTTTACCGCTTTTTCTCGTGGGAGATAAACCACCGTGCCGTGAATCTGTTCAGATTCAGGCAGGGATGTGAACTGCTTTCGTTTTTCCAGCATTGCGGCTTCGAGCGGCAGATTTTCCAATAATTCATCGAATGTGGGTTCGACGTTTGTGGTTTTATCAGCAGTGGACGCCTGCGGGTTGATCCTGAGCTCGTTCTCTTGCTTACCGTTTCCGCTACAGCTTAAGCTTACCAAAAACAAAATAATAAAAACAAACAATACCGTACCAGGTGTTACTTTTATATGATTCATAACATACCTCCTTATCCTTATAGGATTTAGAAATAATTGGGAAAAAGCTAATTATAAAAAAATAGAAAAACCATATATAATACCAGATCTGCGACCTTTTTGTACTATTTAAACTATTGTAGGTAAACATATTGAAAATCAAGTGGTATGAACCCAAGGGCACGCACATCTACAATTCGCTACGCTACGACACTATTCACGTTTCACGTTTTACGTTTTACGTTTCAGATTCTCCTCCTCAGCCTGTGTCTTAGCCTTCATGGATATCCAGTTTAACTCCATAATAATTGACCGGCCAGAATATCTACCATCACAATCCACTATCGTGATTAACAATCAGATATGATACTTTTGTAATCAGTACCACGCTCAGGCTCGTTCACCTTTATGGACTACGTGATCGTCTATGGCACCATTTTTCTTCCGAATAAGTCAATTCCCCGGCAATTCGAAATTGCCGGGGAATTTTATGACAATTGCATTGCCCGCATTCTCCAACACCAATTCCATGAACAACTCGCTACATCCATGAAATATCATATATTCCATTTGATATTTCATGGATGGTAGTCGCGTAAAATCAATCCCAACGGTGAACGAGTCAGGATAAGCTGTTTACTTCGTTGTTAGTTTTTACGATTTCATCAATCATACCGTTTCCGTACCACATCCGATTTTAAAAGATAACCGGCCAGAAACGTAATAACCGTCACCGCGGAAAGAATCAGCAGCATCCTGAGCCAGGGACCTCCCATCTGGATTCGCCGGTGTACCAATACAAAGGTCGTATAGGCCCAGGACAGGGCTCCGAAATAAGCCAGCCATTGGACAAGTACCAAAATCCAGCGCTTTTTTATAAAAAGCAATAAAGGTACAAGAACACTCCCGACAACGAGCACCATATTTCCACCTCTTAAAAAATGCGCGCCCAACAACAGGAACGCCAATACCAAAAGAATTACTCGTGAAATCATTTTGATCATTCCTCACTTAATTTGAAAATACTGGTTATTAATCTACCCAAAATTGAAAAAGGCTTAGGCTCAGGCGAAGGCACCGACCTGGGGAGAAATTCATCACCAAGAGAAGGATTGAACAGAGGCGTATAATTAATTGATGTGGTCGACGGCAACAATCCAATCCCTGTTAAAGCATTTACCAAAATCATTCGCTTTCGTTTTGGTAATGAACCTTCACTTATCAACGTTTTACTATTCCCTTAGCCTTAGCCTGCGCCTCATCCTTAACAAACACCGGGACCTTCAACAAATCTATTCCTGCCGTGACGAATATCGACGGATAGTCTCCGCCCGCCTGATTTTGCCACTGCCGGTCTCCGGAAATTTTTCCACAAACCGGATATCCTTCGGCCTCTCGGCCGGTTTCAATATCGATTTTAATTGCGAACGCATTCGATCCGTTTCCTCCTGCGTCCATTCCCGCCCCTCGACATAGAGAACTACCCTGTTTCCCAATTTTTCGTCCGGCAATCCACAGATAAAAAATCTTCGCCCATGAATCACGTTTTCCAGCTTACGTTCCACCTGCTCGGGAATCACTTTTATTCCCCCGGTTACGATTACATGATCGACACGACCTAACCACTCAAAGGAATCTTCGGAGACAAGATTCACCAGGTCATTGGTAACCAATTCTTCCTCTCCCGCCTGTGGAGCTTGCACTACCAGACACCCCCGCCGATCCCGCCTGATACGCACACCTTCCAGAACCCGGTAAACGGACGAGGCCCCGGGCCCGTTCAGCGGCCTGAGCGCGATATGACTCAGGGTTTCCGTCATGCCGAATGTGGCATATACCCGGGGTTTTATGGCCTTTACCGCCATTGTCAATTTTTGATTAATTTCGCCGCCCCCGATAATAAGGGTGTTTATCCGGTCCAACCGGTCCCGGATTTGTTGGTCGGTTTCAAACAGAAGCGTATGCAATTGCAACGGAATCATGGCGGCAAAATCAATTACACCTTCCGGCACATCGACCAGCGGATTGGAGGCGGGCCTTACCGGCACCAGGTCCAGTCCCAAAACAAAGGCCCGCACGATCATCATTTTTCCGGCCACGTATTCCGCCGGCAGACACAACAACGCCCTTTGTCCCTGTCGTAACCGGAAATAACGTCCCGTCATAACCGCCGACTGAACCATCTGTTTTTTAAAGACGGAAATCGTCTTGGGCTTCCCGGTCGAGCCCGAGGTCCGTAAATCAATTTTTTCAGAATCATCCAACCAGGTAGCAATAAAAGAATAGATTGACCTTTCCCATTCGGGAGTTGCATCACCCGACAATTTTTCCGAACAGCGCTCCAGCAAATCCAATCGATTAAATCGCCGTCCGTTTATGGTGAGGGAATCGTACTTCATCTCAGGAGGAAACTTCCAAAACGGATAAATCCCATTCCGATTGAGGTTTGTAATACAACTTCCCCGAATCGATGGTCAGCGGAGAGGGAATATTGTTCAGATACAGTTGTCCGGTCCCCAAACCGTGCGTCATGGTATCTCCCAGGGTCGCCGTCCACTGGGCAATGGCATTCAAACCGATATTCGACTCTAAAGCAGAAGTTACCCACCAACCGATATTGTGTTTTTCCGCTATTGCGATCCATTCCCGCGCCCCCGCAAATCCCCCCACCAGGGTGGGTTTTAAAATAATGTATTGCGGCCGGATTGTTGCCAAAAGCGTGTGTTTTTCCTTTTCATCGGAAATACCGATTAATTCCTCGTCCAGGGCAATTGGCAGGGGACTATTTTCACAGATTTCCGCCATTCGCTCGGGCCGCCCGGGAGGAATAGGTTGTTCGATGGAATGAATTTCCAGTTCCGCGAGACGCGCCAGTTTCTCCGGGGCCGTATCCGGATCAAAAGCGCCGTTGGCGTCCACCCGGAGCTCAATTTCCGCGGGCGGGTATTCCCGCCGGATATCCCGCAATAAATTCAATTCCGTTTCGAAATCCAGGGCGCCGATTTTCATTTTCAGGCAGGTAAACCCGGAAGCCAATTTCTCCTTTATCTGCCTTCGCATAAATTCCGGCGTTCCCATCCAGATTAACCCGTTGATGGGAATCGGCCGGCCGGAATCAACAAACGGTGATGGAAATAATAGTCTTTTCCCCTCATTTTCCAAATCCCGCAGGGCGGTTTCCAGGCCGAACCGGATGGAAGGGTAATCCCGCAGAGACGCTTTTAAATCCGACAAATAATTATCGATTTCCCGGCATACGTCGGCGATACGGGACTCAAAATTCGGGCGATCATCTATGCTGAGTCCCGGCAAAGGAGCGCATTCCCCGATTCCCGTCCTTTCCGGGTTCGGGTTTCCGATTTCCGTCAATTTCAGAAACCAAGTTTTGCGTTCCGTCAGGATACCACGGGAAGTGCCGCTTGGTCGCTTGAAGCGAAGGACATATGGTTGCCAGGTTGCCTGCAGGGTGCCCAACATTAAAATTCACAGGTTAACGCTGATGCCCAGCAACAAGGCAAACAGGAAGGTGTTCAATGCCAGCTTTTTTAAATACGGATCAAGTTTCGCGGGCTCAGTCACGCGCAAGACTTCAACGGCATGCCTGATCATAACCGGGGCGATAATAAGAAACAGGAATTTCA
>JAADGP010000031.1:0-2530 GCA_013152315.1 FCB group bacterium
ACCGGGGAACGCCCCGAATTTCCGCAATAGCCCAATAATGCGCCCCTTTGCACCTGCTGGCCGGGAACGACGACCACGCTCCCCTGTTTAAAATGGCTCAGTTCGGAAAACTCCCCGTTACCATGGTCAATAATAACATAATTGCCCCAATTGCGTTCCGTATTCGCCTTTTGAGGCGGGTTGTCCTCAACCGTGTTCTCGATGCTCACAATCGTCCCCGGCGCCGGCGCCAATACCGGCAATCCGAAAGCGTAGTATTCCTCAACTTTCAACCCGATGCCACTGGTCTGGTATCCGCGCTCATCCCGAACGACGAAATCCCAGGCAAAGCGCCCGATACCCTTGTGAGTCCACTCTCCGTTATTGCCCTGCAAAACCGACCATTCACCGATGAAAGGAAATGTTAATATTGTACGCTGGCGGGCGACCTGACTGGACCATCTCCGATACCAGCGTAGGTTGGTCTCCGGGTTTTTTATCAGATGCAGGGGAACCGGAGTCAACCGCAGGGGGTGGATCGCGCCGGGCAACATTTTCAGCGGAAACAGGAAAGCCAGCGTGACCGTATTGAAGGCAAAAACCAGGGAAGGAAGTTCGTTATCCAAACCAACGGATAATCCCCGGAGTACCTGGGTTACGGCCTGGTCAACGATACCTACCAGGAATATCGCTAACGACGTAAAAATAAAAGCATGACGATTGTTGACAATAAAGAATCCTCCGAAAGCCAGAGCGACAAGCACATAGTTCAGACCGTGAAAACCGTCCAGGGAACCGTGAATAAAATAATAGGTCACCATCCCCAACAATCCACCCCAGAGTCCGTACAACGCCGATATGCGGCTGAATAACAGGATCGCAGTAAACACCAACACCCCGGAAAGCAGGTTTTCCTGGAACAGGATATTGCCGAACATTTTCACGTATTCAAATAATTCCAGGGGGAGCGCGTTAAACAACCACAGATCCACGCGGTAAAGGAACGGAATAGCCGGAAACATTGACGCGTCACCTTTGGCAACACCGATTGTCAGCAGCAAAAGCCATATTACCATCATAAACGGAAGACTCAGGATCGGTAAATCGTAGCGTACAAAGAAATTCCCCAGCATGACGGAAAGGATTCCGGTGAAGGCCGCGCCGGCGATCAGGAATATCCACATCCGCAGTGACGGTTCGGCGTACATCCCCAGCGCCAATCCCACCAATATTCCGCTCACCCCGAATATGCCAGCTTCCCAGGACCCACGGTGGGCGTGAATCCACTTCGCCACCAGATTGGAAGTTACGTTTCCAACCAGTCCCATTAATCCCACTATGGGATAGAAAAACGTCGCGGTAAAAATCAGCAGGGCCGGAATCGGATGGGATGTAAAACTTAGAACACCATAGGACAGGAGTACCGTTTTCCCGTAATACCGGATTGTGCCCACAGTGGGTATTTTTATTCGCTTAATCCGTTGATGAATTCGTCGGCGACAGACTCACACGCTTGTACATATTCCCTCGTCTCCGCTTCCCGGATAAGGTGCACATTGCCGTCCTCAAGGGCAATAATGGCCGGTCGCAGATAAATAAACTGCCAACTTTGACTGATATTGTAAGCGCCGACATGCGGAATGACCAGCAAATCACCCCGGCGTACGGGCGGAATCGATGTGTTCATTTGCAACACATCAATATTCATACAAAGGCCGCCGTAGACGACCGTGTCTTCCAGCATATAACCGGAATCCTGGGCGGTCTGGAGATTATACCGATACCATTGAACCGAGGAAAGAATATTCATTCCGGCGTCCAACACGATGGCCCGCTGCCCGGTGGGGAGACGTTTCTGAGCCACCACGGAAGTAATCAGGTAAAAAGGTTCATCAACCAGGGCACGCCCCGGTTCGATGAACAACCTCGGCGCTTCCTGCGGAGGAAACGGCCCGTTCAGCAAAATGGGGCAAATCGCTTCGGCGTATTGATCGAAAGTGGGACACGTTTGTTCCGCCGGCAGATAGGCCGTGTGCAACGTGTTATGGGAAGCATATCCCCCACCGAGATCCCAATATTTCAGTTTTACCCCCAACTCTTCCTTAATGTACGAATAAAAGTTCACCAACCCCTGCGCGGCACGCGAATAAAGGGTAACGTCGTCCACATAAGTCCCGGTGTGAATATGCAGGCCTCTTACCTTTAATTTCCCACCCGATTCGGCCCGTTTCACCGCTTCGAACGCCTGTCCGGATTCCACGTTAAAACCGAATTTGTACCAGGGCGGATCATTCAAGTCCATATTAATCCGGATTCCGACTTCGATCGTTTTTCCCAGTTCATCGGCAATATCCTCCACCACCTGCATTTCATCGTAATTATCGATATTGACCAGGGCTCCTTCCCGGAAGGCGCGGGTAAGTTCATCTTTCGTTTTATACGGCCCGTTAAAGACGATTTGCTCTCCGGGGACATTTAAATCCCGGGCAATATCGTATTCGAACCCGGATACGACTTCCGCCCAGGCGCCTTCTTTGTGAAGCAGCGCGCA
>JAADGP010000031.1:2561-11639 GCA_013152315.1 FCB group bacterium
GAGTAGGCGATCCGGAATTTCGGGTAGCGGGTCTTAAAAGCCCGGTTCAGATCGCGATAGCGCTCCCGCAGGGACGGTACGGAAAGCACAAACAGGGGCGAACCGTGTTTTTCCACCAACTCCCGTACTGAAAAACCATCAATGCGGTTCATCGGCACCGTGGCCGGCGGACGACCGAATTTATTTAAAATCCCGATGCTGTGACGAATGATCGTCGGTTTGCTATACGGCTTTTTTGTATTCATATAATCTCCAAATAATTACCTGTCTTGGGAAAAGAAATGTCAAAGAGGGTCTCATCGCCAGTCAGGAAAATTGCAACAATTCACGTTTCACGTTTCACTTTTCACGCCGATAATGCAACTCACCGTTAATGGTCAGATTTTCGATATATTCCAACGGACACAACAGATCGGTCGCGTGGCGGACAAAGGTAATTCCCGATTCGGCAGGTGGCAGCGCCTTCACCGGCTTCCCCAGCGCCAAATCCACCACCAATCGTGGTAAATTCTGATTCGCTCCGGCACAGAGATAAACCCAGGCCGGAAAACGAGGGTTTATTTCCAGCAAGAATAATTTATCGGTCCGTTCTTCCTTCATTATTTCCATTTCGCAGGGGCCTGACCAGCGGAGTTCTTTCAGTATTTTACGGGAAAACTCCAACAACGCTTCATTTCTCAAGGTGATGGCGGCCCAGGCTTTCCCTTTATCGGTCAACCCGATCTTTCGAATCGGTACCGCTCCCAATAATTCACCCCCTTCACCGCCAAGGCAACAAACGTCGAATTCCTCTCCTTTAATGACCTGTTGGGCTATGATCGGCAACCCCCATTTCTCCCGGATTTTATTAAAATGGGTTTGGACATCCTGGATGTTCTGGCACCGATAAGCTTCGTAAAACACCCCTTTGATCATCATCGGAAATCCGATTTCCTTAACGGCCTGATCCAGTTGTCCCGGTTCCCGGATGACAATGGTGTCAGGGGTTGTTATTTCCGCTTCCTTACAAAATTGAACAAGATTCGCCTTGGCTCGCCGTTGCACACTTTCAACGGAGGGAATGTAAAGCGCTATTCCCGCCTCTTTCAGCCGCGCTTCTAATTTCTGGAACAGCGCCAATTCGCTGTCCAAAGTGGGAATAATAACGTCCAATCGTCTTTGTCCATGAATATACATAAGACGTTCATAGACCTGCTCACTGCCCTGGTTGGGATAGGGGATCAGGTAGGTATGGTCAAGCAATCCTTCGTCGTAAATACCGGTGTCATATACATCGTATCCAAGCCCGATAATTTCACCTTGCCAGCGATCGGGATGATGCAAACAACGGATGACACCGATCCCCGGGGCCGGATTATCCGTGGCCTGCATACCGGTGACGGCTACGTTTATCCCCATCAGTCGATCAGTTCGAATTCTTTTAATTGACGAACGAAGTCATCCAGGTCTTTGCGGGCGGTTGTTTCGTCCACCTCGAATTCTTCCTGCAAACGCGTTAATATCTCGGGACCTTCCACACCCTTTTGCATCTGGCGAAAAATAAACTGGCCGGTGGGATTCAGGGTGTACGTCAAACCCGTGGCATGGTCAAACAGAAACCCGCTTTCGCTTAAGGTTAGTTCGGATTTAAAAAGGGAACTCATCGGCGTCCTTTCATTTTGTAAAATTCTCCTGAAATTTTCTCCATGAATATGGGATTGAGTCGGTATGAAACGTGACACATGAAGGCGTGATACGTGAGTTTTCAACTACATTATGTTCCGGTATTGTTTTCACCGCTTCAATACCCCTCCATCTTGTTCAACAATCCCGATTTATAAACGATTAAATCTTCGAAATGATAGCCGTTCACCTTACACCAGTAACAGTAATCCAATGTGCAATCCACTTTATCGACCTTTTTCCCCCAGATTGCGAATTCAAAACTGCCGCCAAGCAACGGTTGATCGACGGAAATCTCCTGTGAGAATTCGCCTTTTTTCAGGGTTACATGACTGTGTCTGCCGCCGGTTATCGGGTCCAGCACACCGTAGGGATAGAGCGAAATTCCCAACCAGGCTTCCGGCAGATGTGATTTTCCGTGGACCAGGATACGGGTAGGCCAACCATGATCGGCATTGATCACCACTTCCACCGTCATTTCGGACGTTTCCTGAGCCCGCAAACCACTAAATAATAGTAAAGACGTTGCGATCAATAACGTACATCTCATTTCCACTTACTCCCCATGTGTGCTTAGTACCTGACCTGGATTCCGGCCGCGAAGTATCGCACCCGGTAGGCCTTGTTTGTCGCGCCGGTGTAAAGATGATCCGAATAAACAGCGCTTACGGACCAGTTGGGGGTGATCCGATATCCGACCCGGAAATTCACAACCCGGTTGAGAATATCGGGATTATTGTCCAACAGTAAGGCATACGGATCAACGGCGTAGCGGCTTTCGCCGAAGGCGTAATTCAGCGATATGAGAGTCGACCGGTAAGGTTGAAACAACCACGCTCCCGATATCGTTTGGTAGCGGTCCGAATCCAATGACTGTTGTGTAAGCCCCACCCTGAACACACTTTTCCGCACGCGTCTGCTCAATGAAAAATCCCACTGTTCAATTAATATTTCCGTGGTGTTTTGGAAATTGTTAAATAAGGGCTGCCAATTCTGATAATCCGAATGGGTATATCCCAGGGCGTACCCGAACCACGGAAGGTCTCCCTCGATTTGAGTTCCCCAAAGCCAACCATCATCCGTTACATTGGTTGCGATATGCCCGACGATTCCGCCGAATCGTAGCTGCGGTTTGATCCAGAAAATATCCCGCGCCAGGGTGTTGTACTGACGGTAGGTAGTTGAATCATTTCTGATGGATATATCTTCATATCCCACCGTAAAGCCATCCTTCAGGCGACGATCCATTGCAAAATAGACCGCTTTGGAAAGATAATCCTCCCCCGTTGAATACTGACCGGTGGTGCCGAACAAAGTGACGCCCGCGTTCCAGGGATAGATTGAAATCAATGAAAGCAGTGCCGTCAGAATCATTTTAACAATACCATGGGACGGGTTGTAACCTGCGCTCCCGTTGTGACTTGATAGTAATAAATCCCCGAAGGAAGGGGCCGGCCTGTTCCGTCCTTCCCCGCCCATGAAAATTGGTATCGGCCCGGTGCCAATTCACCGCGCAGAATGGTGGTTACTTCCTCACCTTTCATGTTCAGTATCCTGATACTGACCCGTGAACTCCGGGTTAATAAAAGGGGAATTACCGTACGCGGATTAAAGGGGTTGGGATAGTTGGGACCGACGGATATCAAACCGGGAGATACTGGATCGGTACGGGAAAACGTATTCATCGTACCGGAATAGCTATAGACTCTTAATAAATAATTTTCAGTATTGAAGTCGTATAAATTTATCATGATCTCCACTACGTCATCATTATCAATATCACCAAGATAAGGCCCGGTAATATACCCACGAAATTCACCGCTTGACCATTCTTCATTCCCGGTCGCCCCGTCAAGTACGTGCAGGGAAGCATAATAGGTGGAATCTACCGTATCAAAGCGATTCACTCCGAAAACCACTTCAATATTTCCGTCGTTATCCACATCCTCCGCATCCAGGTATGAAATAATTCCCGGTAGTTCCGTCGAACTCCAGGTTGCCGCTTGTGAAAATACCGGCATTTGCATAACCGCTGTGGTGACCGTGTCATATGTGTTGGAACGAATAAAAATCGCTTCCCGCAGGGAGTCGCGATCAAAATCATATATTTTCCACAGGATCAGATTTTCATATTCGTCGTCAATCACATTCCAGATAACTTCATAATTATTGGCTCCATCATACAAGGTAACCGTATTCCACCAAAATTTGGTTATTTCGGGAATACTGTCCTGGTTGGCGTCGAAGTACAATAGACCGCGTTCGTACAAATCCTGTTGCACTTCCCATTCCTGAGTGAACTGACCGAACAGAAAAGTATAAAATATCGCAAGGACTGTAATTCGTTTTATCATTGTTGTATTGTTTCCCGGTTAATTCATGCCAACTTTGTTTTGACCACGAAACCGATAATAGGTTAAAATGATTAATCCGGGCAATGAAAACGATTTGGATTTAGGCTGATTGGTGAAAATCGGTCAGCCTTCCGATTCCGGCAGGGATAACACCTTCAGATTTTGAAGATGAACGGTTCCTTTCCCCAGAAGCCGCAAGCCTACCAAACCGGGAGCCAATTCGCCGGAATGTCCGTGCGCCACTAATTTCCGATTCAAATACCCCCTGAAATGGCGACCGTCGCCAACCACGCGAATGGAGACCCATCCTTTCGGTGTAACCGGCTTTTCCTGGAAAATTTTTTCCTTACCGGCTTCAAACCTGCCCAGTTGCATGGCTGTTTTCGAAATCGCCAAAAAGTCATAATTCAGGCTATCCTGAAGATGGTGAACGATCATAAAGGTTCCGTCGAACTCATCCAGTTTTATTGTCGCTTCCGCCTGAACGCTTCTTATGGCGTCGCCGGCCACGAATAAGGCCGCTAATTGACCGGATTGCAAGGATAATACCGGCCCGAATTGATCATCGACCGTTGCCAGCACCGTTAATTGATCGAGACGACCCGACAACCAGGAAAATTTCTCCCTTAAGGCACGTTCGCCTTCCGAACCGGGAAACCAGGTCCAGGAACCGTCTTCATCCACCGTAAAGCTCAGATCGGCCCGGATGTCAGCCCCGGTTTCTTCCGGTACTGTTTTTTTAACGCCCACCCCCTGTTCAAAAACCATTCTTCCGCCATATTCACCGGTTTTCATCAGCAACACACTGCCTCCCGCTCCCAAGACAAACACTAAATACAAAACCCAATTGTCAACTTTAAACGCTTTCCACCACAAAACAATGTATATGACTGCCACCACCAGGAAGAATAATAATGTCAGTAACGCCATATCGGCATGATCACCCAGTATGGAATTTGCCGCCGGTGGTATCTCAACCGTCTCGACCGCCTCCCGGCCCGAAAAATAAGCCGCTACGGTACCCGCGGCTCCTAAAATGTACAGCACAGCGGTGGTGTATTTGAAACCTTCTGTCTTGCTGAAGATCAACATCAACAGGTTCATACCTATAGCAGTCATCAACAGGGCTATGGGGAAATGGACGAGCAAGGGGTGAATGTTGGGGGCCCAATCAGGCAGAATAATATCCATTATTTATCCTTTCATATCGACGGAATATTTTCGTTGATTTAATCCCTTTTGTTTATCCGGCGGAATACCCGCTTTGGCCCGGCGACTCTTGTTATTTACCCCTTAAAATCAAGAGACACACGGGATTGTGGAATCTCCCGTTGGATAACACCCCCATTAACCGGCATTGAATACCGATCGCAGTATTACATATCCAATAAATAGAACAGTTCTCGTATGTTAACAGGTTTTATTCAATACCCACACATACGTACACGATCGATTTACAGAAGACCGGGCAAAATTCGCTTTCTACTCCCTAACCGGATATATTCCGGGCGGGAACAGGTCACCTTTAGTTAATTAAAAAATTCAGCTTACGGTGTTTGTTGGTTGGTCCGGAAACCCGGAGAGTAGTCCCTTGTGGACGAAAAACTAAGAAGCTTTAACTTTTTTAACCGGTATTAATTTCATCCCGCATTCCGGGCATTTTCCGGGTTTGTCACTACGAACATTACTATGATCTTTCATAGGGCAGGTAAAGTAATCCGCATTTTCAGCGCTTGTTTCCTCAACTCCCACCAGTTTCATTCCGCAATCCGGACAACTCCCCGGCTCATCACTGCGGAAATCCTTATGACTTTCCATCGGACACGTGTAATAAAGGATATTTCCTTCGCTACTCATCATTTTTCCTTTCATTTTCATTTTACCTTTATGCTCCATCATTTTTCCATCGTCCATTTTCATTTTTCCACCCTGCATTTTCATGGAGCCTTTGTGATCCATCATTTTTCCACCTTGCATCATGGTGGAATCCTGATGATCCTTCATTTGCATTTTACCTTTGGTGTCTGATGACATTTCACATTTACTTTCGGTCTGTTTCTGTCCGAAAGCCAACATCGACAACGTCACCAGAAGTATGGCAAATTGACCTATCGATTTCATTTTTGTTCCTTCCTTTTTTTCAGTTACAGTTTTTCAAACCACATTAGAATTCCAACGATAACAAAGCCTGCCGCGGCTCCCTTTTCTATGATTTCAGTCGGGATTCTTTCCTGGAGCCACGCCCCTACCAGGATGGCAATTCCGGTCAGGACTCCGAAGGCCAGCATGGACCCGATGAATAACCCCAAGCCGGAAAATCCCTTGCCTTTCATTGCCAGAACAGCTAACTGAGTTTTGTCTCCTAATTCAGCCATAAAAATCGCCGCAAATGATAACCAAATTGCTTTCATTATCCCTCCGTATTGCTAAAACTCTCTTAACCCGCTTTTTGGCGGGGCATTTCGGTTAATTGTTGTTTCGATTGTTAATCACCGCGCCAAGCATCAGGAATTCTTCCCGATCATGTTGATCGATCGCCTTTTGAATCTCCGGTGTCAAATAGAACCGTTCGACAATCCGTCCAAGGGGACGATCAATCCATTTCCAACCGGTTCCGTAGCGCATATCATTCATTACCAGGGTACCGTTTTTCGTCCCGGTCAAAATGAGTAACCAATATACCGGTTGCCACCGTCGCTTAAAGATAAGCGTATCCGGTGGCTCGGCGTAAACGACTTCCCAGGTACCGGAAATCTCGAATCCATCTACAATTTCCCGGAAATAAAACCGACTCCCGACATAATTCGGTGTTTCCCGCACAACCCGGTATTCCCGGTGAGCGGGGTGCCATTGTTTAAATCGCTTATTATCCATTTCCCGCAGCCAGCGATGGATTTCACGCGGTCGCAAATCTTTCACTTCGACGGCGCTGGTAAATCCCGGCAAAGCATGGTATTTTTGAAAATTCGATTGCGGTGGTAAATCACGAGCAGTTAACAGACCCAAAATCACCACCACCGAAAACCCGGTCATTCCTTTGCGGCGCGATTTTATTTTTCTACGGTGCTGGCCCACAAAATTACACTGCTTTCGGTTTTGATTAATTGCAGACTAAGAACCGCCTTGCCATCTTCGATTGACACATACCCGTCCATGAAACTATCCACTCCTATCAGTTTCCCGTCTTTCACGGCCCGCTCAGCGTCAATCACTCCGGTTTGCCCTAATCCCTGCTCCCGCAGGAGTTCCTGAATCCGGTCCCGGTTAAGAATCCGGTAGCGGTTCAAAGCAACCAATTCGGTAATCAGCTTTTGCCGGATCCATTCCACGTCTATTTCCGTGGATTTCGATTTAATATCCAGAACCGCTATCGAGGAAACACCCAAATCCTGGTCCGCCAAATCGTTAATAACGGTGGTTATCAGGTCTCCCCAGCGATCCACCGTCCTGGCCCGATCGGGTTTCTTAACGGCAGCGCGCATCATCATTCCCATTCCGGGTTTGCTGCGAACGCTGCCGGAGTGCATGCAACCGAAAGACCCCAGGGAAAGGGGGATAATCAGAAAAATGGGGAACACCCTCCTGATTATTGATCCGGGTTTATTTTTTATTGCCACAGAACTCATATCCGCCCCTCATGTATTTTTGTGTTTCATTTCCGGGATGGGTGTGTCAGACAAACCGATGGTTATTATATGAATTACCCATTTGCTAACTGCAGAAACTCGATGATTTTTAACATATCTTCCTTGGTCAGGTTAGCCCGAACGCGCATGTGCATTCCGATGGTTTCCCATTCCACGTCGCTGAATGCCGCCGGTGAGGGGGCGTTATGACAACGAACACAATTTTCTCCCCACAGTTGGGCCCCGCTTTTTTCCATCGGTGTGGACTGCGTGGTGGCACATCCGGCCAGCAATACCAAACCGATCACGCCGAGAAACACTATCAAAATAATTCTTTTATTCTTCAAATTCATCAATATACTCCTTGTTTTAAAATCCTATCGCCCAGTGAATGAAAAAAGCTTCCGTCGTTCCACTATCATGGTCTTCTGTACCACTTTCCCCTGCTTCCTCGGCATTACTGCGTTGATAACTGAATTTGAGAACCGAGCGCCAGTCCAACCAATAATTAACACCCACGGCTACCTGATCTTTGGTACTCTCCCAGGGAGCTCCTTCCGCCATAGCTAAGTTGGAATAGCGACCAACAAATTCAAGCTGTTTTAACAATCTATTGGTAACGTAAGCCGGCCGCAGGGAAAGTTGGGCGTAATAGGCGTTGCTTTCGTTTGTGAACTGTTCGCTTAAAACGGCATAATAGGCTTTATCCACGGACAGGCTGTTAAACTGAGCCCGCACATCGATCACACTGCTCAAAGCGGGAAGCGAACGAATATAGGCCATATCCACCGCGAAGAAACGAGCAAAGACATCCTTATAATCGCTGTCCTCATCGCCTACCCCGGCAACCTGTCCCGACAGACCGATTTCCAAAGAGGCATTTGAAAAGGGCAATATCGCTATTCTACCGCCAAGCGCCTTGTTCCGATTATTATCCTCGATATTGTTGTACCGCAACATTCCCGCCGCGTTCGGGTCTGAGGATCCATCGTTCAGAGCGGGACCATTCACGATGTAAGTGGAATAACTTAAACGGGCCGCACCCAGTGGGATCGCGCCGCGAACTTCAATCCCGAAATCCGCAGTCGGCCCTACCGGATCGTGATGTCCTAACCCCAACGGTACGGAAGACAGGCGATTAATCCAAGCCGGGTGTAAGCGTTCCATGAAGGAGCCGAACGGCAGGAGAAATTTCCCCAATCGAAGGATTACCCGTTTATTAAGGACATAGGAGATATTGGCATATTCCAGGTCAACTTCAGTCCCCTCGTTATCGATAGAAAGCTCCAGTTCGCTCTCAAATATCAGTCGCTCCGATTGCTGAAATAGAAAAATCGGATTAAAACTTCCGCCCACAAATGACAAATCGTCACCGCTGGACTCAAGCCCCGAATGTCCGTAACCGCGAATCATAAAACGACTGGAACCCGGTTTCA
>JAADGP010000141.1 GCA_013152315.1 FCB group bacterium
AAACAATTACACGGATACTGTCGGGAAAATATTGTGTGGCGACTCTGACTATTTCCTCGGCAATTTTGTACGACAACCATCCCGCCGTAACGGGACAAGTTCCTTGGTTGCCGGGATCATGGTCGAGATTATGACCATTCATCTTAATCGTCAAGCAGGCGCTCGCCTGGCGTAACGAAAGTGCAGACAGGGATGCTTGACGTACTTTGTCCCCGGTTGTCGGGATTATGACCACCCACTCTAATCGTCAGGCAAATCTGCCTGACGTAACGAAAGTGCAGACAGGGACGCTTGACGTACGATTTTTTCATAATCTTCCGTTGTGTCGCAATCGATGAAAATCCCCCCTGACGTAACCGGTACCGGAACAGTGTCCCGTTCATATTGTTTCAACAATTTTCGCGCCCCCTGATCCCCATCCAGATTGGCCAAACCGTCAAACAGTCTCCGCGGGAACAGAACGGGATGCCCTCGTCTCCCATCCTTAACAGGGAAAACAATCCTGTCCCCTCCTTCTCTTTCGAAAACAGACTTCAACTTTTCCACTGTCGATACCCCGATAAAAGGCATATCTCCCAGGGCAATGAGCACGCCGTCCACACCTTTCGGCAGGGCTTTAATCCCACATCTGATGGAATCCGACATACCGTCGCGCCAATTGGGATTGAAAGCAAAAACCACTTTCGTGGTTTTTAAAGTCCGGCGAATATTTGGATCATCAAAACCGGTAACTACAATAACCGGCTGACAACCGCCGATTTTAACCGTTTCGCACACTACTCTGACCATCGGTTGACCGGACACGGACAATAAGAGCTTATTCCCGGTGGGAATCCGGGTTGATCCTCCGGCGGCCAGGACAACCGCCGCGATTTTCACAACCGCCTCACGCTTAATGCAATTTATATTTACTGCCCCCAATAAATTCCCGGAGGAGTGAATCGGCGGGGATTACTGACTCGTCATCGAATTGTTCGATTTCCGACAACAATCCATAAATTCGTTTGGCGCGCAAATAGGCGTCACTGCGCTTGGGATCTTCCTTCCAGAGTTTTAAAAAGTCCGGGAAAAAATGGAAAGCGTATTTTTTCAGGATGGGCAGTTCATAGGGCAAAGCGCCGTTCAGGAGGTAGTCCGCATTACCGATAAAGGGAATGATATGTTTCATTTCACTGCGACGGACATAATGCCAATGTCCGATCGTACGCACCGGATCGTACCCCCGCTGGGATTGATCCCGCACCATGCGGCGCAATAAACGAATATCGGTCCAACGGATAAATTTGTTGTTCTTGTCCCGCAGTTGGGAAATGGTTTCAATGTAGACCTTAAATTTCTTTTTACTATCAATACTGCGGGTCATGGGTTCGTACAGGCCATGTAAGGAATCGATCAATAACACCTGGTTATCCCGGACGGTAATTTCAGTGATATTATCGAAGCGTTTGCCCTGTTTGAAATCGTAATACGGCATTTTGATGGTTTTCCCTTCAACCAACGCCCGCAAGTGTTGATCGATCAGAGTGATGTCCAGGGCTTCCGGAGCTTCGAAATCGTAATCTCCATGTTCATCCTTAGGATGCATTTCCAGATCAAAGAAATAATGATCGAGATTCAACGGAAAAGTATCGATACCCAGTTGATTCAGGCGTTGTGCCAACTTGGCGGTTGTGGTGGTTTTCCCGGAAGATGAGGGGCCCGCCACAATGATGAGCCTGATTCGATCTTTTTCCCTGCGGATCGCCCGGGCGACGCGGTCGATACTGTCATCGAAGGCCTTATCGGCCGCCGCGATCAAATCCTTGAATTTCCCGGATCTTATTATTTGGTTCAATTTCTCCACGGTATCGCACTCGTGAAATAAATTCCAGACCAAAGTTTCATACATCATTTTATAGGGCAACCTGCTTCGTTTCCCGGAACGCGTCGCTTCCCGCTCCCGGCGGCGGTAATCGCGGTAAAGTATAAACGCTTTGGCCGTCCTCACATGTCCGTTTTCAATCAATACCCGTTCAACCATATCCTGAATTTCCTCCACCAGCGGTATATCCGGCGGCTGGAAACATTCATTCAACATAGTGACGACCTGGGTGGAAAGGTTCTCGCTCAAAGGGCGGTCATGTCCGCCGACCGAAGCGGCGGCGCGATAAATAGCTTCCGTAATTTTATCCTGATCAAACGGAACGACGCGCCCGTCCCGCTTGACGATGCGATCAATTTTATTCGCTTTCATAACCATATCTCCCGGTCTATCCAAACAGCTCGGAATCAGCCATCTCTAATCCAAATTCCCTGAGATTACCATTCTCCCCACATGCATGGGAAACATAAGATTTGAATATATGCAATTCAACCCAAAATATTTATTAAAGAAATTCCCCGGAAATAAGAAGTCGCCGGCATGGAATAAAGAAGTCCCCGGCACTTTCAAAGTGCCGGGGACTTTCTTTCTTAATATCGTTTCCGCCTATTACTCAGCGATCACCAGGTGTCCGTCCTGAACGCGTACCCGGGCTTCTTTGGCTTCCGGATGTTCGAGCATGAACTTCGACAGGGCCGCCAGTATTTCGCGCCTGATCATCCGTTTTATGGGACGGGCGCCATATTCCGGACTGTAACCATGCTTCGTCAAATAATCATGAACTTCGGGTTCCACGATCAATTTCATATCCTGTTTTTCCAACATTTCCTTTACCTGCGTCAATTGCAGATCAACGATTTTGCGAATTACCGTCTCATTCAGATCATTAAAGGTCATGATTTCATCAATCCGGTTTAAAAACTCCGGTCGCATATATTTCTTCAGTTGATCGTAAGGCATATTCGAAGTCATAATGATGATCGTGTTTTTAAAATTAACCGTGCGCCCCTTGGTATCGGTCAGGCGGCCATCATCCAGTATCTGCAATAAGATGTTTAACACATTCGGATGCGCCTTCTCGATTTCATCGAATAAAATCACGGAGTAAGGCCGGCGACGGATTTTCTCCGTCAATTGTCCGCCCTCATCATACCCGATATATCCCGGGGGACTTCCGATAAGCTTGGCCACCGAATGTTGTTCCATATATTCGCTCATATCGATCCGCACCAGGGCTCGTTCGTCGTCAAACAAAACTTCGGCCAGGGCTTTCGCCAATTCCGTTTTACCGACACCTGTGTTCCCGGTAAACAGGAAAGATCCCAAGGGACGATCCTGGTCGGTGACCCCCATTTTGGACATGCGAATGACATCGGCGACGCGCTCGATTGCTTCGTCCTGACCAATGACCCGTTTCCGCAACTGATCCTCCAGATGCAACAATTTTTCTTTCTCACCGGCCAGCATTTTCGTGACGGGAATACCGGTCCATTTCGACACGATTTCCGCGATGTCTTCGGTGTCCACTTCCAGTTTCAGGAAACGGTTATTGGCCAGAGCGGCGTTTTCCGCTTCAATCTGTTTTTCGATCTCGGGAATATCACTGTAAAGAATCTTTGCCGAAGTCTGGTAATCCCCTTCACGCTGGGCCCGTTCGGATTGAATCGTTAATTCCTCGACCTTTTCCTTTAAGGCCTGGATCCTGGCCACCCGCGCCTTTTCCTGTTCCCAAATCGCGTTCAGTTCCTTCAGCTTGGCTTTCAGTTCCTTAATTTCTTCCTGAACCACTTCCAACCGCTCTTTGGAACGCTGGTCCTTTTCTTTTTTAAGGGCTTCACGTTCCACTTCCAGTTGCAGCAATCGCCGTCGGGCGTCATCGATCACGGCCGGAGCGGAATTCATTTCCATCCGGATCTTGGCGGCGGCTTCGTCAACCAGGTCCACCGCCTTGTCCGGTAAAAACCGATCGGAAATATAGCGGTCGGACAGCGTCGCGGCCGCGATCAGAGCCGAATCCTTGATCCGTAACCCATGGTGCAGCTCATACTTATCCTTGATGCCACGTAAGATTGTGATGGTATCTTCCACACTTGGTTCATCGATGTATACCTGCTGGAAACGCCGTTCCAGAGCGGCGTCTTTCTCAATATATTTCTGATACTCATTCAACGTGGTGGCGCCGATCACCTTCATCCGGCCGCGGGCCAGTTCCGGTTTGATCATGTTGGACACATCCATCTGACCTTCGGCGTTTCCGGCGCCGACTATCATATGCAATTCATCAATGAAAACAATTATTTCGCCATCACTCTCAACAACCTGCTTAATAAAATTTTTCAACCGCTCTTCAAATTGCCCCCGGTACATGGCCCCCGCTACCATGGCGCTCAGGTCCAGGGTAACCAATTGTTTGTTCTTGATATTTTCAGGGACATCTCCCTCCACAATCCGCCGGGCCAATCCCTCCACGACGGTGGTTTTACCGGTACCGGGTTCCCCGATCAACACCGGGTTATTCTTGGTGCGACGGGATAAAATCTGGATAATCCTCCGGATCTCCTCTTCCCGTCCGATAACGGGATCAATTTTCCCTTCCTGGGCTAACTTGGTTAAGTTAATCCCATATTTTTCAATAGCATTTACACCTTCTTCAGGATTGAATTGTTGTGCTGTTTGATTCATAATACACCTCTAATTTTGCCCTCCCTTCCCTGCAGATAGGGTGCCATGAGATATTTTACGTCATATATCCAGAGATCATTGTCAAGATGACAATTGACTCTGACAATATCCCTTACAAGGCCCCGGACACAGAGGAGATAATACAAAGTTTTTTAACGGTCTTATGTCCCGATAAGTCCCAAAGTCCCCGGCACTTTGAAAGTGCCGGGGACTTAAAGTGCCGGGGACTTCTAAGCCCGACTGAAAAACAATGTGAATTTGGTGCCGACGCCCTTTTTGCTATTAACCTTTATGGTAACGTTATTCATGTCCAGATATTGCTTAACCAAGGCCAACCCAAGGCCCACGCCCTGGAATTTCTTAGTGTACCCCGTGCTCTCCTGCGAAAAAATCTCAAACATCCGTTGGACATAGTCCCGGGACATGCCGATTCCCGTATCCCTGATCGAGAGCACCAACTGTTTGTTCCTGCTTTTTAAGGAAATATCAACTCCACCCTTCTCAGTATATTTTACGGCATTGTCCACGATGTTGGAAATGGCCTGGGTAATACAATATTCGTCGGCTTTAATGACCGGATCTTTCGCGGTTGAGGAAAACGTTAATTCAAGCCCCTTGTTTTCGGCAAAGCTGCTCATTTCGATGATTACATTTTTTATCACGCGCTCCAGGTTTAACAGCTTGGGCTTTAATTCCATTGTTCCGGTTTCAATCTGAGACATATCAAGGATTTCATGTACCGTGCGCATTAACCGGTTACCGCTGTTTCGTATTGTTTCAAAAAAACTTTTTTCTTCGGGTCCGACATTGGGTCCTATTCTCTGTTCCAGTAAATCCGTGAATCCCAAAATGGCGTTGAGAGGAGTACGTATTTCATGCGACATGTTCGCCAGGAACAGCGACTTGACTTTCTCGGCCTGTTGAGCCTTAACCAATGCCTGTTTCAGTTCGCGATTAATTCGTTTGCTTTCGGTAACATCGCGGATAATTCCCTGATAGCCAATTATCTTTCCGGCAGCGTCTCTACGAACAACAGCCGAAATCAGGCAAATCATGTCGGTTCCGTCCTTTTTACGCAACATGGCTTCAAAATCCTCGACGTACCCAATCCTGTCAATCTCCTTAATGAACCTTTTTCGTTCGTTGGGGTCCACATAAAGATTGGTAACCTTCATTCCCATCATTTCATCCCGGGAATAGCCGAAAAGGTTCAGACCCGCTTGGTTCATTTCGATAATCGTTCCCTTCTTTTCCGAAATATAGATCGCGTCCCGGGATTCTTCGAACAGGGTACGAAACTTTTCCTCCGCTTGTTTACGTTCGGCCAATTCCCGCTGAACTTCCTTATACAAGCGCGTGTTCTGAATAGCGATCGCCGATACATTTGCCATGCCGCTTAACAGGGAAACATCTTCCTCCGAGTACGCATTCGGTCGTTTACTCTGAACCTGCAATATTCCGATCACTTTCTTCGCGATTTTCATGGGAACCAGGATCGCGGAATTCGTCGCATCCGTTCTTTCTTTTCCCGGCGGGAATCCCTGTTTTACCGTCCCATCCTTCTGAATATCGTAAACCGTCTTTACTCTTTTAAGAGCTTCATCCCAGTCCGTACAATGTATCGGTTTTCCGGTACGAATTACCTGGCTTTGAATCCCGTATCCCTTTTCCTCAAGTGGAATCGGGGGGAAATTTTCGGTCTTGCGCACTTTACCGTCGACAATCACGAAACCGGCCTTGATCAGTTTCTCCTTCGAATCGAAATAGGAAATAATAAAAGCGCCAACGTCCATTAACCGATTTACATGTTTATAAATGATCCTGTACATTTTTTCAAGATCATGTACTTCACCCAGAGCCAGCGCCAATTGGTTAATCGCGACCTGTTGTTCCAATAATTTCTTTTCCTTCTCTTCCGCTTGTTTGCGATCGGTAATATCATGGATCGTACCGACCATCCCGGTCGAACCGCCCTGCCCGTCCTTAACAATCGCGATGGAGAATAATGCCGGAAATACCTTGCCGTTTTTCTTTTTAAAATAAAAATCGTCTCGTATTAAATATCCCTTTTCAGATAGTTCTTCATAGTGGGCAATCCTATCGATACCTTCGTACTTCTTCCCCGGTTTTATTATTGAACAATTTTTCCCAATCAGTTCATCGGGGGTATAACCCAATACCCGGAAGGTCGATTTGTTACAGGATACGATTTTGTAATCCAAATCGACGATAATAATCGCATCAAGGATTGTATTCAGCGTTGTTGTCAGCAACTTATTGGATTTATACAAAGATTCCTCGGCCAGCTTCGCGTCCGTTATATCCAATAACGTGCCCACAATGGCCGGTTTTCCCTGGTAAGTAGTCCGGGAGCCGTACACTTCGACAAAGATTGTCCGTTTATCCTTTCTTATTCCACGGAATTGATAACGAATAGCATCGACCTTTCCCGACATGCGTTTCTTCATATTTTCTTCGGCCATGGACCAATCCTCGGGCAGGGTCAAATCCCGGGGACCTTTCCGGTCCATCAATTCGTCGACGGAATAACCGAACAGCTCAGCCATTTTCGGATTGACATATTTAAAAACACCGTCCTGAATCAGATAGATGCCAACCAAGGATTTTTCGGCAATGCCCCTGAATTTATTCTCCGATTCACGGATTGCCATTTCCGCTTTTTTCCGTTCCGTAATATCACGGATGATGGCTCTGGCCCCGACAATCTTGCCGTTTTCAATTTGAGGGGCGACACTTACTTCAACATCAATCCTGACTCCCTGCTTGGTTCTGAGGGCGGTTTCATAGGCTTTAATCTTTTTACCACTTAATACTTTTTTGAACATTTCAGACGTTATTAAACGATAATCGGGATGGACAATATCAACCAATGGCTTCCCAATAATTTCCCTTTTTTTATAACCCAAAGTTTTTAATTCCGCCGGATTCGCGTCCACGATATTTCCATTCATATCCACTACATGGATCATATCGGTTACTTCGTTGAAAAGACTTCGATACTTTTCCTTGCTTTTTCTTAAAGCCTCTTCGGTTTTTTCCAACCAGACAACACGTTTTCGGAGTTCAAGAAGTTGTTCCAGCAACTCCTTTTTTGTACCATGCATAAGATCCATTTTCAACCCTCCTTCCTAAACATCAAACCAAAGTAGACGATTAAAGCTCTTTGATCTACCGGATAACCGCTTTCCTATTTACTCAATCCGTTGTGTACGCCAAACATTTACCTTATAAAATGGGCCGGGAATGTTGTGAAATTAACTTTTGTTAATTACTTCGCAATCCCTCAACTTTAACAAAAATGAAAACAATCTAATTTTCAGTAATTTTGCCAAGATATGGACAAATCAATTTATACGTATAGCGGTTATTCCCGCACTAACTTAATAATATTCTTTAGTGGTTTCATATTTCCTTTTCGGACAACATTATAAATTATAAACGAAAAACCGGGGATAAAAAACGATTTACACCCACTTATGCAAGTTTTATACTTGCCACAAAGTCGTTGGCGCAATTATAAAACAGCAGCAATGACTCGTCGAATCGAGGACTTGTTTGATTAACTTCTTCCGATTTTTCACAGGACTCCGAACGCAACGTCTTTTTGCTGATAGTGTAAAGTATTACATACTATCAAACTATTGTATTTTTCATTTTTGGATATCCATGAAGGCTGAGATATAGAATCTGAAACGTGATGCGTGAAACGTGAATAGTGTCATAGCGCAGCGGAGATCCGGAATTTTCGATTTACCAATTGTTAACATGTTTCACGCAGAGCTGATCACACATAATAGAAAATAATCTCTACTCAGTCTTCGCTTGGACCTAAGCCTAAGCCTTTATCAATTTCAATATGCTTGCTTCTTCATTTTACAATAGTTGAAATATTACTTGAATCCTGTAATTCCAATAATATTCAAAATCAGACAGACACCTGAGACCGATCTTCACCCGGTACTATTTATTTGAGTTTCTCTTTATCAGTTTATCAATCCTTGACAATAAGACCTGGCGCCTGATAGGCTTGGATAAATAGTCGTCACACCCGGCTTTCAGGCAATTGTCCCGATCGGTTGTGAAAGCATGGGCGGTCACGGCGATTACCGGCAAATTCTTCCACTTTTTCGTATTTCTCAAATAACGCACAAAATCAAGTCCGTCCTCATCCCCGATCAATGACAGATCCAATAAAACCAAATCCACGGGGTCCTTTTTTATCCGCCGTTTCGCCTCGGAAACGGAAACGGCATAGCTTGTTCTGTACAACCCCTTTAAAAAGAATTTAATAAGTCGCTGCGAACTGTCATTGTCTT
>JAADGP010000115.1 GCA_013152315.1 FCB group bacterium
CAACGAAAGCCCAGCGGCCGTATCGACCCAGATTATTGACTCCGGGAATCCAATAGGTCTCCCTTGTAGTCTTCTTTTCTTTCGCATCCTCTCGCCGTAACCTTTGATTTCAACGATAAGATACGCATTACCTTCCCGATTGCGCGAGGATAACCACCCGTCGATAGAGTCTTAAAACTTTGGTTGTGATTTTTTCCATGGAATAGTTCACGGCAAAGGCCCGGCTGTTCTCGGACATGGTTGCCAATTGCCGACTGTCCCCCAGGAGTTTCGCGACTGCGTCGGCCCAGCTCTCGGTACTCTCCGGCACTTTGAATCCATTATAGCCGTCCTTGACCACATCGTAGACCCCGCTGGCGCGCACCGCCACTACCGGACAACCACCGGCCATGGCTTCCAGTAAAACCATTCCCTGGGTTTCGGAAGTCGAGGCAAACACAAAAAAGTCGGCGGCCAGGTACCAGCGGACAACCTCGCGCGGCGTCATATTTCCGGTAAAAATAACCCGATCGGCGATGCCAAGTCCGGCCACCTTTTCCTCCAGGCGTTCCCGTTCCGGGCCGTCTCCCACCAGCAAACATTTAAACGGTATATTGGTACGATTCTTCACTTTCGCCAGCCCATCAATCAGAAAGTCGATGTTTTTCTCTTTTGCCATGCGGGAAACGCTGATCAGAAGGCGTTCGCCCGGGGCGGCATATTGACAGCGCAGGTCCTGAATCTGTTCCGGCGTCCAGTGTGTATAATCCGCCAGGTTAATACCGGTGGGAATCGTTTCGATCAGGGCGCTGACCCCCAGGTTCCTCAGGTATTCTTCGGTTGAAGAGGTAGGCGTAATAATGGCATTACACTTATTGGCAAAGCGCTTGATCAGGAAATGGGCGGCCAGGTTTTTCAAAGCCGTACCCGGCAAAGGAATGTAGTGCGTGTAACGTTCCAGGCGGGTATGGTACGTAAAAACCACCGGTATGCCGTATTTCCTGGCCAGACGGATTCCTTTCTTGCCAACCCAGAAAGGCTGGTGAACATGGACCAGGTCGCAGCCAAAGGTTTTAAAGGCCCGGTCGATTTTCCGGGAAAAGATGTTAACGACCGGGAAGTGGTCCAGACGGGTATAAAAAAGTACCGGACAGCGAAAGACGCTGCCGTCCTCAGGGTCCGCCCATGGTTGTGGATAGGTGGGCGCGAAGATCTTCACCACCGCGCCTTGCTGAACAAGACCGCGGTGAAGGCGGTCAATGGAAAGAGGTACTCCGCCGATGAACGGCAGGTAATTATTGGTAAACATGGCCACCCGCAGCGGCGATTTCGACAGCGTTTCCTCATCGATGCTGAAGTCACGGTACAAATGTTCCTGACGAATAATCAGTGAGTACACCTTCAAGGCGATGAGGCTGACAACAGCCAGGATTACCAGAAGGTTAAACAGGCTGATATAAAAAAGGGAGTTCAGGAACAGACCCAGGGTTTCCAACTGGTAACGCCACGCGCCGAGACGACGGGGAACAGCCACGTTTTCACAGGTTACCCCCTCCGGCCGAACATCAACTTTTACAAACTGGTAACGCTCTTTTCCCTGTCCGAGGAGCAATCCGCCGCCACCACCGGAAACGATGTACCGGACTCCCTGCACCACGGTTTCGTGGTACGTGGGATAACCGGCCGAAAAAACCGCTGTCACCCCGTAACGGGAAAACAGGCGTTGCAGTTTTTGACTAAGGCTTTCTTCCAGGATATACTGGGGATCATCCGGATCAAAACCCGGCAAAGGAAACAGCGAATGGCCCAAGACCACAAACCGGTAAGGGTATTTTTCGGCTATTCTCAATTCTTTTTGTAACCACCGCAACTGCCATTTCCACGACGTTTGTCCGCTTGAATCGAGGAAAATGAAATAGGTGTTCTTAAGATGAAAAGAAAAAAAATACGGTCCGAAATGGCGATAGAATTTACTCGCGCCGAAATCCTCGACTTCGTTGTACCCGGTGGCCAGCAGGTACGGGATGCCCAGTTTTCGTAATCCGCGGTACAGCAACCAATATTTGTCTTCCGCGCCGTCGTAAACGGCGTTCCCGGCCGAAATGATAAAATCGACCCCCTTATCCCTGATCAGGGGCATGATGCGTTCATCAAAAATCTGCATGGAATTACGGATATTGCCGACGACAGCGAATCTGAAGGTGTCCTTACCGGCAAGGCGGGTTTCGATTTGTTCAATATGGTCGGCGTTGAGGGCCTCGTAATCCGATTCATAAATGAAGCGATAAATCTTGTACCCGATAAGAGAAGTCATGAACAGCAGAATAAAGGACAGGAGAAGCTTCAGTCTCTTTTTGCGATTCATGACCGGTTCGCTTTCCTGCGGTTAAAAATTTCCCTGTAAATGACAACAAAACCGATTAACACGCCCACATAGATGGTCAAAAAACGCCAGGACAGGGTTAACAGCGTAATGTCCTGTTTCTGCACCAGTTGGGCGAACAATAATCCATATCCGCCTTCGGCGACGCCGGCGGCTCCCGGTGTCGGGGCAAAGTACATGAAGAAGGTCACCACCACCTGGAAGGCCAGTACGGTTAACAACGGTACCCGGTACCCCAACGCCCTGATCAGGACGACGGAAAAAGAAAACAGCAGGAATAAAAAAAGAACCGTGCACACCACGGAAAGTGCGGCCCAGCCCGGACTGCACCTGAAATACCGTTTAAAGGCATTTGAAAACAGGTTTAACTCATGGGAAACTTTCAGAAAAAGGTACCTGAATCGCTGTCGCGAGACGACTCTGATGGTGTTGAGCAACAACAATATTCGGTACAGCCAACGTTTGATTATCCTGATTCGGAAAAGGATAATCCAGAAAACCGCCAGGTAAATACAGGAAAACCCGATGATCCCATAAAACAGGTTTTTATGCAGGAATATGCGAAACAAGTTCGGTTCGGCCCAAATGATGAAAGGGGTAAGCGTAAAAAGTATCAGAGCGGCCAGGATGGTTCTGATTGATGTGGCTGCCGTCGCTTCCCCGATGGGCATTCCTTTTTGTTTCATGAAATAAACCTGGACCACGCCGCCGCCGGTGGCGAGGGGCGTGACATTGGAAACGAATATGTTTACGAAAACCAGCTTAACGATATACGTGAACGCGATGCGAAACCCCAGAGCCCGGATGATGCAATACAACCGCAGACCGTCCGCCAGGAAATACAGGACCAACAGAATCGCCAGACCGCCGATGACTCGAATCGAAAGCAGATTAGGGTCGATCCGTAGTTGCCCACCCGAAAAGGTGCGGTGAACAAAATAGATAGTAGTGAAAGACAACAGGAAAAATAATCCCGCCAGGCCGAAATATCCGAAAACACGCCTGGAAACACGCAGGGGAACATGATTTGACATGGGACGCAAAATCTTCATCTTCGATCAGAATTCATTAGACACAATCGTCCTATTCTCCCTGTCGGTATCCGCTGCACCGGATTATTGCCGTCGCTTATCCAAGGTGGGCACTGGTCACGAAAAAAATATTTAATAATCCGAAGTCCTCCATTACAAGTGACCTTTCAACTTTAGCAGGTTTTTAACTATCGGCTATTTTTCTTACGTCTCACCATCTCCTCGGCCTTTCGTTCCAGTCGGCCAAGGGCTTCGGCAAGATTGTCGGCCCGGCTTTTAACCTCCCGGGAACGAAGCGACGAAGCGCGGGCGGTATTTCCGTGGGTTCACCAATAACAAGGCAAACCTTCGTAAAGGGTAGTGGAATCTCCAACCGGTCCCAGCGTTTGTTCAACACAATTTTTCGGTGGCTGCTTACCGAGACCGGCAAAAGGGGAAATCCAAGCTCCGACGCCATCCGTATTACCCCGCTCTTTACCCGACCACGCGGCCCCAGGGGACCATCCACGGCGATCCCCCCCGCGCGGGCTTTGATGATGGCCGCCCCCATGAGACGCAGGGAATCACGACTTGGTTTGTCCGGTATCCGTGTATTCCGGTAACCGAAATTTTTGCAGATTTCACCGATGACGCTCCCCCGTTCCGACCGACTGCTGACAACACACGCGTCGTACCCTTCCAGTAAAGGGAATATTGGTACGTATTTCCCGTGCCAAAAGCAAAGCAGGAAGGGTTTATGGGCGGCATACAGCCGGATCAGGTGTTCGCGGCCTTCAATCCGGGGCCGCCAGGTCCGACACTGCAGACGCAACAGCCAGGATAACATCCAACCCTTAAATTTAATCATGACGCTGCTTTTTCCCACACCAACAATACTCTGCCCCGCCAGCGCAACCGGCGATTCCCGCGGTTGACTTGTATCTCATCACTCGTCCTGCCGACCAGTTGTGTGACAAAGCGATCAGGGAGCATTTGTTTCAATGTGTCCAGAGCGCGGTCATACTCGCCCGTGTCCCTTGCCGCGGTGATTAAACCGGTCAGGTTACGGCGAAGCTGTACCTCTACGGTTCCGATGAAAAGGGGTGTGTTATTTCCGGCGATCCTGACATCCGCGGGCCACAGGCGCAGCACCCAGCGCTGACCATTAACCAGGCGGATAAGGCGCAGGCTGTCTACCCGTCCATCATGCAGACGCGGGAAAACCGGTAATTTTTCAATCGGTGTATCCGGGGAGAGCATTCCCAGAATATTTTTCAGTTTCAACGGTGGCGGAAGGCGCCATCCTCTTGTTAAAAGATATTCGGACAGGCTGTCCGGCGATTCGGCCCATTGGATGGTGAGCGGCTGTTCCAATTCACCGGCCAGATCAATCCGCCAGGCGGGGAGTTCACGCCAGCCATCCGCTAACCATGTTTTCAGGGGCATCGCTTGCACAGCGTACCGGGGCGCGTAAAACGCGAGGTCCTTTTCGTGGCGTTGGGCCACATGCCAACCACCGGCAGTGACGACTATGAGCAAGGTTACCGCTCCGAGTAAACGCCGGGGGACAATTTCAGCCGGCCCTTTCAGGTAAGCAATCCCAAGCAAGGCCGTCCAACTTGTGCCGATCAGGAATCCCCCCAGGACATCGGACAGCCAGTGGGCGCCCAGGTAAAGACGCGACATGGCGATAATAAAGGAAAGCACAAAAACAGTGACAAAAAACCCCCAGCGCAGTGTCCCGGAAAGGCCCCGGGCAATCAGGATAGCGAGGAAACCATACAGGATAACACTCATGGTCACATGACCGCTGGGGAATCCATAGGCGGAGGCTCCATGGTAAAGGGCCACGGGCCGTGGCAAATGGATTAACCATTTCAGCAACTGGATGCCCAATAAACCACCGACTATAGTCAACACCCAATAGCCGGCGGTGCGATAGCAGCGTTTGAGCAGGAGCACCAGCAAAACCACGCCGGACACGCAAATATTTACCAGGGAATCGCCAAGTTCCGTAACGGCAACCATTATATTATCCGCCCAGGGGGTTCGCAGCGATTGAAAAAAATGGTAAACCGCCTGATCCGCGATCACCAGGGGGTCCTTGGCCAGAACATCCTGCAGAACACCAAGAAATCCCCACCCCGCGGTAAAGAGCACCAAGACCAGGAATCCGAGCAATAATTCTTCGCCCTGTTGGCGAAGGAATAAAAAGGCGAGAAACTTTTTTACGGGACGCGCTTCGCGACGAACAGGGGCGTCACTGGCAACCCAATTTTTCAGCGTGTCCAGCCAGATCGGTCCTCGTCGGCCAACCAGCAATACCAGTTTACGACTAAGCCAAATGAAGCCCCACAGAGCGGCCAGAATTATGAAAATGAGCATTGCCAGGCGCGTGCTGACCGCTCCGGCCACTGCCAGCGAGGTCCCGAAAAAGACTCCCGGTAAAATATAGAAAAAAGCCCAGCCGACGGCTGACAACACATTGACAACAACAAAATGGAGCGGACTCATGCCCAGCATGCCAACCACAACCGGGATAATCGGCCGGACAGGACCGACAAAACGGCCGAACAGGATGCTTTTGCCGCCATGCCGATGGAAAAAAGCTTCCCCGTTTTGCAGCATTCCGGGATAGCGGGAAAAGGGCCAGATTTGTCGCAATTTATCCTGGTAGTGATAACCGATCCAATAGCTGATACCATCTCCGGCAATGGCGCCGGCAATAGCCAGCAAGAGGACAGGTTTCAGCGCCAGGCTGCCGGTGACCACTATCGCGCCAACGCCGAACATGATCACCGTACCGGGAACAATCAAGCCGATAAGTGCCAGGGATTCGGAAAAGGAGATCAGAAAAACCGCCCCGTAGGCCAACGTGGGGTGTTCGACGATAAAAGCCAGTAAGGCCTTTATATAAAGCATTGGGATTACCCTCTCCCCACAACTTTGCTTTCAGACCCGCTGAGATGGATTAATTTTATGCGCGGAGGGAAGAGGAAAGAAATGGAAAATGAAAAATTCAAACTGCGGAATTGCTTTCTACTCATTGCCAAAGATAACTATATAGTAATAATACGTAAAACAAACCGGAATCTCTGTCTTGGATATTTCATCATTCATAATTCAACATTTTTCATTTCCCCGGAATGCAGAATCGCCTTCTATTCATTCGGTGGAGATAAATACATCGCAAAAATACGCAAAGAAAACCGGGAATTACGTTTCAGATATTTCACATTTTCAATTCATTAACCAAGGATCAATGATTCCCATCTTTCAATGATTAAAATATAAACATCCGGTATAAACAAATTCCGTGTCAGTGTTGAAAAATATCGTGGAGGCGGGTTTATCCGCCGTAACATCAGTGGAGGCGGGGAGAGTCGAACTCCCGTCCGAAATAAAACCCTGAAAAACATCTACATGTTTAGTCTTCCGGCTTTTTGTCGTTCCGTCGGCTTCCGGAGACCCAAACCGAACGGAACCAGCCCGTTGTGTTCTTATCCCGAAAACACGGGCCTCTTTCGGGACCAGTCTGTGATGATGACGCCCTTGAGTACAACCACAGACAAATCATACCCAGGACGGGCTACGCTATATTAAGCAGCAGCCATATAGCCGTAATCGGCACTTATTGTGTTTCCAGGTTATTTACGAGGTTCCTGGTCCTCGACATGCCGTTTAACAGCGTTTTTATCCCGTCGAAACCGGTCGCCCCCATTGTCAAAGATCGGTCTGAATTTACCAATAAATCGAGTAGTGAATGAAAACTCAATTCTATTGACGATTTAACGTGGTGTTTACCCGGGAGTTCCATTTTTGAACTCATATTCAATTTCACATTCCAGTCCGGGAAAGCAAATTACTAACCGTTTTCCATGTCATGAATGCTATCTTCCGCACGACCGAAAAAAGGAACTTATTATTCTGTTATTACTGAAAATAGGAAAGGCTCCGATCGCCAAAACGGAGCCTTTTCAGATAGATGCCGATCCATTGCCATTTGGCCGGCAGTTTCACTTGCCAACCTCCTGCTATCGAATTCTTTTCAATCGAATCCTACTAACGGAGTAAGGAAAAGATACATTGGCCCGGAATTTTTACGCAACTACAAAAGTGCTGTCACAGCAAATTTTTCAATAAAAAATTTCTATCGGAATAATTTTCCTTACGAATCGAAGAATGGCAGTGGTAAATCCGGGTTTGCGTGCCGGGCAGGATGTCACTAAAATGCTCAATCACGGTAAATCCGAATAACCGCGTTTCCATCGCCATCCACATACCCCCGGTACATTCCTGCCGTGTTGAAGGGCATGGCAATATTCCCATCCCTGTCAATCGCGATAATACCACCGCTTCCTCCCATGGCACTTAATTTTTCCATGATGACCTTATCGGCGGCTTCGGTCAGGGAAAGTCCGCCGTATTGCATGAGTGCCGATACATCGTACGCGATCACTCCGCGAATGAAGTATTCCCCGTGACCGGTTGCCGAAACGGCACAGGTTTGATTGTTAGCGTACGTACCGGCGCCGATGATCGGCGAATCGCCGACACGGCCGAACCGCTTGTTGGTCATGCCTCCCGTGGAAGTACCGGCGGCCAGGTTCCCTTCGCGATCCAAAGCCACCACTCCCACCGTTCCGAATTTTTCTGACTTGGATTGCGATCCCCGGGGTGTTGATTGATCAGGCGCAGCGGATTTTTCTTTCGCCTTTACTTTCTGCAACTGCTGCCAGCGTCTTGCGGTATAAAAATAATCCTGTGCAACCGGTTTAACGCCCTGTTTTTCAGCGAAAACCTCGGCTCCTTCGCCCGCAAGCATGACATGGGGGGATTTTTCCATGACCAGGCGTGCCAGACTAATCGGGTTTTTGATATGCTTTACCGCCGCCACCGCGCCGGCATTAAGCGTCTTCCCATCCATGATCGAAGCATCCAGCTCATTGGTTCCGCTGTTGGTGAATACCGCTCCTTTCCCTGCGTTAAACAGGGGTGAATCCTCAAGAATATTAATCGCCTTCTCCACGGCGTCCAGACTA
This sequence comes from FCB group bacterium, assembly GCA_013152315.1. Classification (GTDB taxonomy): domain Bacteria; phylum Fidelibacterota; class Marinisomatia; order Marinisomatales; family JAADGP01; genus JAADGP01. The sequence continues at coordinate 8,415 of JAADGP010000115.1, forward strand.
CTGCCCCCCTCTTTCAGAATTTCATATCCGACCAACAACGCTTCCGTCAGTTTGGATCGATAAGCTTCCTCTTTTTCCGGGGACATGTTTTCCTTCAAAATCGTCCCGGCGCCACCGTGGATGGCAATTCCGATCGGAGAACCAGAAATGCGTTCCTGGCTGTAAACAAAGCCCACAATCATGACAACAATCCATGCTCCCAAATGTGAAAATTGCCTGAAACAGGTTTGAAATATCGCTACATCCATCCGGTTACCTCTTATTGCAATTCATTCAATCAATACAATTTACTATCGTGATCGTTATAAAAACAGTTTGCTTACGGATGGGAATTAATAAAAGCTTTGAAACGTGATGTTTGTCGGAACATAGTGGAGATCCCGACGGAGTGCAGCGGATGTCGGGAAAACGTGATTATTTAAAACGTGAAATAGAAAATTCCTCATATTTTCCCACCATAAATAATTTTTCCTCAGCCTTCGCCTGAGCCTAAGCCTTTTTCAATTTTATTGTAATTACGTACTCGTTTTACAGGTTGAATAAATTATTTTGATTCCTGGCTCTTGTCCACCTTTTCAACGGATTAAAACTTTCCGGTTTTCCAACCTTAGGATCTTCCGATAAACGGCACTGGTAATAGAAAATTTTTAATCGAAAACCGGTAATAAAACAGCTTCGTTCCAATAATAAGCTCCCCTTTTGATTTTATTGTCAGATAAAAAAAGTCCGGCTAACGTTGATCAAATCGCTTGTACTTTCGATTTCGGTTAACAAGCAATTTGTTTTGCCTTTTCCTGATTTCCGCAAGTAACTTTCCGGCGCTTTTTACACAGCCTTATGCGCCAGTAGCTCAATTGGTAGAGCAGTGGACTCTTAATCCATTGGTTGGGGGTTCGATTCCTCCCTGGCGTACTGCTTTCCAATGAAAAAGCCCCAATTACGGGGCTTTTTCATTGGAAAGTAAATCCTGCGAAATATGACCACGACCCTGTGTACATTGGTTGTTTCCAATAATCTCTCTGATTAAGACCACACCATTGAAGAAAAGCGACCGACGCCCGGGACGGAGCGACTAAAGACTAATGTTATGTACCCGGTTGGGAAAAAGCCCTAACTTCTGAAATGGAAAACACATCACTATTTATCTGGGGAATGGTATTCGGGATAATCGGCCTCGGATTTTTTACCTACGGAAGAAAGCAAAAAGCCGCAATTCCGCTGCTTACCGGTATCGCCCTGTTTATTCTACCCTATTTTATATCGAACGTATACGCACTGGTAATTGTCGGTGTTCTTCTGGTAGTGCTGCCGTTTTTCGTAAAATTATGAAACCGGTCCGAAACGGAGAATACAGGAGAAAGCGCACGTAGCGGTTATGGAGATCGCTGCACGTGAAATCCACCGACTGGCGGATGAAATATGAATAGAGTGCGAAAGAGTGTTAACCTGGTAGAATGAAAACCGGTGAAAAACAAGTTTTCATTCCAAACCCTTCGTGCCCCTTGCGTCTTATATTTTAAAACCAGGAACTTACGCTAATAAAACGACCCGACTCACTTTCTGTGATCAGCAGATCAGGACTTATCAATCTGCCGTGACAACTATAATCGATCAGGAATTAACCGGGATTATTTCTGATCGGCTTCAGACGATTCCTGCAAATAGGTTGCCAATACTTTTTGCAATTCCTGTAAAGCTTCTTTTGATAATTTATCCATTCTGGCAGATAACTGCGCGGACAATAATTGCAGGTCGGCCGTAGTTCGTTTCACACCGGAAATATCCGTTAAGACTTTATTGGCTATGGCATTCATAGAAATATAAGTACTGTCAACGGTATTCGATAAAGACTGTACTTGTGCTTCCTGCTCCGCCAAAAGACTTTCCAATTGGGTAAGACGTGCCCGGTCTTCCACCAAAAGCGAATCGATGATTGGTTCAAAGTTGTTCATCACTTTGGTGAGTATTTCCTCATTTTGCGCATTGATCTGGCTTTCGACATAATCAACGGTGGCCAGATTAAACTTGGCCGCTCCCCCTTCACGCGGTATAAAAGACATGGTGGAACAGGACCATAAGATTAAGAGGAAAGGGATAAATATTATTCGCTTGTATTTCATTCCGATATCTCCTTACTTGACACCCCGTTGATAATCCCGCAAAAGGCGGGGCAGGGCGGCGATGATTCATTCATTTTTAATGATTAATCAGGCTAAAAATATACCGCTTCTTAAAACGGTATGGATATGATTTATTGGCGCAAATATTAACCTGGAATAATTCATCAGCAAAAGATTGATGTATCCGTAACTAATTGTTTCATTATTGTTTAACGCACATTCCCTTGCCGCTGACGTTGCAAATCCCGAACTTAAGTGAATTATTCACATTCGATAATCACGCAAAGTGCGAGGTCCGGTGTGTGCGTTTCGTCACATAACAAAACCCCAAATAGGCAATATTTTCTTCCCGGTTTATAATAACGGTGATTTATGAAAACATCTCTATTTATACTTGTTTTGTTTCTCCCCGGTTGGTTCGCCCTGGCTCAAGCCGGCGATTCGACCGTAACGATTGCCGTCCTTACGCTCGAAGGAAAAGGCGTTCCGGTACAAGAAGCTGAAATTCTGACCGAAAGGTTGCGGTCCGCTCTGGTTGGGGTGAACCATTATCAAATCGTCGAGCGTACCCAGATGGAAACAATTATGCGCGAGCAGGGTTTCCGGCAAGCGGGGTGTGTCAGCAACGAATGCATGGTGGAAGCGGGACGAATTCTTGGTGTTCGGCAAATGGTCGGTGGCATGGTAGGAAAAATCGGTTCCAGTTACACCCTGGACATCCGGCTTTTCGATATTGAAACAACCGAGATTGTTCGGGTGGTTACACGCAACCATCAGGGATCCATTGAAAACCTTTTACCGCTCATCGAAGATGTTGCCCGGGAATTGGCGGGGGAAAAACCGGCGCCAACCACGCCTACTCAATCTCCTGATAAGCCAGGCGAATTATCCCTGGTAACAAACCATATTATCGACTCTTTCGAACGCTTCAAACATCGATTGGCACGTTCAGACAAATTTGATCTGCCGTCCTGGAGACATCATAACAACTCCTGGACACCCTTCCAGTTTTCATTCATTTACCCGGAACAACTTTTCTCCTCCAAAGTCGATGTGTTCGGAGTGCGGTTTAATCTGATTTACGGGAAAAACAGAAACGTATTCGGGTGGGACATCGGGCTTATTAACGAAATCGATAACGATCTTTTCGGTTTCCAATGGGGGATTTATAACATTGGCGAAACCATTTACGGAATACAATACGGACTGTTAAATACCAGCCGGACCGTTTATGGTATCCAGATCGGCCTGATCAATGTCTGTGACCAATTAACGGGCATCCAAATTGGGGTACTGAACTTCCACACCCGGGGTCAGAGCTTCCCCTTCTTCCCTATTATTAATATCGGATTTTAATCCGTCCTGGCCCGGAATAAACCGGGACCGCGGCGATGAAAGCTTTTACCTGATTAGGAACAAGCGGTACGAAAAGGGGACCATTTGAATCACCGCTGTTTTCCCGGACAAGGATATCGATTCCCCCGTAATCACATCCGTCAATTCTTTTTCTCCGAAAGGAACCGACACCGACAAATCCCGGGCTTCATTTCCGTTATTAAACGCGACCAGAATTGCCTCATCAAAATATTTTTTCGCGAAAACCATCACCGGCCCCTTGGCCGTAACCGGGATTAAATCCCCCAGTGCCAGCGAGGGGTACCGCTTCCGGAAACTGTTAAGAACACCGATTTCCCTCAATAATCTTCGTTCCTCGCGGGAAAGGTCTCCCGCGAACCGCATCGGACGGCGATTATCGGGGTCGCCGGCGCCAATCATGCCGATTTCGTCACCGTAATACACTACCGGGACACCGGCGATGGCAATATTAAAAGCATGAAAATTGGCCGATTTCCGGTAACTGG
>JAADGP010000132.1 GCA_013152315.1 FCB group bacterium
ACTACGATTTTTCCAATCCTTCTTTCGCTGATAATGGTAAGAAAATTGTTTGTTGGGGATTTGACAGTGAACGTTTTGGAGTTTTTGCCGTGGAGACGGAAAGCAACAATGTACGGTGGCTTGCTTATGGGAAAAATCCGGTCGTTTCTCCCGATGGTCAGCGGGTTTTGTTTCGGACGAAATACGCCGTTAAGGATAGTTCCGGGCTTGAAAATATTTATCCGGCCCTGGCAAGTATGTCGGTGGACGGTTCCGATTATGAGATCATTACCTATCACCCGAAGGATTCCATTTCCATATCCGTCATAAGGGGCAAATACTCGCCGGGCCGGATGAAACAAAAATTGCCTATAACGCAAGTCGATATTTCCCGGAGTATGCCTGGTACGACCAGGCCCTCTATTGTATGAATTCCGATGGCAGCAACCGACAAACCGTATTTACTTTGGAGAGCGACGACATTTATTTTAAGTTTGCCGACAGTGGTTCCAAACTTGTGTTTGTGGGTGTGGATATTACCCCTCAAACAATATATGTCTACGATCTGAACTCCGGTTTGCTTACGGAATTAACGGTAGCGTACGGGTGTCGCAGTCTTGATGTATCTCCGGATGGAGAAACCGTTGTATATGAATCGTTCAGTGGGTTGCATACCGAAATATTTACGATTAACATCGATGGCAGCAACCGACGGAAACTGACCGTCGATTCCCCCGGCGATAATCGATTACCTCGATTTTCACCCGATGGGGAGTGGATCGTATATACCGCCCTCGACGAAAATGTCGTGGCGCATATCGCAATCATGGATACGGACGGGAGTAATCGGGAAATATTAACGTCGGAGACAAACCGTATGGACCGTGATCCATCCTTTTCACCCGATGGCCGTTTTATCGTATTTACCGGAAGTAACTATTGGAATGATTATGATTTCCGGTAATTAGGTTTTGCGTGATGGGAAACTTAAATTTACAACTTGGTTTTTGATCAGCTGATTACGGGATGATAATATGATAATCTACTCCTGGAATGTGAACGGAATCCGGGCCGCGGAGAAAAAGGGGCTGTTATCCTGGTTAAGCATGGTGCAGCCCGATATTCTATGTCTTCAGGAAACGAAAGCAAGGACCGACCAATTGACCTCGCGACTGTTAAACGACCACGGCTATTATACTTACTGGCATTCCGCCGAGAAGGCGGGATACAGTGGTGTGGCCACGTTTTGTAAGGAAGAACCGCTTTACGTTCAGGAAGGTTTGGGCATCGAAAAATTCGACCGGGAAGGTCGGGTCCTGATTACCGAACACCATGGTTTTTTGCTGTACAATATTTATTTTCCGAACGGTCAGAAGGATCGGGAACGATTGGATTACAAGCTGGAATTTTATGAGGAGTTGTTGGTTATCCTGGATGAACAGGTGGCGTCGGGTGTGAATGTGGTGGTAGCCGGCGACTGGAACACGGCCCATCGGGAGATTGATCTGGCGCGTCCGAAGGACAATGAAAACACTTCCGGGTTTCTCCCGGAGGAACGGGCTTTAATTGACAAATATATTGAACACGGTTACGTGGATACGTTCCGGTTGTTTCATCCGGAGCCGGGACGCTATTCCTGGTGGACCTATCGGTTCGGCGCCCGTACCCGGAACGTGGGGTGGCGGATCGATTATTTTTTTGTGAATGAAGGCTTTGCCGATCGTGTGGTGGACGCCGATATCCATGATGATATTATGGGGTCGGACCACTGTCCGGTGTCACTGACCTTGGAGGTTTGATTTTGTCGGATTATTGGAAACAGCATTGGGATCAACATTATGCCACATCCGAATACGTGTATGGCGTGGAACCCAATCAATTCCTGAAAGATCATGCCCGTTTAATCCCCAAAGGAAAAGTGCTCTGTGTCGCCGATGGTGAAGGGCGTAACGGAGTGTGGTTGGCCCGGCAGGGATACGAAATCACGGCGATTGATTATTCCCGGGAAGGTCTTCGTAAAGCACGGAGGCTGGCCGAACGGTTTCAGGTTACAATAAAATTGGTGGAAGCCGATTTGCTGAGCTATCATTTCGGATCCGAGGAATATGACGGACTCGTTTCCATTTACTCTCATTTTGACGCGGAAAACCGTATTAAATTACACCGTAATTACGCGCAAGCTTTGAAACCGGGAGGTGTTTTATTGCTGGAAGCATTCTCAAAAGAACAAGAAAAATATTCTTCCGGCGGTCCCAAAGATATAAAACTTCTTTATGACGAAGAGTCTTTGCGTGCCAGTCTGCCGGAAATGGAAATTGTTTTACTCCGGGAGGAAATTGTGACCCTGGAGGAAGGGGCATTGCATAGAGGCCCGGCGGCCGTGGTCAGGGGTATCTTCAGAAAGCCGGAAAGACCAATGCTTAAATGAAAAGACCAACGAAACAGGAAATCGCTCATCGCTGGTTGAAACGTTACACCGGGACCGCGCCGGAAGAGTACGGCGATTGGATACTGCTTACCAATTTTCAGAATTACGTCGAGAAATTTTCCAAGCGTTTTGATGCCCCGATTAAAGGGTTGGGAGGACCGATGGTTTCGGCGACAAATGCCGATGGTTTAAGCATTATTAATTTTGGCATCGGCAGCGCCAACGCCGCGACGATAATGGATTTATTAACCAGTATTGCGCCGAAAGGGGTCTTGTTTCTTGGAAAATGTGGCGGATTAAAACGATCAACGGAAATCGGCAATTTCATATTGCCCAGTGCCGCCATTCGCGGTGAAGGCACCAGCGATGATTATTTCCCGAAAGAGGTACCGGCATTACCCTCGTTTAAATTACACAAATATGTTTCCCAGATCTTAGTTGAACGCGGCCTGGAATATCGAACCGGTGTTGTGTATACCACCAATCGTCGTGTCTGGGAACACGATGAGGAATTCAAAAATTACTTACGAAAAATACGCGCCTTGGGGATTGATATGGAGACCGCGACCATCTTTATTACCGGTTTCGCGAATGGAATTGACCGGGGGGCTTTATTGCTTGTGTCCGATACGCCGATGACACCGGAAGGAGTCAAAACGGCGGAATCCGATCAAAATGTGACCGCGAAATATGTCGATTTGCATTTGGAAATCGGCATTCAAGCCATGTCCCGGATCGGAGAGGAAGGGGAACAAATCAAGCATTTTACTTATTGAGTGAACTATTGTGGTCGTCATTTTTCATTTTTGGATATTCATGACGGCTGGAGCACGGAATATGAAACGTGAAACGTAATACGTGATTTGTGGGGTGATAATTAATACCTAAGTCTCTTATTTCGTTTCAAATCGAAAAACGGTTAGATTGTTCTATATACCGATATATCAGCATGTTACATACATTTCTCAAAATCTAACAGGACACTATTGTACTGAAATATTTATTCCGGGCAGATATGATAAAAAGCCGGAATTGAATTTGAGAAAAAACACCTGGTTTGACCCCTCCAGGGTCAGGAGAGGGGTTGTTCTTCCCACCGATTTCATCGGTGGTTATTCGTATTCATCCCCTGTCGGGGATATTATAAAAAAAAAACAATTCGTTTTGGTTCGGACGATCGTAAAGGGAGCCGACTTCGGAAGGGATTGAATATGAATAGTAATTTTTCCGTAGCGACTGCTTCTTTTAGTCTCCCGCCAGCGGGAAAAAGGACGAAGAGGCTTTGATGGTAAGTCGAAACATTGTTCCTTAATCATTTAACTCGTCATCTCAATTCACTCAAAACCCTGGGTAAGACGAGTTTATAAATCTTCCTATATCTTTGAAGTGATATTAATCCATGCCCGGATTTTCATCCAGCATCAAATCCACGGCGATTGCGTCGGCAAAGGATAGTCCTTTGCGGGTCAGGAATAATCGATCATTTTCCCGTTTAAGATATCCTTCCCATTTTTCCAGGATTTCGTCAAGCATTGTGTTGACCCGCACCCGGTATTTGTCGGGAATCAAAGCAAGATTTGCCCCTTCGGACATGCGAATACCGAATCCTAAAATTTCGTTAATTTTTTCCCGAGGGCTTAATGTGTAACGGTCGATTACAGGGGATTGATGGCTTTCGATTTGCTCCATATAGTAATCCAGATCGGGAATGTTCCGCCAGCGCTGTCGACCATCATAACTGTGAGCGGAAGGTCCGAATCCCAGGTACGGATCATTGGTCCAGTAATGCAGATTGTGTCGGCATTCCTTTCCGTTGACGGCATAATTGGATATTTCATACGGGTGGAAGCCCCTCTCCGCCAGGAATTCCATCGTTGAATAAAACCGGTTAACGCTTTCCTCATCGGTCGGCATCGCCACGGCGCCGGAATTAACCAATCGATGTAATCGGGTACCCTCTTCAACGGTTAGGGAATAAATGGACAAGTGCTCCGGGCCGAGGTTTGTGATCCGCTTCAGGTCGGATTCCCAGTTATGGATGGTTTGTCCCGGGATGGCAAAAATAAGATCGCAATTGATATTATCAAACCCGGCCTTTCTGGCCGACCTGAAAGTAGTATAAACGGCTTCAGCGTCGTGAATCCGGGTCAGGAAACGTAGCAGGTCGGGTTCAAGGGATTGTACTCCCAGGGACAAACGGTTTATACCCAACGATAAAAAAGCGCGTAATTTTTCCTCCGGCGCCTCTCCGGGATTGGCTTCGATTGTAATTTCTCTTAATCCGCTGATGTCAAACCTGCGGGATAAAGCCTGCAAAATCATTTCCACCTGTTTGGGTTCCAATATGCTTGGCGTTCCCCCGCCGATGAAAAGTGTGTCGAAAACCCATCCCCCGGTGTCGACCGGACAACGATTGATCTCCTCCACGATCGTTTTGACAAAACGGGGGATTGCTTCATCGCGTCCCGGCAAGGAATAGAAATCACAGTAAATGCACTTTGTTCTACAAAACGGTATATGCAGGTAGATTCCGGCTGAAACCATAAAATAAATTACGGCTTATTTCTTTTCCCGGGTCTGTAATTTCAAAACAGGATTTAAGGAGTTGAACTGATGCAAGGACAAGCATACGCTAATCGATGTAGACCGTGGTGGCTCGTGGTAATCATAGCGGTGGTTTTGAATGCTCAACCGGGTATCCTTAAAGTCGGATTTGACCTGGATGATACCATATTGTATAGTCGTTACGTGTTCGAAAACGCTCCCCTGGATGAACAGGGCCGGCTCGATTACGGCTGGATAAACCGACATGATCGACAATATTCGATTTTGATCGACCCCACCGTAAAATTGGTCAAATATTTTCTTTCCCACGGGCATGAAGTGTACTTCATTACCGCCCGGTCGGGGCAAGACGGCGATCAATTGGCCCGTTTCCTGTCCGACGTATTGGGTTTCCAGGTTGTTGTGGATAAAAATTTATTTTTTACCCCGAAAGAGGAAATCGGCGGCAAACGTTTCACGACCAAACAGCGGGTAATGAAAGCCCTGAATCTGGATATTTTTTACGGAGATGCCGATACCGATATAATCGCAGCGTTGAAAGCCGATGTCCATCCGGTGCGAATTGTACGTCATCCTTCCTCCATAAAACAGTATGGATCCAATTATTTTGGAAACACGCTGATCGGCACAACGGATGAGGCCCCCTTCACGGCGTCGGATCTGGAACAGTTCTACAATGCCAGGGTAGGGTTCCTGGGAGAAACAATTTACCCGATTGTTTGGGAAGGCCCGCCGAAACCGAAAGAAGGTCCTTAGTCTCGATTATGGTTTTCGGATACGGGTATGAAAATGTAACCTGTGACAAGCGTTTTATTGGTAACGCGTTGTACACAATCGGTAAGATTATTCCTCCTTTAACAGATCTTCCGGGGCGTTGTAATTACAGATGTGTCTCCCGAAATTAACCCATGCAAGTGAAGGTAAAACCGGTTGAAAACGCTACGGAAAAAGCTGTTGCCCTGGCAATCAGGGAAGAAGTTTTTGTACGGGAACAAAACGTTCCCCTGGAGATTGAGATGGATGAATTTGATAAGGAAGCCTCTCATGTGTTGGCTTTCAGGGACGAAAAACCCGTTGGAACCGCGCGTTGGCGCGCCACTTACCGGGGAATCAAACTTGAGCGTTTTGCCGTGCTTAAACCATACCGGTCCAAAGGAGTCGGAAAAGCCTTGGTAACATTTATACTTGATCAAATCCCCGAGAATATTCACTGTTATTTACATGCTCAGGAATCGGTTATTCCCTTCTATGAACAATTCGGTTTCAGGAGTGAAGGGCCGCTGTTTTACGAAGCCGATATCCCTCACCGGCGAATGGTACTATAACCGGGGAGCATAACTACCTTTTCCTTTCAACTTGGATTTTCACAATTTCATGGTATGCTCTGTTTGTCAGGATTCGCGCGTTATTAAAATGAACTGTTACTTTTCCTGACTCTTTCAGCGAGTGTATATTCAAACCATCCATGCATTGTCCCGGAACATAAATCCCGCCTGAATCGTGCACAAGCCTGTTTATAGACGTTTATTAAAGCTGGTTTTTCGTTACTGGCCGTATTTTTTAGCTTCGACACTGGCCGCCTTTGTTTATGTTATTTTAAACAGTGCTTCCGTCTGGTTGACCGCTTCCCTCATTAACAATATACTGGCGGATTTCAGTGACCTGCTTCGGCAACAACAGTTATTGGAAGCCCGGACCGTAATGAGTGTAAACGACCAGTTGAAGTATTGGACCAATAAGATGATTTTAAGAGACACACCCATGGATACGTTGGAAGTTTTGTGTCTGGCTATCCTGGTGGTGTTTTCGCTTAAGAACCTTTTCCTGTATATTAAAAATGTTTTTATGGCGTATGTCCAGTTGCGTCTGATACAGGAGATACGTAATAAGTTGTATGAACATCTGCATACGTTATCCCTGTCGTTCTTCAATCGCAAGCAGTCCGGTGAGCTGACTTCGATTTTGTTAAATGATGTCGCCAATATGCGGCGCGCGCTTTCCACCAGCTTCCAGAAGCTGTTCGTGGAGCCGATCAATATTTTAACAATGGTAACCTTGCTTTTCATCATCAGTTGGAAATTGGCCTTGATAGCATCCATAATCGTCCCGGTGACGGGAACGGCTATTGTCCTGATCGGGCAAAGTATCCGGCGGAAATCTCGGCGTACAGCGGTTAAAATTGCCGGGATAACCAACATTGTTACCGAAACGTTGGCCTCCATAAGGGTTGTCAAAGCTTTCGTGATGAAAGATTATGAAGTTAATCGCTTTAAGAAAGAAACCGATAAACACTTTAAACTCTTATTCCGGCGGGCCAGGCTGCGCCATCTGGCCTCGCCGATCACGGAGTTTCTCGGTGTTATCATAGGTGTTGTCCTGCTCTGGTACGGTGGACGCGAGGTCCTTGCCGAGCAAAGTCTGACCTCCGAAGATTTCATACGTTTTATCCTGATATTGTTTTCCACCTTTGAGCCGGCACGGCGTTTGAGCAATGTAAATGTGGAAATACAGGCCGGCGTGGCATCCGCCGAACGGGTTTTTGCCGTTATTGATACGCCACCGGCAATTACCGATACCGAAAATGCGATCATCAAAACCACTTTCGATAAGGAGATCCGTTTTGACCATGTATATTTTCATTACGAAGGTGCCGATGATCGGGTCCTCCAGGATGTTTCCTTTACCATTCACAAAGGGGAAATCGTGGCCATTGTCGGTCACAGCGGCGCCGGGAAGTCCACCATTGCGGATCTTCTGCCCCGGTTTTACGATGTAACCGAGGGTTCCATTACCATTGATGGAATCGATATCCGGCGGATATCGCTTGCATCGTTGCGCAGTTTAATGGGAGTTGTTACCCAGGAAACAATTTTATTTAATGATACCGTCCGCAATAACATTGCCTATGGTGACAGCAATGTGCCGGAGGAAAAAGTCAGGGCCGCGGCCGAAGCCGCCAATGCCCTGGATTTTATTCTTGAAATGCCGGAAGGATTTGATACCGTGATCGGGGAAAAAGGAGTAAAGCTCTCCGGCGGACAAAGGCAGCGCTTAGCGATTGCCAGGGCGTTATTTAAAAATCCTCCCATCCTGATTCTCGACGAGGCGACTTCCTCCCTGGATACGGAATCCGAAAAATTAGTCCAACAGGCGATCGAAAAACTTATGCACAATCGTACGGTTTTGGTCATTGCTCACCGCCTTTCCACCGTGGTAAATGCCAATAAGATTATAGTATTGAAGGAAGGAAGAATTGTTGAAATGGGAACCCACCAACAACTAATGGACAAAGCGGGCCTGTATCGCAAGCTTTTCCGGATACAGTTTGGCGATATTCACGCTGATTAAATTCGGATACCCTGAATAAGAACCATATCAAATAAGAAAATATCTCAAGGGTTGATTTAACTTGAACCCCCATAGCAAGAAGAATAAATCCTGAACCAAAACATTCCTGATCATTATGAATAAACCGATATCAATCGTTTTTGATGCCTATCATCTTTATCACTTGCCGCAATTCGAACCGGTGATCGATTTGTTGAACACCGACAACCGTTTCGATGTTTACCTGACCACGTCGGCCGAAGAAAAAGTTTTGGAAAGAAACCTGACGAGGGAAATCCTGACCAAAAAAGGGTATAAAACAATCTTTGCCGAAACCGAAACGGAACGGGCTGAAAAAATTCGTGCCCTGTCTCCGGACGTGTTTGTTTGTGGTTGGTCAAGATATGAAATCGACCAATTTGTGAAGGACTCGACGTTGGTTTGCATGATTTACCACGGAATTGGAGTGAAACCATCGTATTGGCGGGACAATCATCCCCGGCTTGATCTGAGATTTGTAGAGGGCCCGTACCGGGAAAGACAACTGCGTGAAAATGGGGTTGGTACGGATCTGGTCGTTGTCGGATTCGCGAAACTGGATCCGATATTCAACGGAAAAATACCGGATCAACAATATTTGCTGCGCGAGATGGGATTGGATGTGGAAAAGAAAACAATTTTATATGCGCCTACGTTTTATCCCAGTTCCTTAGAGAGATTTAAAACTCATTTGGCGGAACAGACAAAAGGCTATAATCTCATAATAAAATTGCACATGTGGTCTTATTTTTTGGATAAATTCGGAGGGATCAGTTTAAAAGCTCAACGAAAATGGGCAAAGAAATTAGCCGAAAAATATGATCATATCTATTTGGTACCGCCCAGCGAATACAATATCGTTCCTCTTTACAAAGCGGCTGATATTCTATTAACCGAGGCATCCTCGACTATTTATGAAATGATGGCGCTGAATAAACCTGTAATCGTCAGCAGATTTTATCGATTGCGACCTTCCCACAGACTGTTTCATTACCGCTTGTATCGTAAAAGACTGGATTGGAAGATGAGCAAAGAAGTTTCATCGTTTTGCATTGATCTCCATAAACCCAAAGACCTTGGGAAAATGCTGGAGGCCGGATTTAATGGTTTGTATTCCGAAATGGACAAGCGTGAGAAATATCAACGGGAGATGTTGTATAAATTGGATGGCAATGCTTCAGTCCGAATCAGAGAAGCGTTGTTGGATCACTTAAGGAGCTAATTCCATCGCGGTATAATATTTCTTAATGAAGAAAGGAACCCTGAAATATTTATTGTTGGTAACCAAGCCCTATTCCTTCTCCATATTGGAACCTGTCCAGGAGGTGATCAGGGATTTCTCATTAGGTGAAGTCCGTTGGTATGTTGCCGGTACCGCCCGGCTCCATGAACCTCCCGGAGAGAGAATAACGACCCATTCCGAAGTGACAAACTTCAATCCGGACGCGGTAATTGTTCCGGGAAATGTGGTGCCCCATTTCTGGCCGGGTTTGAAAGTGCAGATTTTTCACGGACTGGGTGAAGAAAAAAAGGGCCATTACCGAATTACCGGATTTTTTGACCTGTACTGTACCCCCGGTCCGTTTATGACCGGTAAATTCAATGAATTGGCCGCGAGAAAAGGCCACTTTATCGTCCGCGAGACCGGTTGGCCCAAGTTGGATCGTTTGGATTTATCGACTTCCGTAAAACAGAAAAAACGGGCACTTGGGCTGGACCCGGATCGGCCGGTCATTCTGTACGCCCCCACCTTCAGTCCGAAATACAGTTCAGCCAATGACCTGCTACCCGCGATCGAAAGTCTGTTGTCTTCCCCCTACCAATGGATCGTGAAGTTTCACGACCTGATGGATAAAACCACGGTATCCAGATTCAAGGCGTTGCGCGGCAAACATTTGATGGTGGTGGACAGCGACGATATTTTACCGGCCATGGAAGCGTCGGATGTGCTTGTCACCGACACGTCTTCGGTCGCCTACGAATACCTGCTCCTGGATCGGCCCTTAATTACTTACCAGGCCGTTTCCCGAATCGATAAGGGTATTAACATTATGCGTCCCGGGGAATTATGCGGCGCGATTGAACGTTCTTTCAATGACCCCGGGGAGTTTGCTTCCAACCGTGAATTTTACCGTAAACAGTTACATCCTTATCGCGATGGCAAATCTTCCCGGCGTGTCGTCGGAGCCGTGGAAAACGTGTTACGGTCCGGGGAGGTGAAACGGTTGCAGCCAAAACCGCGGAACTGGTACCGGAAAAAACAGATTCACCGGATGTTCCCATGATCAGGGTCTTATTCGAGCACCATCATTTGTATTATCTCCCTCAATTTATTCCCATAATACGGGAAATGCAAAAAAGGGCCGCCTACCACATCGTGGCCTCGATTTCCGAAAAAGCTGATAAACAGGAAATCGGTGTTTTTAAGAAGGCCGTAAAGGAGCTTGGGATTGATTGCCTGAAAGCCGACGGCGAAAATGAACGCAGGAGGATAATAAGAGAACAGGCCTTTGATGTGCTGATCACGGGGAACAAACAATATCTCACTGAAATAGCGGCCGAAAATACCCTGGTGGTCATGGTGTATCACGGAATCGGGTTGAAAAAATCGTATTATCGTGATACGTCCCCGCGCGTGGATCTGCGGGCCGTGGAGTCGAAAGAACGGTACGAAATATTGCGGCGCAAGGGCGAACGGGGACTGGTTCTGTGTGGTTTTACCAAATTGGATCCCTTGGTGAAAACCGATAAAACTGATAGGGAGAGAAGAATAGCCGATTTCGGGTTGTCCGGGGATAAAAAAACCGTCCTGTACGCCCCGACGTTTTACCCGTCTTCCGTTGAAATGTTGTTGCCGGAACTTACGGCGATTGCCAACCATGTGAATGTTCTGGTTAAACTGCATCAATTCAGTTGGACGAAGAAGAAGTACCGTCACCATTACCGTCAGGCACAGGCGATTGCCGATTTGCATCCCCATGTTTATTTAATTCCGCCCGAGCAATTCAATATTCTGCCCTATTATCGGATCACGGACATCCTGATCACGGATATTTCGTCGACGCTGTTCGAGTATCTGGCCCTGAATCGTCCCATCATCCAGACCGAATTTTCCAGGAAACGGTTAAAACATCGATTGTTCCCCTGGCTGTTGAACCACCGGTTGGATCTGGATCGGTTCGAGCGAATCGATTTCACGTATCGCTTAAGCGAACCGGTACTTCTGGAATGGTGCGTGGAACAGATACTCACCAAGCCGGATACAATGGAATCCGCCCGCCTGCGGGCGCGGGATCGTTTTTTATATAAATTGGATGGAAATGCTTCAGGTCGATTGGTTGACGCCATTGAAGAACGTATCGGAATACCCGGGCGGGCATGAAACCCTATTTGGTAATAAAATGAACGGAATCGTTCACGAAGATACGGCATAGTTGGCATTATGATATTTTGTTTGCCCCACGTAATTTCGCCCCCGTTATGAATGTCGTAATCTTAGCAGCAGGTGTCTCCCGGAGATTGTATCCCCTTACGTATGATCAACCAAAATGTCTTTTGGATGTGGGCGGAAAGGCTATTATCGACCACCAGATTCAGGCGCTTCAGGAAAGTGGACTGAACAGGATTATCGTTGTGGTTGGTTATTACCGTGAACGCCTGATGAAGTATTTACAATCCCAATACTCTGAAATCGATTTCCGGTTTATCGTGAACCATCATTTCTTTGAAACCAATACGGCCTATTCCGTTTACCTGTGTCGGGAAGAATTTGAAAACGGACCTTTTATTTTGATGAACGCCGATGTATTGTATCC
>JAADGP010000095.1:0-15387 GCA_013152315.1 FCB group bacterium
TCAGATAATTGGAATAATCACTTACCAAGGGCTGGTAGAACAAGATCCACTGGGTAAAAGTGCCGGATTCGAATGTGCGTTTGTATTTTGGACGGAATGAAAGCCGCGCCTGCGCTGCCAATCCCTGGTCTGTGTATTTTTCATTTTCCCAAAGTCCCGCGGCGCTGATTGAAAATCCTTTCGTAAGGCGCACTTTGGCTCCCAGACCCATATTGGAGCGATTATCCAGGTTGGCCAGGGAATCGTATTCCCAAGAGGTGAACATAAAGGGTGAAAAAGTGTGATTGGCATGGTAATCAAAAACCAAACGGACATTCCCCTTGTTCTCGTACAACGTGCCCTTGTATTGTCCTCTGGAATGGGCAACGGCCAGACTGAATTCCGAATCCGTTAGCAGCTTTCCCAGGATTTTGATATCCCCTTTGGTAGCGCTTTTGAATCCAACGGCGTAGGAAGTTAAGTTTGTGTTTCCGCTTTTGGATGAGAATGCCAACGTAAGATTATTGGTCCAGTTATCGGCGGATAAAAGCGTGAGCATCAGAGGCAAAACAAAAACAATGATTTTTTTCATTAAAATACCTTTTATTTAATTGGCGGAAGGGAACAACTCTAGCGGTAAATTTACTTAACCTGTTAACTATTGTAAAAAGAGTACGTAAACATATTGAAATTGAAAAAGGCCAAGGCTCAGGCGAAGACTGAGGAGAGATTACTTGCCGGCGGAAAGGCTGAGGAATTTCCTATTTTGTGTGAATAGCCCGGTGACGAACGGGTTAATAAATTGATATCAAATAGTCTCGCTTTAAAGAACATAGGGGAGATTTACAAATTTGTCTTACCTGGGGTTTCGAGTAAATCGAGGAAATATTAGTTGATTCATTAGAAACAGCCAACACTATTCAGGCATTCACAACATCTCACGCATCACGCATCACGCATCACGTTTTCCCGACAGTCGCTTCGCTCCATCGGGATCTCCACTACATTCCGACACGCATCCCCGGCAACCGGCGCTCCGACATGCATCACGCATCACGTTTCACGTCTCAGTTCCTGTGTCCCGGCTTTCGCGGATATCCAAACCCGGCAAAAATACTTTTCTGTTTCGATCCGGATCGGATCGTACATGAACAACCCTTGTAATTTTCTATCAATGCGGTGGTTGTATCTATTATTGCAAGAGCGGCATATTTGCGCATGGAAAAAGACGTAAAAATTGAAAAGTTGCGGAACCAAATTGACGAAATTGACGATTGGATCCTGACGCTGATAATCAAACGCATGGCAATTGCCAGTGAAATCGGCGCCTTAAAAGGGACATTGGGATTGGTTGTTAATGATCCGGTACGGGAAGAAAAAATACTGCAACGCCTGCAAGTGAAATCCGGGGGTCATTTAACCGAAAAACAGATTCGGCAAATATTTACCGCCATCTTCCAATTATCCAAAGATATTCAAAATGGTCAATAATCTGCTTGCCCTTTCCTCAGGGGAACACGTAATATCCGCCCGACATGAGCACAAAAACAGACCGATTTAACTACTACTGGTATTACCAAACGCGAGGGTTGGAAACGCGACCTTAGGGCATTTGTATACCCGTAGTCTGAATCCAACCCCGAGCAAGTCGGGGTTTTTTGTTTTTAGACCCGAATGAATAAATGAGAACCAAAGCATGATGACTTTCCCGGAATTCGAGAATCTGGCCCGGAAGTACCGGACCATTCCGGTTTATGAACGGATTCTGGCCGACCTGTTGACACCGGTGTCGGCCTTCATGCGTATTTCGAAGGATTCGAAGTACGCCTTCCTGTTGGAATCGGTGGAGAAAGGGTCCCAATATGCACGGTATTCCTTTATCGGGCGGAACCCCCTGAAAATTATTACGTGCAGCGATGGAAAAGTAACGATTACGGAGAACGGGACCACCTGCGTCACCGACGAACCTTTCCTGGAAATCCTCCGTAAAATCAGACGGAATTATTCGGCGCCCGAACTCCCCGGCGTGCCCCGTTTTACCGGCGGATTGGTGGGTTACCTGGGATATGAAACCATAACCTGGGTTGAGGATATCCCCGTCCACGCCCCGGACGATTTGAATGTTCCGAATGCCATATTCATGCTTTTTGAGGAATTACTGGCCTTTGACCATTTGAAGAATGAAGCCCTGGTGATCAGCAACGTGAATGTGGACGAGGCCACGGATCTGCGGGCAGCCTACCGCAAGGCCCGGGAAAGGATCGACGAAATCGGGGTGGACCTGCATACGGATATTGATTATCAAACGCCAAAGAAAAGCAAGCCGGACCCTCTTTACTCCAACATGACAAAAGAGGAGTTTGAGAAAAACGTACTGCAGGCCAAGGAACACATTAAGGCGGGGGATATTTTTCAAATTGTCCTCAGTCAACGTTTTCATCGCCATACGACGGCGGAACCGATTACGATTTACCGTGCCCTGCGAACCATCAATCCTTCCCCGTATATGTTTTACCTGAAATTAGACGATTTCGAAGTGTTGGGCGCTTCTCCGGAGCTGTTGGTGAAAGTGGAGAACAATCAGGTTGAGGTGCGTCCCATTGCCGGAACCCGCATCAGGGGGAAGGATGAGGCGGAAGATCAGGCGCTGGCGGATGATTTGTTGTCCGATGAAAAGGAAAAAGCGGAACATCTTATGCTGGTGGACCTGGGGCGAAACGACGTGGGACGTGTTTCCGTTTATGGTACCGTTGAAGTAAAAGAATTTATGATAGTCGAGCGTTATTCGCACGTAATGCACATTGTTTCGGATGTCCGGGGCCGACTCCGGGAAGATAAAGATGCCCTGGACGCCCTTATGTCCGGTTTTCCCGCGGGAACGCTCTCCGGCGCGCCGAAAATCCGGGCCATGGAACTAATTCACGATTTGGAGCCGACACGCCGGAACATCTATTCCGGGGCCATCGGGTACATGGACTTTACCGGTGATCTTAACACCTGTATTGCGATCCGGACTTTAGTGGCTAAGGACGGGACGGTCTATTTTCAGTCCGGGGCGGGAATCGTGTACGATTCCGATCCGGAAAAAGAGTACGAGGAAACCGTGAATAAGGCCAAAGCCATCGTAAGCGCGATTGACTTTGCCGAGCATGGATTGGTAAAAGACAAACCGGAACCGCAACCATGATACTGATTATCGACAATTACGATTCGTTCACGTACAACCTGGTGCAATACATCGGCAGCCGGAACGGAAATCTGGAAGTATTCCGGAACGATGCCTTGTCCCTCGCGGATATCGGTCGGATGAAGCCGGAGAAGATCGTCATTTCCCCCGGGCCGGGCACACCGGAAGAGGCGGGCATGTCCATTGCCGTGATCAGGGAATTCGGCAAACAGATTCCAATCCTCGGAATTTGCCTTGGTCACCAGGCCATTACCGTCGCCTACGGCGGGAAAATCGTCCGGGCACACACTATCGTTCATGGCAAGACGTCCCAGATTACCCATACGGGCTCGGCTATTTTCAAAGGGATACCGTCCACCTTTTCAGCCACCCGTTATCATTCGCTGGTGGCGGAGAGGGAATCGTTTCCCGAAGAACTGACCGTCACTTCCGTTACCGAAGACGGATTAATCATGTCTTTGGAGCATAAGGAACATCCGGTGTTCGGTGTACAGTTCCACCCGGAATCCATCGTAACGGAATTCGGAATGACCATAATTGAGAATTTTTTAGAGGTGTAAATGAAAGCAATCATCGAACAACTGCTGGACAAGGAAGACTTGTCCCGGGAAAAAGCTTACCAGGTAATGTTGCGGATAATGTCCGGTGAATTTGACGACGCGCAGATCGCCGGTTTTCTCATTGCCTTGCGGGCCAAAGGCGAGACCCCGGTGGAAATTGCCGGCTTTGCCCAGGCCATGCGGGAGAAAATGACGCCCGTTTCGATCAGCAACGAAGCCATCGACATGTGCGGCACGGGCGGCGACGCCAAGGGAACGTTTAACATCTCCACCGCGGCATCCATTGTGGCGGCGGGAGCCGGTGTGAAGGTGGCCAAACACGGCAACCGATCCATGACCTCCAAGTCCGGTTCGGCGGATGTCCTGACGGCGCTGGGGGTCGACATCGCCATGCCGCCGGAAAAGATGGCCCATTGCGTGGACGAGATCGGGTTGGGATTCCTGTTCGCTCCCGCCCTGCATCCGGCGATGAAGCATGCCATAGGAGCCCGGAAGTCCCTGGCCGTGCGAACAGTCTTTAATATTCTGGGACCGCTGTGCAATCCGGCGGGGGTGAAGCGCCAGGTGATCGGGGTGTTCGATGGTGAATTAACGCAACCTTTAGCTGAAGTCCTGCGGTTGCTGGGCGCCGAGGAAGCGTACGTGGTTCATGGCCGGGACGGCATGGACGAATTCACGACCACCGCCCCCAGCAAGGTGAGTCATTTGGATTCGACCGGCAATATTGAATCCATGACCTTGTCCCCGGAAGATTTTGGTTTGGAAACGACGACTATTGAAACCCTGCAGGGTGGTGATCCGTCGGAAAACGCGGCCATTATCCGGTCCGTTTTGGCAGGCGAAAAAGGTCCCCGCCGGGATGTGGTTTTGTTGAATGCCGCGGCCGGAATCGCCGTGGGCGGCAAAGCCGCCACGATTGGAGAGGCGATGCAATTGGCCGTGGAATCAATCGATTCCGGCGCGGCGTTGAATGTACTGGAGAAACTGGCGCGGGCCTGATGAATATTCTGCAGGAGATTGTCCTTCATAAACAGGCGGAGGTGCGCGAATGCCGAGCGCGACAAAGCCTGGAAGCGTTAAAAGAAATGTCCCGTACCGTTCCGCTGGTACCCTTCGGACCGGCTCTGGTCCGCGACGGCATTCAGGTAATAGCCGAATTGAAGCGCAAATCCCCTTCGGCCGGAGAAATCTTTGCGGCCGCCGATCCTGAAACGGTAGCCCGGGAATACGAACAGAACGGCGCGGCGGCGATTTCCGTGCTGACGGACCGGAAATATTTCGGGGGTTCGCTGGAATTCCTGCGGCGGATAAAAACGAGCGTTTCCGTACCGGTTTTGCGCAAGGATTTTATTGTGTCCGAATACCAGGTTTACGAATCTTACGTATCGGGCGCCGACGCGATTCTACTCATTGCCGAAGCCCTGGAAGAACGGCAACTCCGGAATTTTTACGCCCTGGCACGGGAACTGGGATTGGAAGTATTGGTCGAATTTCATGCCCGGGAGAAAGTGTCGCTTATTCAACGTCTGGAACCGGAAATCGTGGGTGTAAACACCCGCAATCTGGAAACCATGACTACTGATATTCATTGGTGTGAAGATGTTTTTGAGGAATTGCCGCCGAAAGCGGTAAAAGTCGCCGAAAGCGGTGTTCATACTTCTGCGGACCTTATTTACGTTGAAGAACTGGGTTATGACGCCGCCCTTGTCGGAACCACGTTAATGAAATACGGCACTCCGGGGGATACACTGAAGCGGCTGCGGGCGGGAGAATTGGAATGATTCCGGTTAAAATATGTGGTATCACGTCTTCCCGGGACGCCCATTACGCGATAGACGCCGGTGTTTCGGCTATCGGGTTAATCTTCTATCCCCCCAGTCCCCGTTACGTGGATATGCTCAGGGCCAGTGAAATCGTGAAAAACATTCCGGGAAACGTGGCCAAAGTGGGAGTGTTCGTTAATGAAAAAGCGGAAGCCATTAACGCCATTGCCGATGCCGTGGGCCTGGATTTTATTCAATTACACGGGGATGAGGATGCGCAATTTTGTTCCGTGATGAGGCGGCCGGTAATCAAGGCAATCCGGGTCGGGAATCCGTTGCCCGGCACGAGTATGGAAGATTACGAGGTTTACGCTTTTCTCCTGGATACCTACCGGAAGGGATCACCGGGAGGTACGGGGAGCACGTTCGACTGGAATCTGGTCGCAGGTCTCCGGCTTGCAAGGCCGCTGATATTGGCCGGAGGACTTGCGCCCGATAATGTATTGGAAGCAATTCGGGCCGTAAAGCCCGCCGCCGTCGATATTAACAGCGGTGTTGAAGTTTCACCGGGGCGCAAGGACCCGGGTAAGATCAAGACCCTTTTTAACCGGTTGAACACCACCGGTGAATATGAAAATATATTTGATAATTCACTTCAAAAAGCGTGAAAAATTCACAAATTTATCTTAAATAGGTCTGGGTTGAATAAAGATAAGTTAAATTGTTCAAGAATAGTGTCTAGAACAACAATCAGGGATGCTTGTCCTTTTCTTAACATAAGAAAAGGACCAAAAGAAACAGTCGCTGTGGAAAAATTCGGGGAGCGAAACTTTGCCTCCGGGCCGGTTTTAAACTCAACCCCGATTTGGCAATCGGGGTTTCAGACAGTTTCAGACAGTAAAACCGTCTTATCCTCCGGCAAAATTCCGCTCTTTATCCCGAATTTTTCCAAGGCGACGAAGTTCTTTAATAACACATGTTGGATTATTTATTATGAAAATAACTAAATATATCCTACGTAACACTATGTTAATCAATGCTATAGAAGTTAATATTTAGACAGGAAATGATAGATATATTTATTACCCCACAGAGGGAGGAAAAATGATGGAAAAACAGGGAACGGCAACTTATTCTTTTCCGGACGAACGCGGGCATTTCGGAGTCTTCGGCGGGAAATATGTGCCCGAGACCCTCATCCCGGCGATTACGGAACTGGAATCGCTTTTTCTGGAAACCAAAGATGACCCGGAATTTCAAAGCCAATTGGCCGAATTGTTAAAAGAATATTCCGGCCGTCCTACGCCCCTCTATTACGCCCAACGGATTTCCGGGGAATTGGGGTTCCATGTTTATCTGAAGCGGGAAGATCTGAATCACACCGGGGCTCATAAAATCAACAACACCCTGGGACAGATTCTGCTTGCCCGGCGGATGGGAAAGACCCGCATTATTGCCGAAACCGGCGAAACCGGCGCCGGCCAACACGGGGTGGCCACCGCCACGGTGGCGGCACAATTCGGGTTGGAATGCGTGGTGTACATGGGCGAAGAGGATATTCGCCGTCAAAAATTGAATGTATTCCGGATGGAATTGCTGGGAGCGGAAGTGCGCCCGGTCTCCTCGGGGAGTAAAACCCTTAAGGACGCCACCAACGAGGCGATCCGTGACTGGGTTACCAACGTGGAAAACACCTATTATCTGATCGGCTCCGTGGTGGGACCCCACCCTTACCCCCTTACCCGATGATTGTTCGGGAATTCCAGTCGGTCATCGGGCGTGAAGCCCGGCTCCAGTTTGCCGAACGTCCGGAGACCCCGGAAATCCCGGATACGCTGGTAGCCTGTGTGGGCGGCGGGAGCAATGCCATCGGACTGTTTTACGCGTTCCTGCAGGACGAGGTGCGAATGGTGGGGGTGGAAGCAGCCGGTTTGGGGACCGATACCGATCAGCATGCCGCCACGTTGACCAAGGGACGGTTGGGTGTACTGCACGGTTCCGCCAGTTATTTGCTCCAAAACGATGACGGACAGGTAACCCTGCCCCATTCCGTTTCGGCCGGGCTGGACTATCCCGGTGTGGGACCGGAACACAGCTATTTGAAAGAATCGGGCAGGGTTGAGTATGTGTCGGCCACCGATGAGGAAGCGATCAGCGCTTTTTGTTGGCTGTCGGAGCAGGAAGGCATATTGCCGGCCCTGGAGTCGGCCCACGCCCTGAGTTTCCTGCGCAGAAGCGATAACGGTCTCCGGCCCGGTTCCCACGTCGTGGTTTGCCTGTCGGGCCGCGGCGATAAGGATGTGAATACGGTGGCGGATTATTTGGGGAAGGAATTATGAGTACGGAACAAACTCCGGTTAAGAAAAAAGACGTGACCGGGACGTCTCCCGGGAACAGGATTCAAGCCCTTTTCCGTACACCCGGGGAAAAGCTGATTCCCTTTATTACCGCCGGTTATCCGACAAAAGAATTAACGGTGGAACTCGTCCTGGCCGCCGAGCGGGCCGGGGCGGACATGATCGAGTTGGGAATGCCCTTTTCCGATCCGTTGGCGGAGGGACCCGTTATCCAGGCTTCCAGCCAGATTGCCCTGGAAAACGGCGTAACATTAAAATGGATTCTTGACCAGGTCCGGATCATTCGTAGGCGGTGCGAAATGCCCCTGGCGCTGATGGGATACATAAACCCCATCCTCCAATACGGGGTGGAAACGTTTGTAAAGGACTGCCGATCGGCAGGGGTGGATGGATTAATTATTCCGGATCTTCCGCCGGAAGAGGCGGAACCGTTAATCGGGCAGTGCCGAAAGAATTCCGTTTCACCCATTCTGCTGGTCGCTCCGAACACTTCCGATGAACGGATTCATACCGTATCCGGGTTGGCCGGGGACCTGATCTATTGTGTTTCCATCCTGGGAATTACGGGATCCGATTTGACTTCCGTAAACACTTTGGAAAATTATTTGGAGCGCGTTCGGAAGCACAGCGTCACGCCCTTTGTTGTCGGTTTCGGGATTAAAACCCGGGAGGATGTCCGGAACATTAACCGGATGGCCGACGGGGCGGTTGTGGGAAGCGAACTTATCCGGCGAATCACCAAAACGGACGATCCGGTAGAGGCGGCCGAAACGTATATTCGCCGGTTAAAAGGAGGGGATGAAAAAACCTGAGGATAACAGGTGGAGAAAAGGGGCGGATATAATGGGTTTGCCGTATGTTCCTACGGACAACCCGACCGTTTTTTTACCGGTTTATCAAATTTGCGAAATATGAGAAAATCTGAAAAATGTTTTTAACCAATGTTTTGGGGAGATAAAGAATGAAAAAAATCGGAGTCCAGGGAGGACATGGCAGTTTTTCCGAAGAAGCAGCTTCGGTGTTTGCCAATAATCATGGAATCGACAAATACCATATCGAGTATCTTATTACTTCCGAGAAGGTATTACAGGCCGTTGAGAAGGGGGATGTGGATTATGGTGTTTTTGCCATGGAGAATGCCCAGGGCGGAGTGGTAATCGAGAGCGTAGTGGCCCTGGCTCATCATCGTTGTGACATCGTGGAAATGTTTTACGTTCCCATCAGTCAATGTCTGTTGGCGCGCAGGGGTGTGTTTCTGGGGGATATTACGGAAATTCATTCCCACCAGCAGGCTCTCCGGCAATGTCGTGACTATTTAGCTGAGCATTTCTGGACCCGCCCTTTGATTGAGGAGGACGACACGGCGGAAGCGGCCCGGCGTTTAAAAGAGGGGAAATTGCCCCGCACGGCGGGGGTGATTGCTCCCAAGTCGTGTGCCGATCTCTACGGATTGGTGGTCATTTCCGAGGATATTCAGGACCTGAAAAATAATCTGACTCTTTTCATAGGAGTGAAAAAGTTTTCGGAGGCAAATCATGAATAGTGTGGGAATTATCGGTTTCGGCCGTTTTGGAAAAGTATTGGGCCAAATCCTTTCCGACGATTTTAAGGTCAGCGCCTATGATATTTCGGCGTCTGATGACCAGATTGGTGTGGAGTTGGTGGATTTACCGACCTTATTGCGGGAAAAAACGATTTTCATCGCCGTGCCGATCCGCAACTTTAAGGCGTTGATCAAGGAAGTGGCGGACAAGTTGGAACCGGGGACTACCGTTTTGGATGTCTGTTCGGTGAAAGTATATCCGGTGACGGTCATGTCCGAACATCTGCCGGAACAGATCGGGATCATCGCCACCCATCCGTTATTCGGGCCCGATTCGGTCAATAAACCGAACGGATTAAAGATGATGATGCATCCAACCCGGGATGTTCACCAACAGTTTGATTTCTGGAAGAAATACTTTACTTCCAAGGCGATCCAGGTGCTGGAAATGACTCCTGAACAGCATGACCGTTTGGCCGCCCGGACGCAGGGTATTACCCATTTTATCGGGCGCGTGTTACGCGACGCGGGTGTTGAACCCACGGAGATCGACACCTTGGGTTTCAGAGATTTGCTGGATGTGATTGAACAGACCTGTAATGACAGCTGGGAATTGTTCATCGATCTTCAGAATTTCAACCCGTACACAATGGATATGATCCAGAAATTGGAAACCGCTATTTCAGCCACCAGGAGTAAAATTTTAAAGAGGGGATAATATGTTAGTTATTATGGAAACCAATGCCACCGAGGCACAAATCCTGCGCGTCAAGGAACGAATCAATGAGATGGGTTACACGGCGCATGATGTTCAGTGGCATGCCAACAAAGCCATCGGTGTAACCGGAAACAAGGGAGCGGAAGACCGTGTTTACCTGGAGGGTTTGCCCGGGGTTTTGAAAGTGGTCCCCATTACCAGGCCTTACAAACTGGCCAGCCGGGAGGTACATCCCGAAAATTCCGTTTATAATATCGGCGGCGCGGTTTTCGGTACCGGCGACGTGGTAATGATCGCCGGCCCCTGTGCCGTTGAAAGCGAAGAGCAGACGTTGCGTATTTGCCAGATCGTGGCCGACCGGGGAGCACAGATGTTGCGGGGAGGGGCTTACAAACCGCGGACATCGCCATATTCCTTTCAGGGCCTGGGCGAAAAAGGACTCGAGATTTTAGCCAAGGCGCGGGAAGTGACCGGGTTGCCGTTTGTAACCGAAGTATTGGACACTTCAACAGCGGCAACCGTGGCCGACTATGCCGATATGTTGCAGATCGGCACCCGCAATATGCAGAATTTCATTTTGCTGAAGGAAGTGGGTAAACTGGGAAAACCGGTGCTGTTAAAACGGGGTATGAGCGCCACCTTGGAAGAGACTCTCATGTCGGCGGAGTATTTGATGGCGCATGGCAGCTCGGAAGTGGTCATTTGTGAACGGGGTGTACGCACCTTTTCCAGCCATGCCCGTAACACGTTGGATATCAGTTTTATCCCGGCCCTGAAGCATGTCAGCCATTTACCGATTATTGTCGACCCCAGCCATTCCAGCGGACAACGCTATAGTGTAATTCCACACGCCCTGGCCGGGATTGGAGCCGGGGCGGACGGCTTGCTGGTGGATGTCCACGATCGGCCGGAGGAAGCCCTGTGCGATGGTCCCCAGGCCTTATTGCCGGATGAATTTTCCGAGTTGATGAAAATTGCCAAGGGAGTCTGCGCGGCCATGGGCAAATCGATTGGTCGTGAAACAGACTGACCCCATGTCAATTAAGGGTGAACTGAGTTTTCCGGGCGATAAATCCATTTCCCATCGGGCCCTGATGTTTGCCGCCCTTGCGGGTGGTAAATGTGTGATCGAAAATATTTCCACGGGGTTGGATGTGGAATCCACCCGCCGGTGTCTGCAAAAATGCGGCATTGTTTCTTCCGGCAATGCCGATAAAATCGAAGTTACCGGCGGCACCTGGTCCGCTCCCCGGGAGCCGTTGGATTGCGGAAATTCCGGGACCACGGTGCGCCTGATGCTGGGGCTGTTGGCAGGGCGGGGAATCGCGGCCACGTTCGTCGGCGACCGATCCCTGTCACAACGCCCGATGAACAGGGTGATCCACCCCCTGGAAAAAATGGGCGCCGAAGTTGCCGGTAATGAAGGACGGCTTCCGATCCGATTGACGCCGCGTCGGTTGCAGGGGATCACGTACGCGCCGCCGGTGGCCAGCGCGCAGGTGAAATCGGCCGTATTACTGGCCGGACTGGGCGCGGACGGCAGGACCATTGTCGTGGAAAAAACACCAACCCGTGATCATACCGAAATTTTGTTGCGTTACTTGGGAGCGGACCTGGTGGTGGAAGGAAACCGGATCACGGTTAAGAGATTACGGCAACCGCTGAACAACTTTCACATGACAGTGCCGGGGGATCCATCCACCGCGGCTTATTTTGCCGCCGCCGCCGCCTTAGTGCCGGGTTCCGAATTGCGATTGCGAAACATCTTGTTTAATCCTACCCGTTATGGTTTTTTCATAGCGCTGGAAAAAATGGGCGCCGGGCTGGAAACACTGAGCGAAAACAACGAAGTCGGCGAACCGGTGGGTGATTTGCTCATTACCCCCCGTTCTTTGAAAGCTATTCATATCCGATCCGCGGAAATTCCGAGTATTATTGACGAGTTGCCCATTTTGGCCGTATTGGCAACCCAGGCGGAAGGGACGACGATTGTGGAAGGGGCGGCGGAGTTGCGGGTGAAAGAATCCGATCGAATCCGGGCCGTTTGCGTAAACCTGAAACGGATGGGGGCCGATATTACCGAAAAGGAAGACGGTTTTATCATTCACGGGCCAACCCCCTTGAGGGGGTGTAAAATCAACACGTTCGGGGATCATCGGATCGCCATGTCTTTTATGATCGCCGGCCTGATCGCCGAAGGACCGGTTGAGCCGGATAATTTGTCCTGTATCGAAATATCCTGCCCGGAATTCAATGCCATGTTGCAAAAGGTCACGGGATGAAACGGTTTGCCGTAATTGGTAATCCCGTTCACCATAGTCTGAGTCCCGTGCTCCACAACTGGGTTTTTAAAGAGTTGGGATTGCCGGCCCATTATGAGAAAATACAATGCGGCAATGAGGATTTGCCCGATATTATCCACAGAATCAAAATCGGTGAATTAAGCGGGATTAATGTAACCATACCCCATAAGGAAGCAATTCTGCCCTATCTGGACGAACTGGAACCGGACGCGAGCAATATTAAGGCTGTTAATTGTGTGGTGAAAATGGACGATAAATTAGTCGGGCACAATACGGACAGCGTGGGTTTTATGGCTACCCTGCGGGGAAACCATATTGCGGTTCCGGGCCAAAAGTTTATTCTGTTGGGAGCCGGCGGGGTGGCCCGAAGCATACTGTACACCCTGGTTAAAAATGGCGCCGGCGCCGTCATGGTGGTCAATCGCACGCCATCCCGATCGCGGGAACTTATACTGGAAATGGAAAGCTTCAGTTGTTGTACCATCATGCAGTCGGTTTCCCTGGATAAGATACCTTATTATCTGGACGGTGAGGTTTGTATTATTAATTGCACTCCCGTGGGGATGACTCCGCATACGGGGGAATCGCCGATTCCATCGAAGTTTCTTCGTAAGCAGCATATATTGATTGATACGATTTATACTCCTCTGAAAACACAATTCCTGCGGGATGGCGAACAAGCGGGAGCCGTGACGATTAACGGGTTGGAGCTGTTTATTTCCCAGGCCCTGGCCTCGTTGGATCTGTGGTTTGGGAATCCCGTTTCGGAGCGAGTTGATCGATCGCGTTTAAAAAGCAAATTAGTCGATTCCCTGCGATAGCGGATATAGTATTAAATCACAGAGTCACTGGGATTTTTCTGTCAGGAAGACTAATATTCGTCCCGGTCAGGCGGGGCATCTTGTGGGAAATCGCCGGGGTTACGGCCGGAATTAGCCGGAAATTTCAAAAATATTTGCGAAATTTCACCAAGCAAGTAGTGACAATCAGGCAGAACAAACAAACCGATGATGCAAAAACTTAAATTTTTGACCGCCGGTGAATCTCACGGGAAAGGTCTTTTGGGAATTCTTGAAGGCATTCCGGCCGGTCTGGCCATCAGTGAACGGGAGATTGCCGAGCAATTGGTTCGGCGTCAGCAGGGATATGGTCGCGGCGGTCGGATGAAGATCGAGGAGGACCGGGCCGAAATATACTGCGGAGTGCGTCACGGGAAGACCTTGGGAACCCCGGTAGGCCTGATTATCCCCAATAAGGATTGGGAGAACTGGAAAAATAAAATGTCGGCGGAGCCACCGGCCGGGGAGATAGCCGCGGTTACGCTGCCTCGTCCGGGACATGCCGATTTGGCCGGCGTACAAAAATTTGATTTTACCGATATTCGCAACGTGCTGGAACGTGCCTCGGCCCGGGAGACGGCCATGCGGGTGGCCCTGGCGACTGTTTGCCGGAAGCTTTTAAAGGAAGTGGGAATCGAAGTCGGCAGCCGGGTAACTCAAATTCTTACGGTTAAGGACAATACACCCCTGCCCCGAGATATTTCGCCGGAAGAATTAAACCGCCGGGCCGATGAGTCGCCGGTGCGTTGCCTGGATAAGAATGCGGAAAAAGCGATGATGGCCGCCATTGATCAGGCGCAACAGGCGGGAGATTCGGTAGGCGGAATATTCGAAGTGGTGGCGGCCGGTTTGCCTTACGGTCTTGGCACCCATGTCCATTGGGATAAAAAATTACAGGCCCGGATCGCGGAGGCGATGATGTCGATTAACGCTTTCAAGGGGATTGAAATCGGGTCGGGTTTTGCCCAGGCGGGAGCGCTGGGAAGCGAAGTTCACGACGAAATATTTTTTAAGGACGGAACGTATCAACGTCCCACAAATAATGCCGGGGGCATTGAAGGCGGAATGAGCAATGCCCAACCGATTGTGGTTCGGATTGCCATGAAACCGATTCCTACGTTAATCAAACCGCTGCATTCCGTTGATATTGAGACCAAAACGCCGAAAATGGCTCACAAGGAACGGACCGATTCCTGTGCTGTTCCGGCCGCTTCGGTTATAGCGGAAAGCATGCTTTGTCTGGTATTGGCCGATGCCGTTTTGGAAAAATTTGGCGGGGATACAGTGGAACAATTAAAGGGGCATATGAACGTTTCGGCCCGATATTAAATTCAGGAGGAGTGAGGACGAAAAAAACGATGAAAGAGGGACAATTAATTCATAATCACGTAACACGAAGCTATTGACAGTGACCTATGACAATTGACAAAAACATTTTCCTGATCGGGATGATGGGGAGTTGGAAAACAACGGTTGGGCGGCTTCTTGCCAAGAAACTGAAGCGGAAATTTGTCGATTTGGATGACCAGATTGAAAAAGCAGCGGGCCTGATTATTGCCCACATATTTGAAATATTCAGTGAAGACGAATTCCGTTCTTTGGAAGCTAAGCAGCTCAAAAAAATCGCGCAAAACGAGAACCAGGTAGTCGGGACCGGAGGAGGAGCTGTTTTACAGGAAAAAAACCGGCAAATATTCCTGGAGCAGGGGATAACGATTTTTCTCAGGGCGGAACCGGCCGTGTTGGCGAGCCGGATTCGCAATAAGAGCAAACGACCGTTATTGATGAAATCCGACGATATTGAGGCCACTCTAAGGGAGATATGGCAAAA
This sequence comes from FCB group bacterium, assembly GCA_013152315.1. GTDB lineage: Bacteria > Fidelibacterota > Marinisomatia > Marinisomatales > JAADGP01 > JAADGP01. Next base: position 15,081 of record JAADGP010000095.1, read on the forward strand.
AAGGCAAGCGCTGTACGAAGCGTCCGCCCATTATATTTTGGACACCGATGAACTTAAACCGGAGGAAGTTGCCGAGAAAATTGTGGCTTATCTCCAGGAGCAGTATGAATACAATCCAGGTTGAGCTGGGGAACCGTTCCTACCCGATCTGGGTGAAACCGGATTTGCTATCCGATTTACCCGACAAGCTTCAAAACTTCAATCATGGTCAGCAGTGGGTAATTATTACCCAGCCGTTCCTGGCCGAGGAATACGGCAGCCGGTTGGTGGAGCGGTTAAAAGCAAAGGACTTTAATGTTTCGATTCT
>JAADGP010000095.1:15427-21793 GCA_013152315.1 FCB group bacterium
CAGGTTGAGGCTTTGTACAAGGAGTTGTTGCGGATGAAATGCGACCGCAGCACAACCATCCTTGCCCTGGGAGGCGGGGTTGTGGGCGATGTGGCCGGCTTCGTGGCGGCCACATACATGCGTGGTATTGACTATATTCAGATTCCAACCACATTGCTGGCGATGGTGGACTCTTCCATCGGCGGCAAAACCGGCGTGAATCTTCCCAATGGAAAGAATCTCGTGGGTTCGATTTATCAGCCCAGGGCGGTGGCGGTCGATCCCCATTTTTTAAAATCCCTGCCCGGACGCGAGTTGGTGTCGGGATTTGCCGAAGTATTAAAATACGGTGCCATACGCGATCGTGAATTTTTCCACATGCTGGGTGAGAATATGGACCTTCTCCTGTCCCTCCGGGACGACCGGATGCTGGAGGATGCCATTGCCCGTTCCTGCGCAATTAAAGCCGCAATTGTGTCCGCCGACGAGCGCGAAGGGGGTATGCGACGAATCCTTAATTTTGGTCATACCATTGGTCACGCCCTGGAAACCACTACGGGGTACAATGTTTTACGACATGGTGAAGCCGTAGCTTTCGGAATGCTTTGTGCCGGTTTTATTTCCCGTAATATGGGGTACCTGGCTGGCAATGATTGGGAGCAATTACGTGATACCATACATCAATTGCCGTTACCCGAATTACCACCGATCGATCCGCAATTAATCCTGAAAACAATCAGGCACGATAAAAAAGTAAAAGCCGGGACGCTGCATTTCATCCTTTTGGAAGAAATAGGACGAGCGGTAGTATCCGCCGATGTTACTGAAGACTATCTTTTGGAAAGCCTGGATTTACTATGAACATTCTGGTAATCAACGGTCCGAACCTGAATCTCTTGGGGACGCGGGAACCGGACACTTACGGACGGGAAACGCTGGAGGAGATTAATCAGTGGTTGGAATCTCAGCCGGAAGCGAAGGGACATATCTTTAAGTTCTTTCAGTCCAATCACGAGGGAGAAATAATCGACACCATTCATTCGGACCGGGAATGGGCCGCCGGTATCATTATCAATCCGGCCGCCTTCACCCATTATTCCTATGCCATCCGCGATGCCATCGCCGCTGTTGGTATTCCGACCGTGGAAGTGCATTTGAGCGACATTTCGAAGCGGGAGGATTTTCGAAAACATTCCGTGATCGAAGCGGTGTGTATCGGGCAGGTAATGGGACTTGGGAAAAGAAGTTACCTGGAAGGGTTGAAGCGTTTGTTACGTGCCGGGGGTGAAGTATAAACGGTAATGCATATTTGAAGAGCCAGGAACCAAGAACCAAGAGCCAAAAACAAAAATGTGGAATCAATACATAGATTATTTTGGTTCCTGGAATTTGGATCTTGGTTCTTTTATTCACGCATCACGTTTTAAATAATCACGTTTTCTCGACTGTCGTTTCACGCCTTACGTTTCATGCGTAAGCGTTTTTTAATTTCCTCTGATTTGCTTAACATTCCCTGCCAAAAAAGAGTGTTGATTCAATTTGTTTACAAACCCATCCCCCTGATTTTGCAATGTCTCTGTATTCTTTCTTTTCGGACGGAAAACGTTGGGATATTGGTTAGCAATTTTGGAAAATGATTTCGTAAAGGAATGAAAGTGGATATCAAATTCTTCCGGTTACTGGTTCCGTTATTAATCGGAGTTTTTTCGGGTTGCGCTCATTTTCGACCTCCGGCGCCGGTGAAAGAGGCCCGTGCCGTGTGGATAACCCGGTTTGAATATAGTAATTATTCGACCACCCATGATCAGGACTCCATCCGTGCCTACATAAAGAATGTTATTGACCAGGCGGCAAAGGCGAATTTTAATATGGTTTTTTTCCAGGTACGGGGAAACGGCGACGCTTATTACACTCCCGGCATAGAGCCGTGGGGCAGTTTGTTAACCGGAAATTTGGGTGAGGATCCGGGCTGGGACCCTCTGCAATACGCGCTTGACCAGGCCCACGCGCGCGGCCTGGAATTGCATGCCTGGGTCAACACTTTCCCGGCCTGGCGTGGAGCGGAACCGCCGCCCGAAACAGTACCACGGTCACCCTATCTGGAACATCCGGAGTGGATCGTTTGCGATTCCAGCGGCACGCCGATGCCGTTGTCCGAATATTACGTTTCCTTTTCCCCCGGAATTCCGGAAGTACACGATTACATCATCAGCGTAGTGACCGACATTGTCAATCGTTACGATATTGACGGTATTCATTTCGATTATATTCGTTATCCTGAAATAGCTCCCGATAAAGGGTATTCGCACGATTCAGTCAGCGTGGCGCGATTTAATTCACCGGAGGGCAATCCGTATGATTTGGGTTGGGAAGACTGGCAAAGGGAGCAGTTGAATCAATTTGTTTACAAGGCGTACAACGCCATTCATGAACTCAAGCCATGGGTGAAAGTATCGGCAGCGGTCATCGGCAGTTACCGGGAGGGTGGTTGGACCGCCTACCATTCCGTCTACCAGGATCCGCGCCGGTGGACGGAATTGGGTAAAATTGATTTTATTACGCCCATGATTTACTGGCCGCGGCGCCACCCGACGCAACCCTTTTTGAAACGGTCCCGGGAGTGGGACCGCTATTACACGGTTGACCGTTATGTGTTTCCGGGTATTGGGAGCTACCGCTACAACACAAATGAGAAAAATTATCGCTGGAGCGAAGTGGGAGGGGAAATAGACGGATTGCGGAAGAGCCGAATCAACGGGATGGCGTTTTTTAACGCTCAGAGCCTGGAAGATCATTGGGAAGAACTGGCCGCCCGGCGTTTCAAAACTCCGGCGAACATTCCTCCCATGACCTGGAAGGACAGTATCCCTCCCCCGGCGCCGAGCGATTTACGGGCCGAAGTTGTCGGTAACCGGGTAAAACTTACCTGGTCGATCGATACGACCGATGATGATATCAGACGCTACAACATATATCTCAGCAAAAGATTACCGGTTGATCCTTATTCGAGCCGCAACCTTCACGCGGTAACCATTGATTCCGTACCGGAATGGACGCTCAAACCGGCCGGGAAATATCGGAATATGTACATAGCGGTTTCCGCCCTGGATGCCGCCTGGAATGAAAGCCCCCTGTCGACTCCCATCAAACTAAAGTTGCCCCGGTAGATGGGGATAATGGTCCGGATGTGAATAGCCGTAATCACAGGAAACGTATCCGTAAGGTATTAAATCTTATTTTTTTGGGGATTTGTGTTCCGCTGGGTGGAATTGTATTCGGTCAGGGAATACCCCGCTATTCCATTGAAAGCATCTTTCAAAAACAGTTGGCCGATTACGGGGACGATTTGTTGCGAATCACATACCCGGCCGATTCCAGCACGTTCACGGTGGAACGGGTGCGGTTTGGAGCCTGGAGCAAAGATACCACGGCTGTAGCGACGGTAGCTCAGGACACTCTGCGCGTGTATTCCTCCGGCGCTTTCACCGGTTTACTGAAATTGCGTCCGGGCTGGAATGCGATCCCGTTTCGCGTGGAGGGTGTACTGGGCTACCAGGAGGATACGCTGCATATTTACCGGGTTCCGCCCCTGGAATCATTGCCGGAGATCCCCACCGTAATTTCGGACACGTTAATGGTTCCCGTCGGGGATATGAAATTTTATGCCCGGGATGAAATCGTTGTGCGGTTTGTCGGGAGTCCCGGTGGACAGGCGTCTTTCAAAATAAAAGGTTTGACAGGGGGGAAGTTGCCGATGGTGGAATTACCCAGCGAGCGGGCGAAAGGATTGCAGGGTGTTTATGAGGGGGTTTATCGAATAAAGGAAACCGATAAATGTGCTCGGAAACCGGTGGTTTTTTATTTAAAAGGCCGGAACGGAAAAAAGATAAAAAGAAAATCTCCCGGCCGGATTACCGTCAGACAAACCGGTCAGCCGTATTTGGTCGAAACCAGCGACTCGAGCAATCTTGCCCGGTATTCGCCCAACGGTGAAATTTTTATGGATTTGCCGGAGGGGATTGTTTTCCCTGTTATTGCGGAAGAAAACCAGACGGTTAAAATTCGGATTGCGGAAAATCGGTCTGCCTATGTATCCCGGAATACAATAAGGAAATTACCCACCGGAATGGCGCTCCCAAAGGCGGCTCTGTATGGTATATCGTCCGAAACGGATTCGAATTGGATCGTAATCCGGTTTCGGCTGTCGGAAAAGATACCGTTTCGGCTGGTTCAGCGAACGACTCCCGAACGGCTGTCGATATATTTTTACCGCACCCATTTTCAGGACGAATGGACCGTGTATCCTTATCCCGATTCCTTGATTCATCATTTCGATTGGGAACAGGAAGCGGACGATGTATTGCGGTTTGACATTTATTTCGCGACCACCCAGCAATGGGGATTTCGCGGTTGGTATGAGGGTAACATTTTTAAAGTGGCGATCCGAAGACCGCCGGAGATCGATAAATCAATGCCTTTTGCCGGTTTAACTATTGCTCTGGACGCCGGTCACGGCGGCGAACAACAGGGAGCGGTGGGGGCCACCGGCCTGATGGAAAAGGACGTGAACCTGGTGTACACGCATTATCTGGCTCAGTTATTATCCGCACAGGGCGCCCGGGTTGTTATTACCCGTCCTGATGATCGTACCCTGTCGTTGGCCAAAAGGATGGAAATTGCCCGCAATGCGAACGCCAACCTTTTTGTGTGGCTTCATAATAATTCCACCGCACTGGCTCGGGGACCCCATGAACGTTACGGTACCAGTGCTTACTACACCAATTTACAGGGAATGCCCTTCGCAAAGATTGTGTATCCGCGATTGTTGGAAACCGGGTTGGCGCCCGAGGGGTTGGTTCACCGTTCGTATTACATTACCCGGCAGACCGATATGCCGGTTTTCTTGGTGGAGGGAGCCTTCCTTTCCAATCCCGAGGATGAAATGTTTTTAATGAAGGATGACAATCTCAGGGCTTTGGCCCAGGCGGTGTTTAACGGACTGAGAGATTATTTAGTTAAAAACTGACAATTTTCACTTCAAAAAGCATAGAAGAGATTTGCAAATTTATCTTAAACAGGGCTGGATTGAATCAAGATAAGTTAAATTGTTCAAGAATAGTATCTCGAATAACAATAAGGTCTGTTTGTCCTTTTCTTAGCGTAAGAAAAGGACCAAAAGAAGCAGTCGCTGTGCCCCGATTGCGATCGGGGCAAGGCGACGAAGGTTTTTAATAACACATGTTGGACTATTTATTATGAAAATAACTAGAAATGTCCCATGTAACACTATATTAATCAATAATATACAAGTGAATATATAGATGAGAAATGATAGTTAAAAATGTTCATTAGCAATGAGCATTTAGCAGTGATTGCTGCGCGCGCTGATTCAGGTGAAACTGGGTGCCGCGTGGCGACGGAATTCCGCGAGATCTTTGGCTGCCATGTAGCTGAAGGCGCTGCGTAACCCGGCTTCGATTTGATCGAAAATGTTCTGCACGCTGCCTTTGTACTCTACTATCGTTTCGTCTCCTTCAACATAATATGGTTTTTTCCCGCTGATCTTTTGAACCGCGAAAGAGGCCGATCCCCGATAGGCCTTGTATAATTTTCCTTCGTATTTCAGGATGTTGCCTTCCGCTTCCTTGGTGCCGGCGAACATCCGGCCCGTCATGACCAGATCGGCCCCCAGGGCCAGCGCCTTGGCAATATCGCCCACATGTTGCACGCCACCGTCGGCGATGATAAGCGCCGGGGAGTGTAATTCTTTTTTCACCTGTACACATTCCAGCAGCGCGGAAACAATTCCCTGACCTACTCCGGTCATGATGGAAGTCGTGCACATTGAGCCGGTGCCGATTCCCACCCGAATGGCATTCACTCCTAAGTTCGACAGATAGGCAAATCCTTCACGGGAAGCGACGTTGCCGCAAATGATAAACACGTCGCCAAGCGCTTTCAGGTGCCGGATTATCGGTTCCACATGGATGTTGAATCCATTGGCCACGTCCACGATGAACCACCGGGCGCCAAGAGAATAGAACCGGGTCGCGATGTCTTCTTCGTCAAGGCCGACGGCAATAAAGGCGTCCATTCGGTCGCCTGTTAAAGTCTCGTAGGTTTTGATCCGATCATCGATCGGCTGAAAGCGGTGAATCATTCCCAGCATGCCGTTTCGATGGAACGCGCGGCACATTTCCGCTCCGCAGATGGTGTCCATCGGAGCGGGAAGGATAGGCATTCGAAGTTCCTTCTTCAGATTACCGGAAGAAATTTCGAATTTGAGAATAATTTCTTTCCGGGACCGGAAGGTGGATAAGTTGCGGGGAATCAGGGAAATATCATCGTAAGAATAAGATGGTTTCATGGTGTCCGATATCCTTTTTT
>JAADGP010000095.1:21905-24695 GCA_013152315.1 FCB group bacterium
GATTGCCAGTTTTTTCAAAAAGTATAGAAGAGATTTACAAATTTATTTTAAGTAAGGCTGGATTGAATCAAGATAAGTTAAATTGTTCAAGAATAGTATCTCGAACAACTATCAGAACCCCTTGCGTCCTTTTCTTAGCGTAAGAAAAGGACCAAAAGAAGCAGTCGCTGAGGAAAAATTAGGGGAGCGAAACTTTGCCTCCGGGCCGGTTTTAAACTCCCCTGTGGAATAGAAATTCCACAGGGTCAGACAGTAAAACCGTCTCCGGCAAAATTCCGCTCTTTATCCCTAATTTTTCCAAGGCGACGAAGTTAAGGTTAAGCCATTTTTATGGGAATAATTAGGCATAAACTCTATATCTCTATGTTAATCAATACCATAGAAGTGAATATATGAATAAGAAATGATAGTATAAGATAAATACAATTCCAGCAAATATAAACAATTCCCGGTTGAAAGGCTGACGCTGTGTCGACACGCGAAGTAATTGTTTTGGGTTCCGCTTGAATCGATGGTTATTCGTGCGTCCGGTTGGCCCCTGTTTATCTTGAAGGGTGGGGAATTTCACGGAATCACGGGACGGGAACTAACCGGCCGGATTTGTTGTTGTGAAGAATGTGTTTTTCAATAAGGTAAGCAGCTTGACGGAAAGATTTGAATTAGGGATGAATTCATTTCTTTTCTGTCGTTAAAATTGACCCCCTGATTTTAAAGGGGTCTACATGATTTTGTTTTGATATCCATTAATCATTATTAAAGGGAGACTGGCGATGACGACACATCAGTTTCAATCTGAAGTTTCACAATTACTGCACCTGATCATTCATTCCCTCTATTCTCACAAGGAAATTTTTCTGCGCGAGTTGATCTCCAACGCGTCCGATGCTTTGGATAAACTCAAGTATCTTACCCTTACCGATGATGCTTTCAAACAGTTTGAGTTTGAGCCCCGGATAGATTTGTCTTACCATGATGACGGCGAGAAAATACTTACTGTTGCCGATACGGGCATTGGTATGAATCAGCAGGATTTGATTGATAATTTGGGGACGATTGCCCGTTCCGGGACGAAAAAATTCCTGGAACGGATGACCGGCGACGCGAAAAAGGATTCCAATCTGATCGGTCAGTTCGGGGTTGGATTCTATTCTTCTTTCATGGTGGCGGATAAGGTGGAAGTCATCAGCAGAAAAGCCGGTGAGGAGCAGGCTTATCGCTGGGTCAGCGACGGCAAATCCGATTACGTTATTGAGGAGGCCGAAAGGGATACGCCTGGGACAACGGTGATTCTTCATTTGAATGAGGCGGGCAAAGAATACGTGGACCGGTGGCAAATCCAGGAAATCATTCGGAAATATTCCAATCATATTCCCTTTCCGATCTTTCTCCATTACGAGGAGGCGGAATACGATAAGGACGGAAATAAAAAGGGCACGAAATCGAAGGTTGAACAGGTCAATACCGCGTCGGCTTTCTGGAAACAACCCAAAAGCCAATTGAAGGAAAAGGATTATAAGGAGTTTTATAAAACGCTGACCAACGATTTTGAGGATCCGTTGCTGTATATTCACACCCAGGCGGAAGGGACGTTGGATTACACAACCTTGTTTTATGTCCCGAAAAAAGCGCCTTTCGACCTTTATTATTCGGAATACAAACCAGGGGTTAAACTATACGTCAAGCGGGTGTTTATTACCGACGAAGACAAGGAATTAATGCCTACCTATCTCCGTTTTATCAAAGGCATCATCGATTCCGAAGACCTGCCGTTGAATGTCAGTCGTGAATTGCTGCAACAAAACCGGATCCTGGCCAAGATCAAATCCAATTCGGTGAAAAAAATCCTGAGCGAATTCAAAAACCTGGCAAAGGATCCCAAAAAATATATTCAGTTTTATGAGCAGTACAGTCGGCCGTTGAAAGAAGGTGTTTATCAGGATCTGGATAACCGGGAGACACTCCTGGAATTAATGCGTTTTAAATCCACCAAGGTGGATGGTTACACGTCGTTTGCCGAATATGTGGAGCGGATGCAGAAAGATCAAAAAGCCATCTATTACATTACCGGGGAGAATGAAGCGGCTCTGCGGCGTTCTCCCTTACTGGAGATGTATCGCCAGCGCGATATTGAAGTGTTGATTATGGATGACGAAATCGACGACCTGGTATTCCCGGCCGTGGCCAAGTACAAGGATTATGAGCTAAAGGCGGTCAATCGCAGCGACGCGGTTGAAGACCTCAAAACCGAACAGGATAAAAAGGTGGAAAAGGATCTTAAGCCGCTCACAAAAAAAATCAAAAAGGTGTTGGGTGACCATGTGAAGGATGTCATTGTTTCTTCCCGCCTGAGCGATTCGCCCGCTTGTGTTGTCGCCGATGCCAACGATCCAACGGTTCAAATGCAGGAATTGTTGAAAGCAATGGGGCAGGTTGGAGGACCGCCGGTGAAACCGATTCTGGAAGTCAATCCCGACCACCCAATTGTGAAGAAACTGTCAACAATGAAAAAGAACCGAGCTTTTGATGATGTTTGCTGGTTGCTCCTGGAACAGGCCCTGTTGCTGGAGGGTGTCAAGCCGGAGAACCCGGCCGATTTCGTAAAACGATTGAATACGGTTCTGGAAAAAGCGTTGTAAGCGGAAAGTTAACCGATGATTAAACACATTGTTTTTATGAAACTGAAGGACGGGATTGACCGGGAATCCTGTCTGTCGGAAATAAAGCGGCGGTTGGAGAAACTCGTGGATAGTATTGACGAAATTCGCCGGTTTGAAGTTGGTATTAACGTGA
>JAADGP010000001.1 GCA_013152315.1 FCB group bacterium
GGCCTTTTTGTTTTACCGGATCGTTTTTAACAATTGTCATCGAAGGCCAGCTCCACCCCGATCCGGACAGGGATTAATTAGTATATCATTATTTTTTAATCAGGCTAAATTCCATCTACGCTATGAATCGGATTACCCTGACTATCCTCGTTTCGTTTATTATCGGTTGTTCCTCCGGCCCGACGGGGACGTTGAACGCAACCTACGAATCCAAATCCTTGCCGGAAAAACCGTTGCCGGAAGGCTGGGTATTGCAAAAGGAACTCCTGGCGCGCTGGGGAACCGACCTGTCCCAGGTGACACGAACCATCCCGGACTCCGTACCGGAAGTCAATTACTGGGAATCGAATTACACTACCGGCAACGGATCACGCGTCCCGATTAAACGCGCCACTGTTTTGTATGGATATACCAATCGCTTATCGATCAATACGATCGAACTGCAATTTGTTAATATCGATTACATATATGATATCAGCAACCACAACACTGATGATTATGTCCTGGAAAGGGTTGTTAAAAAAATCGAACTGCGCGATACCGGTTTTCCGCAGCTGACGGCTGGGGACGTGATAAAACATAAAATCCTGATGGTCTATGGTACTCCCCAGGAATTTGACGGGATCTGGCACCACTATCAGGATGGAAACACGGAAATGAAAGTCCGGGAACTGGATAATCGTCACATTATCGTTGATCTTCGCAGTTTGACCGTGGAAAAGAAATTACAGCAGGCTCTCAATGACGTTTATTCGGATGAAGGTATTGAAGAAAAGAAACAAAAATTGATGGAAGACTTTGATCTGTAGCCGGTATCTGTCGGCCTTTCAGGCCTGTTGTGCCGGAGATCAACAAGTGGAAATTGACAATCCGGCATACCGGCCTTAATGAATATCGAAAGGTGGAAAATATAATACGGTTATTAAATCGGTTGTCCCGGTCTATTCTTCTGACGCTTTGGATATCCGCGCTGGCGGGTCAGGCCCCCATTGTTTCACAAATCGAATTTATCGGCAACGAGATTACCAAAGATTACATAATCCGGCGCGAGATTCAACACCCGGTGGGAGTGCCGCTGGACAGCGCCCTGGCGGAATACAGTCGTGATCGCATCGATAATCTGGGCATTTTCAGTCATGTCTCCTGGCAGGCCATTCCCCTGGAGGATGGAACGGTCCGGCTTAAGTACACGGTTATCGAATCATGGCGGATTTTTCCCGGAGTCCTTCCCCAGTATAGTGAAGATACCGGCTGGTCCCTTCAAATCGGGTTGTTGGTGAATAATTTCCGCGGTCGGAACGAATCGCTGGCCGTGGGAGGTGAAATCGGCGGCCGGCAATCCTACGGAATCCAGTTTGTTGATCCCTGGATTGTCGGCGATCATGTTTCGTTTGATATGGGGCTCAACAAGGTCTTTCTGCAGCACCCTTTTTTACCCTATGACGTAACCTTTGTGGCGGCGAAAGCCAATATCGGCCGTTATTTCGGCTATCAGCGTAAAATGAAAATCGGTTTCGAAGCCGCGACCAAAACGTTTGCCGGCGATTCAATAACCTACGAGTACCGTTATGTTGCCCCCCAGGCCACCTTTGCTTATGATACCCGTGACATTTATTCCGATCCGACGCGGGGCGTTTATTATTATCATTTTGTTTACAGCATGTTTGACATAACGGGGAACAGGAAAAACATATTGTTTTGGGATCAATCCTATAGTTGGTTCCACACCCTCATCCCGAAACAAAAAAGACTGGTGTTGGGATTGAACATCCGCGGTCGTTTCTCTTTCGGAGCCCTTGCGGAGGAATGGATGGAATACCTTGGCGGCGCGTATTCGGTGCGCGGTTGGAAAATCCCCTCCCGGGGAATTTACCAAAGCGGCGAACGCAGTTACCGTTTCGGATATCAGTGGCTTGTTTCATCCGTGGAATTGCGCCAAACCCTGATACCCAAATTTGTCACTAAGCTCCAGAACGAATTCGGACTGTCGGTTTCGGCGTTTCTGGACGTAGGCGTCATCACTCGGTCGCGGGCGGAGTTGTTTCAAAAAGCGCCCCTGATCGGGATGGGATTCGGACTCCTGGTGCCAACGCCGATTATACAGATCCTGCGACTCGATTACGGGTGGGCTTTCTACCGGGGCAGGTATCAGGAACGGTCCTTTTACCTCTCGTTCGGACAAAAGTTTTAAGCCCAAATTTTCTTATAAAATATTTGTTCTCCGGTCCCAAAAGCCATCCGCTGACCGGCGAACATCAATCTTCACGCTTCTCCGATCGTTGCTACGTTTCGACACGTTTCAGGCATCACGCTTTTTCCGACGTAAAATCATCGCTTTTTCAAAGCGGTTTTCCGTACCGGCCCGCAAACGGGAAATATTGCTGCGATGAGTGTAAATAATAAACCAGGGCACCAGCAGGGCGAAAACCAACAAAGACAGGGATGGTGTGACATCGAACAGGGGCGGGAGAATTAATAAAAATATCGGTAACGCCGCCGAGGCAAAAATCGAGCTTAAGGATACATAACCGGTGGTGATCAGTGTTAAGACAAACACGATCAGGCAAAGGAAAATCGCTACCGGGAATAAGGCGATCATCATTCCGGCCAGGGTGCCCACGCCCTTCCCGCCTTTAAATCCGGCGAAGATCGTGTACGTGTGACCAAGTACCGCCGCGAAGCCGCAAAGGATCTGGACCACTCCCGGATCATTAATCGGCTGTCCGCGGAATAAATACGCGGCGTAAATGGCGGTTGGTAACCAGCCCTTGAATATGTCCACCAGGGTAACGAACAGGGCCGGTTTCCACCCCAAGACCCGGTAAACATTCGTCCCCCCGGCATTTCCGCTTCCATGTTCGCGTATGTCGATGCCGTAAAACAGTTTGCTGACAATTATGCTGGTTGGGATCGAACCGGTCAGGTAACTGATGATCAGAAGGAGTGCTAATTGTAAATAGGCATTATCCATTGCGTAAATCCTCCACAGTTTGGACAGCGATTACCAGTCCTCCGGGTCCGGAATGGCAGCCCAGGGCCGGACCAATTTCGGAAAAGAACACATTTTCGCGACCAATTTTTTCAACAAATATCTCCTCTATTTTACGGGCTTCATCCTCATGATTTGCATGGGATACGCCGATCCGATAGGGAGTATCGGGTGGTAATCGTTTCGTTACGAAACGCACCAATTTATCGGTCTTATTTCTACGACCAAAGGTAATTCCTATCGCTTCGACACCGTTTTCGGTAAAGGATAAAATGGGATTTAACCGGAACAGATCGGCCAATATTTTTTTGGACCGGGGCACACGTCCGCCTCGTACCACATATTCCATCGTGTCAAGACCGATATAAAGAACGGTGTTTTTAATTGCGGTTTTAATGATGGACACCACCTCATCGTAGGCAAACCCGGCCTCGATCGCTTCCGCGCCGCGGATGGCGATTAAACCCGCTCCGATGGATCCGCTCAGCGAATCAATAACGGTCACCGGGAAATCGGGAATTGCTTTTGAAGCATTCAGCGCCGATTGCATCGTCCCGCTTAATTTGGCCGGGAGGTGGATAGAGATGGCGGATTGATAATGGCTGGACAAAAACTGGTACTGACGCCGGAAATCGCCGGGCGTCGGCTGGGATGTTTTGGGGTGAACCGGGTTGCGTTTTAATTCTTTCCAGAATTCATCGCCCGTCATGGTTACTTTGTCCACGTAATGATCTTCTCCAAAACTGAGTCGCACGGGGACCATGTGAAGGTTGTATTTATCCAACAAATCCTCGGACAGGTCACAACCGGAATCCACAACAATAGCGATATCCCTGTGTTCACGATGGGCGTCACGTTGCTGACGGAAAATATCGTCCACTTTTTCATCCGTAAGTCGGCCGAACCGGCTGCTGATTTCCAAAACGGTCTTAGGCTGGTTGGTATGGATGTGTACTTTCACCTTGCGTTTTGTCCCAGCCAAAACGATGCTGTTGCCATGTCCGATTAAAGCTTCTTTCAGGGCGATCCGGTTAATGGCGTCACCGGCGAGGGTGCATTCGGTGCAAAATTGGTACCGGGTGTCATAATTCACGTTGTCGGCGCTTGTTTTTTTCACCGCCACGGGGATACTGACCGTCTTTGAGAGCACGCCGCTGTCGATATATTCCTGGATGCCTTCCAGAAGGTCCACGAATCCCTGGGCGCCGGCATCGACAACCCCGGCTTTTGCCAGGACAGCCAGTTTTTTGGGAGTATCCGCTAAGGCGGCTTTCGCGCGTTTCAGGCCGTGCTCCGTCAGTTCCTTGAAATCGGTAATCCGGGGGCTGAGCTTTGATATGGATTCCGCCCAGTCGGCGATGACGGTAAGGACCGTCCCTTCCTGCGGTTCCACCAAAGCGTCGTAAGCGTATTGGTGCGCTACCCGAACGGCCTTCGCGAAGCGTCGGGTGGATAGGTAAGCGTGGTTGCCCACTCCTTCCGAAAAGCCGACCAGAAACTGGGCGAAAATGGCCCCGGAATTTCCACGCGCGCCATCCAGCGCCGCGTCGGCGATAATAGCGGTCATGCGATCGATACCGGAATGGACTTCCTGGTCAATCTGTTCGATAATCGTCGTTAAGGTATAAGCGAGGTTGGTCCCGGTATCGCTGTCCGGCACGGGGAATACGTTAATTTTATTCAGATGATCCTGGCGCGATATTACCCGTTGTATCCCTGCGCACAGAGATCGATAGAGCCGGATACCGTCCAGGTACTGAATAGCCATTTGGCTTAGGGCTTGTTCTCCCTGATTTGACCGACATTGTGAAGTTTCGGCGCTAACATGCCGCCCGATATTACCGCCTTTAACCCGTCTTCAACCTTGATATTGGCGGGAATGGCATCCCCTTTGGGAATCATGATGAAAAAACCCGAAGTCGGGTTGGGGGTGGTCGGAATAAATAAATGCAAATATTCACGGTCTTCCTGGTCTTTCGATTCCCCGGTAACAAAGGCCATCGTCCAGAGATCTTTCCGGGGATATTCCAGGTAGACCACGCTTTCAAATGTGCGATTGGTGTTCCCCGTAAAAGCCTGGGTAATTTGTTTTATGGTATTATAAATCGTATTTACCAGGGGAATGGTGGTGAGGATCTTTTCTCCCCAGGAAAAAAGTCGTCGGCCCAGTACGTTGGTGACGAACAGCCCCAATAAATAGACGAGTACCAGGGTCAGGATCATTCCCAGACCGGGTATTTGCACGTTGAATTGTTTGAGCAACGGTGCGGTCAGTTTGTCCAGGAATGAAAAAAGCCCCTTCAGGATGTAGAAGGTCAGCGCGACCGGCGCGACGGCGAAAAGGCCGGCTAAAATCTTATTTTTAAAGTTTTGCCAAATAATTGATTTTATCATAATGAATAAGCGGTCTCACGATACAAAGGTTAAATTGACGGGGAAATCACTGGTTTTGGCGTTCTTGTTCACGGTATCCCGCTCTGCCGGTGTCCGGGTGGAAACGTTGGGGAAAGGCTCGGCATTGGCGGTAACCGGTGACAAATCGGTTACACCGTCTTTCGTGGGTTGGACGGGGATTAAAAAACAAAATTTAGGGGTTTTGACTTCTTCTTGTGTTTGACTCATATTATAATGCTCTTTCTAATTCCAGTAAAAATGCTTTTCGTTCCGGTTGTCCTCCATACCCTCCCAGGGAACCGTCGTGGGCTATCACTCGGTGACAGGGGATCAGGATTGGCAGGGGATTGTTTGCGTTTGCGCCGCCCACGGCGCGAACGGCCGCCGGATTACCGACGCGTTCGGCGATCTCTTTATAAGAAACCGTTTTGCCGTAGGGGATCCTGGCCACTTCCTTAAGTACTTTCTTGTAAAAAGGGGTAAGGGGCAAATGAAATTCCAGGTTGAACACCGTACGTTTCCCGGAAAAATACTCAATCAGTTGACGCCGCGCATCCCGTAAAGCGACACGACTCTCCACAATAATTTCATCCGGGTACAATTCTTTCAAACTGGTTTCAAAGGGGTGAGCCTCCGGAAACATTACCCGGCATACCCCATGTTCGTTTTTACTAACGGCCATCAGGCCCAGGGGAGTGTTAAACGTTGCAAAATGTATCATGAAGTATGGTATTGGAAGTGCATAAATATACAAACAGCAGGATTGGATTGCTAAATACTCACGTGATTTGTTTTTCCCGGAATATTTATCAATAGGGCGCCGGTGAGTACCAACAGGGCGCCTATGATAGCCGGGTTGGTAAGTTTTTCATCCAGGATTAACCATCCGATAACGGTCGCTATTACCGGGGGAAAAAAGGCGACGTAGGAAATTTTGGTTACCGAAATTTGGGAAAAGAGCCAAAAATATATGAGCCAGGTAACAACGGAACCTATGATCGCTAAGTAGACCAACGCGATAATATTAATTTCGCTCCAGATCATGGTGCGATCGGATTCCAGCCAGAAGGAAGCCGCGATCAGCGTAATACCGGCAATTGTCTGGCTGACCGTATTTAGCTGGAGCGTGTTCACCGTCCGATGGTATTTTTTCAGGTAAACGTTCGGCCAGGCGGCGACGAACACGGCGAAGATAATTGCCAGAATGCCAATCGTCACATTTTCTCCTCCCAAAACCTGCCCTTCAATCGATATTAAAACCACACCCGTGGTCCCGATTAAAATGCTGAAGATTTTTTTGGCCGTGAGTTTATCATCCGGCAGCATCAGGTGGGCAATGCCGGCGATTACAAAAGGAAACCCGGCCCAGAGGATGGCCGAAAGATTCGAGTAAATATATTGTGTCGCCCAATAGGTAATGCCATAGCTCAGACTGAAATTCAGCAATCCGAATTGCAGGTAAATTCCAATTGCCCTTTTATCCCGCGGCAGCGATTCGCGGCGAATGAAAAAAATGCCCCATAGAACAATTCCGGCTATTAAAAAACGCAACCCCGCGCCCAATAACGGCGGGGTACCCTCGTTTAAACTGACCTTGATTGCCAGCCAGGTGGTACCCCAAATAAGGCAAAGCACGGTGTAGAGAAAGATTGTTTTAGTCTTCATTACCGATTTCGTTTGCGGTCCGGCCCATAGATTCGTTCGAACAAATTCTTCTTCATGGAATCAATACTCACTCCCTGTTGAGCGCTTTTGTTGCCGGGGCTATTAAAAAATAATCAACCCCCATTTGGGTTCTCTCTAGCTCGGAAAAAGGTTCAACCGAAAGCCGTACTCGTCCCCCGGGAAGGTCACGTTCCGGGAGCCGACGGGGAATGTTCACGCAACCTCTCACCCGGCGCGGGCAGTGATTGTGCGAAGGTTCCCCAAAGTAAATATTATTTGGCTGCTTGTTTTTCGTGTAAGAGAACGACGATCGGACTGGCGATATAAATACTTGAATAGGTACCGACGACAACACCGATGATCATCGCGAAAGCGAAATTATGAATCACTTCACCACCGAACATCCACAGTACAAATACCACGAAAAAGGTTGTCAGGGAAGTAATAACGGTACGGCTCAAGGATTCGTTGATACTGGAATTGATCACATCCGGGTAAGAATCGCGCCGGCGCACCTTTAAATTTTCACGGATCCGATCAAAAATAACAATCGTATCGTTAAGGGAATATCCGACAATGGTCATGAAAGCGGCGATTACGGAGAGGGATATTTCATAATCCATGATGGAAAATATTCCCAGCGTGATCAGGACGTCGTGCGCCAGGGCCAGGATCGCCCCCAGGGCGAACTTAAATTCAAATCGTACCGAAATATAAAGGAGTATCAGCGCCAGGGCGGATATGATGGCCATGACAGCCTTGCCACTTAATTCGGCGCCGATTTTCGGCCCCACCTTTTCGATCTCCAGGAGAAAATCCTTGGGATTGGGGGGCACTTTTCCCGGGAAGGACTGGTATAAATGATCCACGATTGCCTGACCCAGGTTGTCCGGTTCCGGTTCCACACTGGGTATGCGCGCGGAAATATTGTTCAGACCGCCGAAATGTTTTATTTCCACTTTGCTGAAATCGTAATGATTATCTCCGACCTTGACATCGGAAAGCGCTTTTCGGATACTGTTGATGTCCATCTCTTCCGTGAAAGAAACCGCCACCAGGGTTCCGCCTTTAAAATCAATACTTAGTTTGGGACCACCCTGCAGGAAGAGCGAAATCAAACCCGCTAATATGATCGAACCCGATAGAATAAACGCCAGCCGGCGTTGACTCATAAAATCAATTTGTGATTCTTTGATCAGTCTCATATGCCTCATATGCTCAGCCTTCTTATGCCTTTACGTTGCGTAAGAGCGGTAAAGATTGTTCGCGTAACAAAAATCGCTGTAAACATACTGATAATAATTCCCCAGAACAGAACCGTGGCAAAACCCCGGATGGGCCCGGTCCCGAATTGATATAAAACCAGGGCCGCAATAATCGTGGTGGTATTGGCGTCAATAATTGTGGTCAGGGCCCGGTCGTAGCCCGCGTCAATGGCGGCCCGCGGTGTTTTCCCTTTGCGCAATTCTTCACGAATTCGTTCGAATATGATCACGTTCGCGTCAATCGACATACCGACGGTCAGGATTAACCCGGCAATGCCCGGCAGGGTCAGGGACGCTCCCAGGGAGGCCAGGACGGCCAAAACCAACACGATGTTCCAGACCAGGGCGAAGTCGGCGATTGATCCCGCCCATTTATAATAAAAGACCATAAACAACAATACCAGCGCCAGACCTACCAGGACGGACAGGGTGCCTTTGCGCACGGAGTCCGAACCCAGGGAAGCGCCCACGATTCGCTCTTCAATGATCTTGACCGGCGCCGGCAGCGCACCGGCACGCAGGACAATCGCCAGGTCCTTGGCTTCATCCATGTTGGCAAAGCCCTCGATCTGAGTGCCCCCGCGGGTAATTTTCTCACGAATATTCGGGGCCATGTGGACTTTCTTGTCCAAAACGATTGCCACCCGTCGACCCACATTGGAACCGGTAATGCGCGCCCATTGTTTGGCGCCTTCGCTGTTCATGTCCAACAGCACCACCGGTTGCCCGGAAGCGCCGCTGGCCTGTCCGCCGATCGTGGCCCGTGCCTCCTCAATCACACCACCGGTCAGTTCGGGATCCCTTTCGAGATAGTATAACCGGTAGAGACGTTCTTTTTTCCCGCTGGCGTCGGTGAATACTTCCGGCTCATTGCCGAACATGAATTGTCCGTTTTCGGCTTCCAGCTTGGCCTGGATCTCCGGCAACGCCAGGATTTTGTTTACGGCGTAAATATTGCTTTCGGGAACTCCTATATCGTTCCCCAGATTTCGCAAAAGTGAAGAAAACGGGCGCTCTTCAAACAGCCGTTTGTCAACCACCACCGAAGTGTCGGCAGTGGTATCTTCCCCGGTAAGTTCTTCCGTTTCTTCTCCAAACAATTCGCTGACGGATACGACCTCATCTTTACTCACCGGCGTTTCTTCTTTGGGTTTTGTTGTGTCCGCCGTTTCTTCGGTCAGGGCCAATTCATCCAGCTCGGAACTGCCTTTAAGTATTTTGTCAATACGGAGTAACAGGTCGTTGACGACTTCAGGACTTTTTACAATATAGAATTCCAGCAGGGCGGTGTTTTGCAATAAAGCCCGCGCCCGTTGCGGATCCTGAATACCGGCCAGTTCCACCACAATCCGGTGGCTGCCCTGTTTTTGAATCGTCGGTTCGGAGACGCCGAATTGGTCCACCCGGTTTTGAAGGATTTCCAAAACGCGGTCGATCGCGTCGTTCGCTTCGTCGCGTAAGCGATTCAAAACGGCGTCGTTAGTGGCGCCGTATTCATTAAAATACCGTCGTAGCCGTATTTTGCGTTTTTCCGCGATCTGGCCCAGAATAGTAAAGAAATCGACATCCGGGGAGCCGGAACTTAATTGCGATTTCGCTTCGGCCAGGGCGTGTTCGAATTTTTTATCCTTATTGGTGGCTAAATTTGAAACCAGGGTGGGGATATCAACTTCCAGTACAATGTACATACCCCCCTTTAAATCCAACCCCTGTTTGATAATTTTGGCTTCCAGTTCCTGCAAGGTACCGTTTACCCGTAATTCCTCCATTTCTTCCGGAGACAGGGTTTGGTAGCGAATAGTCGGCCAAAGAGCGTAAATGGCCCAGATAAGGACAAGGGCGATGACGATATACCGTGGGGTTAATTTCTTATTCATATATTATTTCTGGATTAATTTCTTCTGAAAAAGCGACGCGAATTTACCGTATCGGGTTCCTGTTATCAAAATCTATTTCCTTCTATTTCACGATTTTGCTATTAGTGGGGATCTGATTCCCCGGCCGTATTGTCCTTAACGGTTAAAATAACGCCGTGGATCGGCCGACGGGTGATTAAGAGCAGGAAAAAATCAGCCGTCCAGGGTTGGCCCGGATTGAATCTTTCCCCGGTGAAAGAATGGATTAATATTACCACACAAGCCATAATTTGTGACCAGTATTGTTTTTCCGGCCCTGACCCTGTTTTGTCAGGGACAGGATATTTATAGCGTAACGGAATCCAACCCCGGAACAAGTC
>JAADGP010000112.1 GCA_013152315.1 FCB group bacterium
GTGTGTGATTGCAAGATCAGTTTTTATGACTTTCCCAATGCAGGGTCGGTCCGCCCTGGCAGACTGCACGATCAGATGTGTGATGGGTGGCTGATTTGAAAAAAGCGTGCGTGAATTGGGAAAATTTCGGGGCAAATGTGTTTACCGTTTGCCGTTACCGTTTCGTCCCTACGGGACTTGTGCTTATTGTTTTGTGCTGGCTATAAACATTTCGCCCCTACGGGACGTTGACGGGCACGATTTTGTGCCAATTTGGGAATTTCAGAGTTTGTGGTTTATTCGAAGTTTCGTATGTCTTCAGTTACTTTTCCCGTTGATCTTGTACCGGTTCACGAGTAATCACTTTTCCGCGACAGTCGCTGTGTACTGTCGGCATCTCCGCTCTGACACGTTTCAAATGAGCACGTATCAGGTTTGATTATCGGGGGACTCAACTTTTACCTGAAACTTTTTCAATTTCAGCCCGCCAATTGACTATTTTCCCTTGATAAGAAACCGTATTCCGGTTAAACTGCCGGTCCTTATGTGTGATCAATCAATCCTGATTGTGGGCTCCATTGCGCTCGATACCATCGAGACGCCCAAGGGCGCCCGAGAAAACCTTCTGGGCGGCTCAACCACGTACGCCACCATTGCGGCCGGAAGGACCGCCCCGGTACATGTCGTCGGTGTGGTGGGGAACGATTTTCCCCCGGAAGGGCACGCTATATACCGGCGTTTTGCCGCCGATTTAACGGACCTGAAAGTTGTGGAAGGCAAAACCTTTCGTTGGGGCGGCCGCTACAAAGACAACATGGATGAGCGGGATACCCTGTTTACCGAACTGGGGGTGTTCGCGGAATTCGATCCCCAATTATCGGAACGGAATCGCAAGGTCCCGTGGGTTTTTCTGGCCAACATTCATCCCGGCCTCCAGTTATCGGTAATGGGACAAAACGACCGGCAACAAAAAGTGGTCATCGACACCATGAATCTCTGGATTGAAACAACCCGTAAGGAATTGTTGGCGGTGTTAAAAAAGGCGGATGTGCTTTTGATTAACGAAGAGGAAGCGCAACTGCTGACGGGAACCGCCTCCGAAAGAGACGCTGCAAAAAGCCTGCAGGATTTGGGCCCCCGGACAATCGTTATCAAGCGCGGCAGCCGGGGAGCGGTGCTGTTTGATAATGAGGATACAATATCGGTGGGGGTTTATCCCATTGAAGAAGTTATTGATCCGACCGGCGCGGGAGATACGTTTGGGGGCGGTTTCATCGCTGAATTAGCGCGAGACGGTTCCTTTTCGGACGCCCTGGTTGCCGGATCCGCCCTGGCCTCGGTCTGCGTGGAAGGGTTTGGGGTGGAACGTTTGTTGCAAGTCACAACCGCGGAAATCGAAGAGCGTAAGGCCTACCTGCGTTCCACTGTTAATGCTTGAATGGCAAATAGACGCCTTCTAATTTACCGGGCTAATAAATTGGATATTAATAATAAAAAGAGGAACCCATGATGAAAGCTTTTAGGTGGCCTTTATTGGCTATCGTGTTGGCCGGATTTTTTTTATCAGGTTGTGCCAGTGAAGAACTGACTTCCGCTAAACTTTATATTCAACAGGAAGATTGGAAAAATGCGGAGGAATTTTTACTCAAAGCCTTAAAAGTTGAACCGGACAATCCCGAAGTTCCCTTTCTCCTGGCCAGGGAAATATATGCCCGGCAAAAAAATTGGAAAAAGGTCGCGGAAATGCTGGATCGGGCCATGGAACACCCGGATCAAAAGATATTGCAGGGATCTACGGTGGGAAAATATGTTGAGCTGGCCCGTTTGCAATACTGGACGGATTTATATAACGAGGGCGTGCGTTACTTTAATGCTTACCGAAACACTACCGGCGATGAACGAATTGACAACTTAAAAAAGGCAATTGCTTCATTTGAGACCGCCAAATTAATTAATCCCCAGGAAGGCCAGACGTATACTATCCTGGCGACAAGCTATTTCGAATTGGGAGAAAAAGATACCGCGCTCGAGGTGATTAAGAAGGCGGTTGAATTGAAACCGGATGATCAAACCACCAACATGACCGCCGGACAAATTCTTACCAAAATGGGCAAATTGGAAGAAGCTCAGAAATACTTTCAGAAAGTAGTGAAGCTCGATCCGGGTAATACGGACGCGATACGATACCTTGCACAGAACTACTACGACCTTAACCAGATGAAAAAGGCCATTGAAGTCTATGAAATCGGTATTAGAAAAGAAAACGACCTCAAAAAAAGGGGCGATCTTTATTTTAACTTGGGTGTGCTTTACATGAAAATCAAGGAATACGCCAACGCCGAAGATAACTTCATGATGGCTTATGAATTGAACCCGGACGATAAGGAAGCATTATTAGGCATCGCGCAAACATTCGAAAGCGTGGAAAAGTGGCGCCGGGCGGAGAAATTCTATAAGGAATTAATCTATATTGATCCGGATAATCCGGAATATTACCGCGCCATGGCAAGAGTCCTGCTTCATCAGGGGAAAGCGGACGAAGCACAACGCTATTTCGAAAAATCCAAAAGGGTCGGGAAATAAATCAAAGCCAATAACGATTCTTAAAAGCCCCATTCACGGTTAACGGAATGGGGCTTTTCTTATCCTAATTTTTGTCTTTTTCGTAAATATTCGTTTAATGCCAGATCAAGGTCCTGGTCGGTAAACAGGGGAATATAATCCATCTTTCTTTTCCGGCACTGTTTGCGATAATTGGCCTGAAACTGTTCCACCAGGGAACGGTAAGACGATCGTATATGCCAGGGTTCGGTGGTAATAAGCTCCCCGGTCTCAATATCTTTGAACCGGGTGCGGGTATTGAATTCAAATTCCAATTCCTGCCGATCCAGAATATGAAAAATGATCACTTCCTGCTTGTTGTGCCGGAAGTGTTTTAATCCGCCCAAAACCGCGTTCGGGTCATCGAAAAGATCGGATATCAGGACTACCAGCCCGCGTTTTTTAATCCGTTCGGCCATTTCATGCAGTACGGGGCCTAACTTTGTGTCGCTCCCGGGATTTATATGATCAAGTTGGGACAGAACCGTGTTCAGGTGACTGGGAGTTGACCGGGGAGGAATGAATTGTTGAATCTTTTCATCAAAAAGAACCAGGCCTATCCCATCCTGCTGGCTCAGCATCAGGTAGGAGAGGGCGGCGGTCAAATAGCTGGCGTAGTCCAGCTTGGATATGGAACCGCTGGCGTACGTCATGGATTTGCTGGTGTCCAGGATCAGATATGAGCGCAGATTGGTTTCTTCTTCGTAACGCTTCACGTAATACCGGTCGGTTTTGCCGTATAACTTCCAGTCGATGTGCCGCACCTCGTCGCCGGGACCGTAAGCCCGGTGTTCGGCGAATTCAACACTGAAGCCGTGGTAAGGACTTTTGTGATGGCCGATGATGTACCCCTCCACAACCAGACGCGCCCGTAGCGACATATTGTTTAACCGGGCCACCATTTCCGGTTTCAGGTATTTGCGTTTATCGACTTTTTGCATGTTTGATATTATGAATTACGGGTCGGGGTTGTCGGCCGACCGAAGGTCTGCCGGTTTTTAGTGGTGGAAATTTCCGTGTTTAATTCCGATTATCTAATAATTTCAGCAGGATGTCGTCAACACTTACACCTTCGGCCTCGGCGTTGAAATTGGGCAGCACCCGGTGACGCATAACCGGCAGCACCAGGGCTTTCACATCGCTGATATCCGGCGTGGGTCGTCCGTCAAGAATGGCCCTGGCTTTGGCGCCGAGAATTAAATACTGCGAGGCCCGGGGACCGGCGCCCCAGTCAATCCATTCCTTAATAAAATCGGGAGCTTTATCGGAATTCGGGCGGGTGGCCGTGACGAAATCAACAGTAAATTCGATCACGTTTGCCGCCACCGGGACCCGCCGAACCAGGTCCTGAAAGTCCAGTAATTCTTT
The DNA here is from genome assembly GCA_013152315.1 of FCB group bacterium. Taxonomy (GTDB): domain Bacteria; phylum Fidelibacterota; class Marinisomatia; order Marinisomatales; family JAADGP01; genus JAADGP01. The sequence continues at coordinate 3,949 of JAADGP010000112.1, forward strand.
CCGGCTGATGACTTTTTTCAACGAGGCGCTCATTTTCCCCGTTGTTGACTGCACAATCGCCACTTCTTCCTCCCTGGTCGGGTAGTCGATTTTCAGGTTGAACATAAAACGATCCAGTTGGGCTTCCGGCAAAGGGTAAGTACCTTCCTGTTCAATGGGATTCTGAGTCGCCAGAACAAAAAACGGTTCCTCGAGCGTATAGGTATTGCCGGCGGCCGTGACCCTGTGTTCCTGCATCGCCTCCAGTAAGGCGGCCTGGGTTTTGGGTGGGGTCCGGTTGATTTCGTCGGCCAGGATGATGTTCCCGAAAATGGGCCCCTTAAAAAAGCGAAAATCGCGTTTCCCGGTGGCATGATCTTCCTCGATTACCTCCGTCCCGGTGATGTCGCTGGGCATCAAGTCGGGCGTGAACTGGATCCGGCTGAATTTCAGATCCAGGAGCTCGGCCATGGATTTAATCATCAGTGTCTTGGCCAGTCCCGGAACACCAACCAGGAGGGTATGTCCTTTACAGAAAAGGGCGATCAGAATATGGTCAAGGACGTTTGTTTGCCCGATAATAACATTGCCGATTTCCTGCAGAAACCGTTCCCGGGCGGCGGTTAATTCTTTCAATAGTTTTATATCCTTCGGTTCATTCATAGATTAATCCTGTTACAATTGTCATTATCAAATAAGGGGACAAAACTTACGGGGCAACCTGAGGGGAAACAATTGGAATGTCGGCGGAAATTTCAGTTGATCATTGTCTTGCCGAAGCACAAAAGTTGTGGGAAATTACGCATTATGCCTGTGACGCAAAAGAAGACGGAAGTAAGCCTGGTGGGAATGGATGTGCCCGCTTTGGAAAAAATATTGGTGGAAATCGGTGAACCGCGTTTTCGCGCGCGGCAGCTCTTTAATTGGATCTACGCCAGGAAAGTACCTGCTTTTCGGGATATGCGAAACATTCCGAAAACCCTTCGCCGGCGGCTGGAATCGGAAGCGGTAATCCACACCCTGACGAAAGTCGGCCATTCCGGGTCGGATTCGGATTCAACCCGGAAATATTTATTTCAGCTGGTTACGGGAGAAATGATCGAGGCCGTCTGGATGAGGGAAAAGAACCGGGTGACGGTATGCCTTTCCACCCAAGTGGGGTGCGCGGCGGATTGCGCGTTCTGCGCAACGGGAAGAATGGGATTTCGGAGGAACCTGACGCCCGGGGAGATACTGGATCAGTTTCTGTTGCTGCAGGCCGAATCGGAGCCAAGAATTACCAATGTCGTATTCATGGGCATGGGTGAACCGTTTTTGAACTACCGCAACGTTATGCAGGCGGCCGAGTTATTGAATCATCCCGACGGCATTAGTCTGGGAGCCCGTAAGATCACCGTGTCCACGGTGGGGATTATTCCCAAAATCCTCAGGTTTGCCGACGAACGGCGGCGCTTTAAATTGGCCATCAGCCTGAACAGCGCCCGGCAGGAACAACGCCAAAAAATCATGCCCGTGGCGAAAAACTACCCCTTGCCGGAATTATTATCGGCGGCCCGGTATTATTACCAAAAGACCCGCAATCATCCCACGTTTGAATATGTGCTTATGGCGGGGATCAACGATTCCGGAAACGACGCCCGCCGGTTAATCCGGTTGATCGGCGAACTGCCGTGCAAAGTCAATGTGATTCCGTACAATGAAATTGGCAGTAAAATCAAACGACCGGACGATGATCGGGTTGAACGGTTTGTAAGAACATTATATAATGCGCCTTTTACCGTGACCGTACGCTGGAGCCGGGGGGTCGATATCGGTGCCGGTTGCGGTCAACTGGCGGTGCCGCTGAATGAGGATCCACGGTGAATCCGGACGTATCCTTAATGGCGGAATTCGTTGCCGATCAAACCGCTTTCAGGGAGGGGACGGCGGTTATCCTGGGATCGGGATTGGGAAGTTTTGCCGATCAGTTAACGGATCCGGTCGTGATTCCCTATGGCGACATTCCCCATTATCCGCGTTCCACCGTGGCCGGTCATTCCGGTGAATTTGTGGTCGGTCGGTTGCGGGGTAACCCGCTGATTGTAGCCAGGGGCCGGTTTCATTTTTACGAAGGGTACGATTACCACACGGTTACGCTCCCCATACGGTTATTCCACAAGTTGGGGGTGAATCGGCTGATCATCACCAATGCCGCCGGGTCGATGAGACCGGAAACGCCTCCCGGGAACCTAATGCTCATCAAGGGACATATGGATTGTACCTTTCGTTATGGGATCGAACTTCCCAGGTGTTTTACGGGTCATCCTTTTCATAGCCCGAACCTGCTGAAGCTGGCGAAGACCGCCGCCGAACGGGTAGCGGTTCCGTTGAAGGAAGGCATCTATTGTTGGGTCTTGGGGCCGGCTTATGAAACGCCGGCGGAAATCGATTTCTTCCGGGAACTGGGAGGCGATGCGGTGGGAATGAGCACCGTCCCGGAAATCCAGGCCGCGGCGGAATTCGCTATTCCCACGTTGGCCATATCGACCCTCACCAATTACGCCGCCGGAATTATCGATAAACCATTGACCCATGAGGAAGTATTGGAAACCGCGGACCGGGTGAAATCGTCTTTTATCCGTTTATTGACCGAAATTGTTGTTTTGATAAACGCCGGTGAGGAGTGCCGGGCCGGAAATCAGGACCTTTTGTGAAAATATTCCGTTATTGTGTTACCTGAAAGAAGAGGATTATTATGACCATTAATATTCGCCCCGAGATTGAAGCGCTGGAAAGAGAAATCGTCGCCATACGGCGGGATATTCACCGGCACCCGGAACTGGGTTTCGAAGTTCACCGGACAGCCAATCTGGTTGCGGAATATCTTGTCTCCTGCGGGATTGAAGTCCGGACGGGCGTGGGCAAAACCGGTGTTGTGGGAACTCTCACGGGGGGTAAGGCCGGTCCGACCATCGCCCTGCGGGCCGATATGGACGCCCTTCCGATCCATGAAACCAACGATGTCGAATATAAATCGGTGCACGACGGGATTATGCACGCCTGTGGGCACGATGGACACACAGCTATATTGTTGGGGGTGGCAAAGGTCTTGGCGGAGCGTCGGGAGCGGATAAAAGGAACAGTACGTTTTTTGTTCCAACCGGCTGAGGAAGGCGAAGGCGGCGCCCGGTACATGATCTCGGACGGAGGTCTGAATGGTGTGGATGAGATTTACGGTTTGCATCTCTGGAATTACCAGCCCTTCGGGCAGATCGGACTAAAGCCCGGACCGATCCTGGCATCGGCGGATATTTTTGAAATCCGGGTAAACGGGAAGGGCGGACACGGCGCCGCTCCCCAGGGGACCGTTGATGCCGTAGTGGTTTCCGCGCACCTGATAACGGCTCTTCAGACCATCGTAAGCCGTGACACCAATCCCATCGAAAGCGCCGTCGTAACCGTGGGTAAAATCGCCGGAGGAAATAATTTTAACATCATTGCCGACAAGGTGGTATTGAACGGAACAACACGGGCTTACACCGAAGCGAACCGGCAGATGATAAAACGCCGGTTACGAACAATAATTACCGGCATTGGCCGGGCCTTTAACGCCGGGATGGAAATAGATTACGAAGACGGATATCCGCCTACGATTAATGATAAACAGGCTTATCAAAAAGTATTTACCGCGGCCCGCAAAATCGTTGGAAAGGGTGCCGGTGAACCTTATTTATCAATGGGTGGAGAAGATTTCGCTTATTATCTGGAAAAAGTCCCCGGATGTTTCTTTTTTATCGGTTCCGCCCCTGTCGGCCGGGACCCGATGAGCGTTCCCCATCACTGTTCCCATTTCGATATTGATGAACGCGCTTTGCTGGTAGGGGCGAGTGTGTTTGTCCAGTTAGTTGATGATTTATTGACGGTTTCGTAAAAACCGGTGTTGTTCATTAAACACGAATTGCACGAATTTTCCCGAAGGAACACTAACTGTTTTTAAAAAATATTTTGTTCTTCACGCTTTTTCTTATTATTCATACGTCTTTGCGATCTTAGTGGCTG
>JAADGP010000117.1 GCA_013152315.1 FCB group bacterium
AATTACCGCATCGGTCTGCTGGATCTTGACATCTACGGACCGTCGTTGCCGATTATTTTAGGGCTTAATGATCGACCGAAAATAACCGCCGAAAAGAAATTACTGCCCCTGGAGCGGTACGGAATGAAGGTCATGAGTTTCGGCTTCATCAGCGGAAACGAAACGCCCGTAATCTGGCGCGGCCCCATGGTGGCGCGCATGACGGAACAGTTTTTCGCCGACGTTGAATGGGGTGACCTGGACTACCTAGTGTTGGATTTGCCTCCGGGCACCGGTGATGTGCAGTTAACACTAACCCAGAAAATTCAAATTTCCGGAGCGATAATTGTAACCACACCTCAGGACATTGCCCTGGCGGACGTGCGCAAAGGGGCCGATATGTTTCGCAAGGTAAATGCCCCGGTTTTAGGGGTGGTGGAGAATATGTCCGGTTTGCAAGTCGAAGGGAAAGTGCTTATACCGGAGGGTCAGTTGCCGCCCTCCCTCACCATACGGTTTGATAAGAACGATCCCGTTTCCGTGGACGAAACGGGAAGATTCGTTGTTCGTTTCGACTTGTTTAAACGCGGCGGCGGAGCCCGTGAGAGTGAGCGGTTAGGGGTACCGTTATTGGGGGAAATTCCGATTTCACAGGAAATCGTGGAATCCACCGACGCCGGTATTCCGGTTGTACTGAAAAATCCCGATTCCTCTATCAGCGCTGTTTACCGGGGAATTGTAGACGCCATTGAAGAAAACCTGAAACCATTGAAATGATGATCGTGGAAACAAAGGGATAATTTCCGGGAGTCTTTGGATATGGATTTCTATTCAGGTCCCATATTTATTTTAACCGCAATGGGTATTGCCGTTATTTATCCGCTCTTTATGTCGTTGATGTACAAGGTGGGGGGCGGTGTCCGGCTGGTGCGCAATAATTTGACTGTCCTTGTGATAAGCAGCGGAATGGGGGTGCTGGGACTATGGTTGAATGCGGTAAATTTCCAACTACAGATTGCCGCTGTAGTATGGTTGGTTGTCGTTCTCTCGATTGCGGCCTACTACTGGAACTCGGAGGCCGTTAGCCCCCTGTTGATATTGGTCCCCACCGTTTTTGGAATCATTATTTTTTACCGCATTTATTACCACCTGGTACAAACCATACCGCTTTGGCCGGCGGTAACGATGGGGATAGTCAGTTCCGGCCTTTTATCGGGAAGCATATTTCTGCTGATTGTGAAACGGTTGGTGGTTGGTAAACACGCCGAACAGATCCGGTTCATGCACTGGCCCCTTATAATCGTGCTGTCCCTGCTGGCTCTTCGGTTGGTCCGGACAGTGATTGTGATGCTCATAGGTATGGTTGAAGATCCCTACGTTGGAAACACGTTATTGTACGAATTTATTTTCGCGAACGATCGCGATTTATTCATTGCGGCGGCGGAGTTAGGTATTGTTTTCCCCCTCGCGGGTTACGGTCTTTTCTGGGCCCAGATTCACCACGCGCTTTCGTCGGGGAAATTAAATCTTTTACGGACGACCGCAATCGGGTTGTGGTGCGGAGAGTGGCTAATGAAATTCTTATTATTTCAGTACGGAATGGCGTTTTAGCCGGAATAATTTCCCGCAGGCCGGGATCGTCGTAAAAGGGTGTAATTAAAGTTGAGGAACCGAAGAAATGATGGAACGTATACCTCGGGCGGGATACGTGTTGACGACGAGAGTATTTATTGACTACCGCCCACTAACAAGGTAATTTCGCGCGCGCTTTTCTCTTCAGGGGATTGATTTTTAAGATGACAGAATCGGACTTAAGAAAAACAGTCACAACCCGGGGAGACCTACCTGCCCACATTGCAATTATCATGGATGGAAACGGAAGATGGGCAAAACAGAGGTCTCTCAGTCGGGTGGCCGGCCATAGGGAAGGGATTAATTCCGTCCGTGAAATCACCCGCGTATGCGGTGAAATTGGAATTGATCACTTAACTTTATACACATTTTCGACTGAGAATTGGGCGCGGCCAAGGGTCGAAGTCTCGGCGCTGATGCGGCTTTTGCTTAGGACGATCCGCAGTGAAGTGAGAGATTTGAATAAAAATAACGTTCGCCTTACTACCATCGGCAACATTGAAGATTTACCCGCCGATGCGCGCAAAGGCATTGAAGAGGGAATTGAACTAACGAAGAATAACACCGGTTTAAATCTGAATCTCGCGCTTAGTTACGGGAGTCGACAGGAAATTCTCCAGGCGGTGCGAAAAATAACGAAATTGACTCAGTCCGGCGAACTGGCTCCCGATGAAATCACGGAAGCAACGATAACCGCCCATTTGTTTACCGCTTCCATGCCGGATCCCGATCTGTTGATTCGTACCGGTGGAGAGTATCGCGTCAGCAATTTTCTATTGTGGCAAATTGCCTACACTGAAATTTATGTTACCCCTACCTTTTGGCCGGATTTCCGCGAAAAGGAATTATTGGAAGCGATTTCTGACTACCAGACCCGTGAACGCCGGTTTGGTAAAGTCAGTGAACAACTTCAGAAAAAACGGTGAATTCTATTAAATCCTGGTTTGTTTTGTTCATTCTGAGCGGGAGTTTCCTTTATTCCCAGGCACCGACCCCCGACGTAAAATTGCTGGGAGTGGAAGTTGAGGGGAATAGCCTGACAACCGCTAACATGATACGGTATACGGCCGGATTACAGGTCGGAGAAACAATAAAGCCCGGCGATTTTTCCCGGAGCGTAAAACGGCTGTGGCAATTGGGATTGTTCGGAAATATCCAGATTCGTCTCGATAAGGAAACACCGGAAGGGATTTACGTGACTATCGTGGTGGAGGAAACGCCGATCCTTGGCAAGTTGCGGTTCAAGGGGAATAAAAAACTGAAAGACAGCAAATTAGAAGAAAAATTAGAGCTAAAATCGGGTCAAAGAATTAAACCGAACTTGGTCACCGAATCGATTAATAAACTCAAGAATCTTTACGCCGATGAAGGATACCTGTTAGCGGAAATCACAGCCGATTTGGTACCTACAAAAGTAAAAAACATAAAATCTGAAAAAGTTCGGGCGAACACCAGGGATATTGTTTTTCACATCAAAGAAAACAAAAAGGTTAAAATCAATAAAATTGTATTTAAGGGAAATAAAGCATACTCCGACTGGCGCTTGCGACGGGTGTTGAAAGAGACAAAGCAGGAACGTTGGTATCTTTTCTGGCGGTCCCATTTTGAAGAAGACAAGTATGAAGAGGACCTGACAGCTCTTAAGGAGTTTTATCGAAACAATGGGTACCGTGATTTTACCGTTCTCTCCGATTCGGTGGTCTACAGTAAAGACAAGCGTAAGATGAACATCTATATTACCGTGAAAGAAGGCCCCCGGTACAAATTCCGGAATTTCAGTTGGGAGGGGAATACGCTTTTCACGGATGAACAATTGGAACGACGCCTGGATATATCCAAGGGGGATTATTATAGTGAGGAAGATTTTAATCGGGCCGTGTATGACCAGGTTCAGGGATTATATATGGACCGGGGATATATTTACAGCCAGATTGATCCCCAGATAACACCCGTAGGGGAGGATTCGCTGGATGTTCATTTTGTCATCACCGAAAACCATAAAGTTTATGTGCGGAATATTTATATCAGCGGGAATACGAAAACACGGGAAAATGTAATCCGCCGCGAATTGAAAATTTTTCCGGGCGATGTCTTTAACCGGGAAAAACTTATCCGTAGTCAACGGGAAGTCTGGATTTTAAACTATTTTTCCAACGTAAACCCCGATGTTGTGCCGGTGGATGAGGATCAGGTGGATCTGGATATTACCGTGGAGGAAAAATCGTCCGATCGGGCCAGCGCCAATATCGGATTCACGGGAGAATACGGAATGACCGGCGGAGGCGGTTTGGAATTCAACAACTTCAGGGGTTTGGGTCAGAAATTCCTCCTTAGTTTTAACGTTGGAACCAATTATTCTTTCTACAGTCGCACCCAACCATCCAAATATCGGTCGTTCAGTCTGAGTTTTACCGATCCGATGATTTTTGACACTCCCAATTTGGTCGGAGCTTCCTTGTTCTACACGTTTCGGGGCGCGTCAACAAATTATTATTATCCCATCGATTTTACCATTCGGGGAGGATCGACCAGTTGGGGTCGCCGTTTCCGGTGGCCGGACGATTTTTTCCGGGGGAATTGGGTTTTCCGGGTCACAAGGAAAGATTATAAGGGGACAAAAGACGATATTATGCGGTTTATCGGTTATACCGATCCCAACGACTCCACGCGGACCCACTCCTCGGGGATCAGCATTACGCAAGTAATTACCCGCGATAGTCGTGATCGACCCGAGTTCACTACCCGCGGGTCACGGATGGTTTGGGAAGCCACCCTGTCCGGAGGTTCCCTGGGAGGAAATGAAGACTTTCATAAACACGTATTGAATTTGGAATGGTATACCCCTACATTCTGGAAATTTGTTTTGATGAGTTCTATTAAAGTCGGAACGATACAGCCCTTGCCGTCGGAAAAAGGCGAACGGTCTATCATTCCGTTTGACGAACGTTTTGTTATGGGTGGGAACGGAATTCCCTATGGGAATATGCTTCGCGGGTATCCGGATAACGCCATTGGTCCGCTCACATCCAACGGGGGACCGCTGGGAGGAAACACGATGGTGAAATTCACTACGGAGTTTCGATTCCCCTTTTCCGAAAATCCGGTTGTGTATGGTTTGGCGTTTGCTGAAATGGGTAATGTCTGGAACGGTCTGAATATGTTTGAGCCATTTTACCTGCCACGTTCCGGCCCGCTTAACCTGAAGCGTGCGGCGGGTGCCGGAATTCGTTTTTTCATGCCCATGATCGGAATGTTGGGTTTTGATATAGGTTATGGTTTTGATGATATTACCGGAGACGGAAAACCAGAGGGCTGGACCTATACCATTACATTTGGACAACCATTTTAAATTGACAATAAGGAGGTACTAGTGACACGGAAGAATGTCATTTTCACCCTATTAATCGGGATCATGTTATTTCCAATATTGACCTTTGGTCAGGTAAAGATCGGTTACATTTCATCAGAAAGAGTCAGACAAGAATACGAAGAATTCAAAGAGGCCGAAACACAACTGCAGTTGGAATTCAGAAAAGTCCAGTACGAATACCAGGAAAAGCTTCGCGTTTTGGACAGCTTAAAGCAAGCATACGAAACACAGCGGCTCATGAGTTCGCCTGAATGGCGCCGGGAAAAAGAACAGGAAATTACCGAAAAGGAAATCGCAATTCAGAATTACCAGGCCGAAAAAGTCGGACCCGAAGGGGAGCTCTATAAACGTCAGGCCCAAATGGAATACGACCTTTTATCCAAAGTAAAACGAGCAGTGGATAAAGTCGCCATTTCGAAAGGCTATGATTTCATTTTTGACGGATCAGTTTCCCTGCTCTACGGCAAGCCGACTTATGACTTAACCGACGATGTTCTGTATGAGTTAAGAAAAGCCGCCGACGCCGAAGACAATAGCAACAACAAATAAAGCAACATTTCTTTGTATACACTGCAAGAATTGGCATCCCTGGTTGGGGGAACAGTTGTCGGCAATCCCGAATTGGAGATTGCAGGCGTCTCGGAAATCCAACACGGTCAACCCGGGACGCTGACGTTTTTGAGCAATCCCAAGTATAAAAAGTACCTTGCCGACACCAAAGCAACCGCCGTTCTTGTGGCCGACGGTGACCTGTTGGGAACCAAAGCCGGAATTGTCGTAAAAAATCCCCAACTGGCAATGACGAAAATATTGGCCCGGTTCCAATCGCCACTGCGCACGCCCAAGGGAATTCACCCCACCGCGGTAGTGGATGAGACCGCCACCATCGGCTCCGAGGTATCGATAGGCGCCTATTCCGTAGTGGAGGCCGGCGCGCGTATCGGGAACAATACGGTTTTGGGCTCCCATGTAACCCTGGGACAGGAATCGGTGATTGGAGAGTGGGCAATGATACATTCCCACGCTGTAATCTATCATCATTGTTTTATCGGCGATCGAGCTGTTATTCATAGTGGCACCGTCATCGGAAGCGATGGTTTCGGCTTTGTCACGGAAGGGGATACCCACCATAAAATTCCACAGAACGGCGCGGTCATCATCGGCGATGATGTTGAGATCGGAGCGAATTGTGCGATTGACAGGGGGACGATCGGCAACACGGCGATTGGTGACGGGACCAAGTTTGACAACCTGGTTCACATTGCCCATAATGTTAAAATTGGTCGCGGTTGTTTGTTAACCGCGGCGGTGGCGATTGCCGGCAGTACGGAGATCGGGGATTTTTGTATTTTTGCCGGCCAGGCGGGTGTGGCGCCCCATCTGAAAATAGGGGATCGGGCCGTTTTTGCGGCCAAGACAGGGGTTACCAAATCCCTCCCCGGGGGCAAGATTTACGCCGGTATGCCCGCCCGGGAAATTCGCGAACAAAACCGCCGTGACGCTGTTTTTAGTCAGGTGGTCCGTTTGGAAAAACGACTGGAAAAATTAGAACACAAATTATTCTCTTGAGTACAACTTATGAATAGAAATCAACGCACAATCAGCCAACCGTGCTCGTGTACCGGAGTGGGATTGCACACCGGATTGGAAAGCACCATCACATTTAAGCCGGCTGAAGAAAATTTTGGAATACGGTTTGTTCGTATGGATATTGAAGGTTGCCCTGAAATCCGGGCTGATATTGATCACGTCGCCGATATTTCCCGTGGAACAACCATTGAATCGAATGGCGTACGCGTCCATACCGTCGAACACGCCCTGGCGGCGGTCACCGGTCTGCGTATCGATAATATATTGATTGAATTAACCAGCAAAGAGCCACCGGTAATGGATGGCAGCGCGAAGGAGTTCGTGGAAGCGTTATTGGCAGCGAAAATCAAGGAGCAAAGCGTCCCCCGTGAAGTGCTCGAAATTGATCGCGCCATTGCTTATTCCGACCCTGAAAGAGGCGTTGATATTCATGTTTTGCCTTCGGATCGATTCCGGGTTACTTTTATGGTTGATTATAAATTCCCGTCCCTGGGAACCCAATATACCGCCATTTACAATATGGATGAAAAGTTCGCCACGCAAATCGCGCCGGCACGGACGTTTTGTTTTTTGAGTGAAATTGAAAAATTAAAGGAACAGGGACTGATTAAAGGGGGAAATCTTGATAATGCGGTGGTAATCATCGATAAAGAATTAGATCCGGATGAGATTAATCGTCTGCGTTTGCTGTTTGGTATTAAGGATGAAATTATTATGGGCGCCAATGGCATCCTGAACGGAAAAAAATTAAGATTTAAAAATGAACCGGTCCGTCATAAAGCCCTGGACTTAATAGGTGATCTGGCGCTTTTGGGAATTCCGATTAAAGGGCATGTTATAGCCGCCCGGAGCGGCCATGCCGCCAATGTGGAATTGGTGAAGAAAATAAAACGGGAGTATGAAAAGAAGATTCTCCAGAAAAAGTATCAAAAGAAAACTTCGTCGGATTACATCCTTGATATTAACGGACTACTAAAACTTTTACCCCATCGTTATCCTTTCGTATTAATTGATCGGATCCTGGAAATGACTCCGGGAGAAAAACTGACCGCCATAAAAAACGTTACCTATAATGAGCCCTTTTTTCAGGGACACTTTCCCGGTCAACCGGTAATGCCGGGGGTGCTGATCTTAGAGGGAATGGCGCAAGCCGGAGCTTTCCTGGTTCTGAACAGTGTGGATAATCCGCTTGATAAAAATATGTTTTTTACCGCTATTGAGCGCTCGAAGTTTCGCGTTCCGGTCATTCCCGGAGATCAATTGCGGTTGGAGTTATCGTTACTGAAATTCAGGCTCCAGGCGGTCCGTTTGCACGGGGAAAGCATATGTGGGTGATCGACTTGTCGCCGAAGCAATCCTGATGGCAAACGTGGTCGATCGGGCCGGAGGTTAATTATTCCTACCTCAGTCCATGCAACGGCACTAGTCGGAAAACGCGCCGTTCTTGGCGATGACGTGTCGGTCGGCCCCTATTCCGTCATCGAAGATGGTGTGACCATTGGCAACGGTACCACCATCGGTAATTTTGTTACCATTGTATCCGGTACCACCATCGGAGAGAATTGTCAGGTATTCCATTATTGTTCTTTAGGTGAAAAACCGCAGGATATGAAATATCGTGGGGAAGAAACACGGGTTGAAATCGGCGATAATGTGGTTCTGCGGGAGTATGTTACCGTTAATCGCGGTACCGCCGCCCATGGAATTACCCAAGTCGGCTCAAATACACTTTTAATGGCTTACGTGCATATCGCCCATGATTGTCTTATTGGAGAAAACGTTATCCTGGCCAATCTGGTGACTTTAGGGGGCCATGTCGAAATCGGCGATTGGGCGTCCCTGGGAGGCGGCGTTTTGGTGCATCAGTTCTCAAAAATAGGGAAACATGTTTTTGTCGGTGGAGGATTCAGAATCGTTCAGGATGTGCCGCCCTTTATTCTGGCGGCCGGTGAGCCGTTGCGCTATGCGGGGATAAATCGCGTGGGACTGATGCGACGGGGATTCTCCGAAGAAAGCCGGCGCAATATTAAACGTGCTTACCGCTGGTTTTTCCGTTCGGAGTTAAAACGCTCCGAGGCGCTGGAAAAAATGAAAACGGAACTCGCCGCGGAACCGGCGGTACAGGATATTATTGACTTTATTTCAGCCAGCGAGCGGGGTGTCATATAATACAGGCCCGGGCACGGACCATTATGAACATCCGCGGATTATTATCGATTCTGATTGTTATTAATCTTTCCCCGGGGTTTTCACAGTGGACAACGTTTGATTTATCACCCGCTCAAGGGCCGAGTTTTCGCGCGGAAGTAGAGCCCTATATAAAAGGCCTTTCGTTGGCCTTGGGAAGCCGTCCTGTTTATGCCCGAAAAACCGATCAGCGAATGCGGCTTGGGATAGCCTATAACTATGGGGTGGATTTAAGTGGAACCGAATTCGCCGCCCGCCGTTTGAGAGGGTTACCCGTCTTAAACGGCTCCTTAGTGGTAACGGACAATTTACTTGTGAACGGTCAACTGAGCGGATTTAAAAGCGGCGGTGACGTAATTCAAATTGCATCCTTCGGATTCGATTTGTTTTTGACTGATATGGAAGAAGACCGGGGGTGGCGGCTCACGAGTCAATTTTCGAGGTTAGAGGGCCCGGTAAACCTGCGTCAACGGATAATCGATATTAATTTGATAAAAACATTTTCAATTTATGACAAACTACCAGCGGTAATAGGATTCGGCGTAAACGAATACAGGAGCAGGTTTTTCCTGATATCCGACGGGGTTACTCGTCTAAAGGGAAAATTTAATTACATTTTACTGGGAACACGTATTGCCATTCCGCCTTTTGTTTTAAACCCGCAATTGCGAATCACCGGCGGATCGGCTACCTTTGGAGTGAATCTGTTAAAAGGATTTTATTAATGGCGAAAAGGCTGTCCATATTGGGATCGACAGGGTCCATCGGGGTGAACACCTTGCAGGTTGTGGATATGTTGGGTGATGAAATAAACGTTTGTTACCTTTCCGCGAATCAAAATGGTGACCTGCTCATTAAGCAGGCCCGAACCTATCATCCGGAAGCCGTGGCCGTTGTTGATCCGGAAGTTGCCCGGAGCGTTGAGAAAACGCTTTCCGGAGAAGGTATTTCCGTATTGAAAGGCCGGGAAGGATTATTGGAACTGGCGGCGCGGACGGATGTGGACATTATGTTGAATGGCCTGGTCGGTTCAGCGGGGATGGAACCCACATTATTGGCGGTTAACGCCGGAATAGATGTTGCCCTTAGCAACAAGGAAAGTCTGGTAATGGCCGGCGAACTAATCGCCCGGGCCCAGGCCGAAACCGGGGCGGACATTTTTCCGGTGGACAGTGAACACTCCGCTATCTGGCAATGTCTGGCGGGGGAAGAAAAAGAAGACGTGCGGCGCATCATACTAACCGGTAGCGGCGGTCCTTTCCGAACGCGGGAAGCCGAAACCTTTTCCGAAATCACGGTGGCCGAAGCGTTGCGGCACCCAAATTGGAACATGGGGAAAAAAATTACCATCGATTCGGCAACAATGATGAATAAGGGACTGGAAGTGATCGAAGCGCATTGGCTATTTCGATTACCGCCGGACCAGATCGATATCGTGGTCCATCCCCAGTCGATTATTCATTCCGCAGTGGAATTCAAAGACGGTTCCGTCAAGGCGCAAATGGGAGTCCCGGATATGAAGATTCCGATTCAGTATGCCTTGACCTACCCGCGGCACGTTGAATCAAATTGGGAACGATTGGATCTTGTTAAATTAGGTAAGCTGACGTTTGAAACCCCCGACATGAATCGTTTTCCGGCAATTGGTCTCGCTTACGAGGCTTTAAGAAAAGGGGGATCAACACCGGCGGTGCTTAACGTGGCCAATGAACAGGCCGTGTACCGGTTCATAAAAAATGAGATATTGTTTACCGATATCCCCAAGATTATCCAAGCCGCCTGTGATCAACATGAATGGATCAAACATCCGAAACTGGAGGATTTAATACAACTTGAAGAATGGACAAAATCGTTTGTTAATTTGTACAACTGAATTAAGAGAAAAAATTGCTAATGTTAATACAAATCTGCCGGATATAGTGTCATGACTATGTTATGGGCCACCATCGTCGTTATCGGAGTTCTGGTTTTCGTCCATGAACTGGGACATTACCTGGCAGCCCGATCCGTGGGGATTCGGGTTGACCGCTTTTCCATCGGATTTCCGCCAAGATTATTGTCGTTTACCTCCATAAAGGATGGTTGGAAAATTCGACTGTTCTTTTACCGTAAAGATTCCGGTGGAAAGTATGTTTGGGCTCCGGTAGTGGAAAAGACATTAAAAAGACCGGGTAGAGCGGGAAGCAAAACGGAGTATTGCGTGGCACTGGTTCCCTTGGGTGGTTATGTTAAAATGGCGGGGATTATTGATGAGAGTCTGGACACCGAGATCAAGCATGCGCCCGATGAATTCATGAGCAAATCGCCGTGGAAACAGGTTTGGGTAATGAGCGCCGGGGTGCTCATGAATATTCTGCTGGCCTATTTTCTTTATACCGGCCTGGCCTGGAAAATAGGGATTCCGGAAGCCAAACCCGACCCGGTTGTTTCCCAGTTGGTGGATGGGATGCCGGCCCAGGCCGCCGGACTGGAACCCGGCGATCGAATTGTTGCGATTGATGGAGAACCGGTTAATTCCTGGGCGGAGATGGCCAAAAAGATCCACGCAATTCCCGAACAAACCATTACCATAACCTGGGAACGAGAAAATCAGACTTTCGAAAAAACGTTAACAACCGCTTACCAGGTGTTCATGAACGAAGGCCGAATGGACACGTTAGGGGCAATCGGAATTTACCCGGACTTTAATTATCGGCCCATCGGGCCGGTTGAAGCCCTGAAGGCGGGTTTGAGATCAACCGTCAACAGTTTCGGGATGATATTTACCAGTGTTCGGTTATTGGTCACCGGTGGAGCGTCTATCAAGGAACTGGGTGGTCCCATCGCCGTCGCTCAAATAGCGGGTGAGACGGCCAAAGCCGGTTGGTTGCCGCTGTTGGGATTTATTGCCTTTTTTAGTGTGAATCTGGCATTTTTGAATATTCTGCCAATTCCGGGATTGGACGGCGGTCATATATTAATTACCCTTATTCAGGCCATAATCCGGAGAGAATTAACCGTGAAAGCCCGGATGGTTATTCAGCAAATCGGTATGGCGTTGCTTCTATTATTGATGATAACCGTAATCGTGAACGACATCGGGAGGTTGTTTACAGATTAAACTTTTTCAAACGGAGAAGCATCGATCCGTACTTCATTTTGACATGAATCTGTACCGGTAAACGTCGGGCATCGTCGCTGAACCAGATTTTCATTGCGCCCTGATTTTTAAATAAGATACCTCCTTCACGGTACGGTTTTACCACCAGGCTGGTGAAGGTGCCGGCCGGAACAAAGATGGTTTCCTTGCCTCCCACAATGACGTGAAAATTGGTCAGTACATTGCTGTCGAAGGTCGTAAAAGGAATGACGGTACCCTCTGATAACGGGATGGTGCGCAAATAGTAAAACAGCGAGTAGGGATCCCTGACGGGATGAGTAATGGATAGTGTGTCGCCGTTGGTGACGGCGATGGATTGTGAATAGTCGATAATCGTATCGAATTTTCTACGATAACTTCCTTCCCGGATGCGTTTGCTTTGTTTATGAGTCGCTAAATTTTTTCTGTCCAACCAGGTATCAATTCGATCCCTGATTTTATATAAACGATCCGCAATGGCGCTGGTTTTGGCTTCAAAACGGACATGAAAAGTGGGAACGCCGTTTACGGTATCGATGGAAAGAACCTGTAGGGAAGCCGTTCCGGCCGGAATAACGTTAAAATGGGCCGAGTATTCCAGAATTTCCCCTACTTTAAAGGGTACGGTCTGGCTTACCAACGTGGATAGCAGAAACAGTAATGAAAAGATTAGTGTTAATAAACGACGCATCTCAGGGTCGGATAGTAACAAATTTACCGTTATGGTATTTGTAAATCTTCGAGCCGTGTGACGCCGGTAACGTTCCTCCATCAACGAGAAGGTCTATTTCCGTAGCGAACTCCTCGTAAATTTGATCGGGATCATTAAGAGGCTCCCGGCCAGTCCTGTTTACGCTGGTTGTTGTAATGGGTTTTCCTGATTGTTTAACCAGATTGGGACCAAAGGAGTGACCCGGAATTCGGATCCCGAGGCATCCATCGTCACTCAGAATTGTTTTACTGACCACGCCGGGTTTCACCGGCAAAATTACCGTTGTGGCACCGCCAAGGTAGGGCTCGATAGTTTCCATTTCGGCCGATGTAACGGAAACCCAGGTCCGAACCATATTCAAATCGGCGGCAATGACGCTGACAGGACCGGTACGTCTTTTCAGTTCATTTAACCTGGCTATAGCCTCTTCATTCGTGGCATCCACCCCTAAACCGTAAAGCGTGTCAGTCGGATACGCCACGATTCCGCCTTGATTGATAATTTCGGACGCTTTTGGCAGCGTGTCCGGATCGGCGAGGGACATCCGGATACAATGTCGGGTTGTGTTCATGGTTGATTTTTCCCGTGGCCGGGTTCCTTCATCTTCGTTTTCCAACGCCTGTGGAACCAAAAATATTGGCTGGGATATTGGCGCACTTTTTTCTCCAAAAGGGAAGTGAATTGTTGCGTTATGGTCGTGACATCATCGCCCGTTCTGATCGGTATGGGTTCAATATCGACTACGTATTGATAAGGTTTCGTTTCGTAACAGACAACAAATAACATTGGCGCGCCCTGTCGCAAGTGAAACATGGCGGCTCCCTTGGGGGTTGAGGCCGGATGGTCGAAGAAATTCACAAACACGCCCCGTCTTCGTGCGTCCTGGTCGCTGGCCAAACCAAGAATTTCACCGTTTTTCAGCACCGCGTACATCTTGTCCAGCGGCGCTTTGCGGAAAATGTGGCGCACGCCGCTATGTTCACGCAATTCACGGAAAAACCTGTCCGCCCCGCGATTTTTCTGACGTTGGGCGATTCCGACAAAAGGATATCCGTTGTATCCCAGCCAGGCGGCCAGCATTTCCCAGGAGCCAAAATGTCCGGAAATCAGGAGCACCCCTTTGCCTTCCCTGAGGGACGCATCCAGTAATTCTTTACCGTTGATTGTAATCGGCGCCCGGC
>JAADGP010000077.1 GCA_013152315.1 FCB group bacterium
CCGGAACACGGTTTGCTCCGGCAACGGTTTTTGAAAGAATACCAGCACATGCTGGAACTGGTGAATATCGGCTGATTTACCGACAGGTGAAGTGAGCCGCTGCCGGGCGTTTTTGTTCCCGGGGAAGGATTGTCGGATCGAATTGGTAATTACGGTTTTGCTTAAAACTGACAATTCATTTCAAAAAGCATAAAAAAGATTTACAAATTTATCTTAACCAAGGCTGGATTGAACCAAGATAAGTTAAATTGTTCAAGAATAGTATCTCGAACAACAATCAAGCTTCCTTGTACTTTTTCCCGCCTGGCGGGATACCAAAAGAAGCAGTCGTTGTGGTGTTTTCGTAACCGGAATACCCGGAACGATCTTATAAAGCAAGTTGTTTCCCGGAGTTGTAATATCTTTTCGTCCTTTTCCCCATCTCACCCTAAATTACCGGGATTATTTTGAAACTTGGTATCGCAGGAACATGAGAACTGTTTCTGCGTTTTTACCAGACAATCCGTAAAGGATAAGCATGACATTAGAGAGCCGGTTAACCGAAAAGCAGTTATTTGATCAACTTATTTCTTCGATTGTGCATAGCGTCTGGATTGCTTTAGGGAAAATAAAAAACCCGGTAAACGGAAAATTTGAACGGGATCTATACCAGGCTTCCATCAGCATTGATATGCTGGACATGATATATAAACGGATGGATAAGAGTTTATCGGAAGCGGAGGAAAAATATTTAGGTCACATATTGGCGGAATTGAAAATGAATTATTTGGAAGAAAAAGGCGGGGTCAGACAATCGCCCGACAGGAAAAACGAAATGAAAGATCAGCAGGATTCCACCCACCCCAAGGAGAACGGATCGGAAGAGAGTTTCAGGAGGAAGGACGCATGATTCATCCTGATTACATCCGCTGGAATCGAATTTTGGCCGGCATCACCTTCCTGGTCACGTTCATAATATATTTTGCAACCATGGCGCCGACCGTTTCCTACTGGGATTGCGGTGAGTTTATTTCCACCGCTTATACTTTGGGTGTTCCGCATCCACCGGGCAGCCCCTTTTACCTTCTTTTAGGTCGACTGTTTTCGATGATTCCTTTCAATGAGGACATCGCTTACCGCGTCAACCTGATGTCCCCGCTCATGAGCGGTCTGGCCGTTATGGTTCTCTATTTAATTATTGTAAAGATCGTCGCCCATTGGCGGGGAAGAATAAACGATTCCACCGATGCGATCATTGCTTTCGGTGGCGCTTTAATCGGCGCGCTTACTTTCGCCTTTACCGACAGTCATTGGTTTAACGCCGTTGAGGCGGAAGTATATGCCAGTAGTACATTTTTTACGGCAATCGTGATTTGGCTTATTCTTCATTGGTCGGAAAGAGCCGATGATAAGGGGAACGAACGTTATATCCTGATCATCGCCTACATGATCGGGTTGGCAATCGGGGTACACCTGTTAAATCTGTTGGCATTACCGTTCGTCGCGCTGATCATTTATTTTCGGAAATTACAATTCAGTTGGAAAACCTTTTTCATTACGATCGGTATTACCGGCATTGCCTTTTTAACCATTCATAACGGAATTATCAAGGGGCTCCCGAGACTGGCGAAGTTTGCCGGTTTGGAGAGTGTAGTTGTTGTCGTATTGGTTGCTTTCGGGGCAATGATTTGGTCCATATCGCAAAAGCGGCAACTGCTCTCTTTAATCACCACATCCATTGTTCTTGTTCTGGTTGGTTATTCGAGCTATACCTTGATATTTATTCGATCCAACCAGGATCCCGCGATTGATGAAAATAATCCCGAAACCGTGGCCGCCGCGGTTTCTTACCTGGAGCGGGAGCAGTATGGCGACGTGGGGCGTTTCCCACGTCGATACGATGGCATACCACCCAAGTATGAAGTCGTAGGACGTCCGGCTAACGGACGAAATTATTCTTTCGCGCAGGATCGCAAGTATATGTTGTACAATCTGGGTAAGCAGTGGGATTTTTTCTGGAGCTACCAGGTAAAAAAGATGTACTGGCGTTATTTCCTGTGGCAATTTGCCGGACGTGGCCCTTCAATAGAGGAAGGAGTGACGCCGTTCGGCGCGAACGCCCGGGAAGATGGTGTTGACTGGAGTCAGTTTGGGTTGCCCTTAGCGCTTTTATTAGGGTTGGGGGGAATGATTTACCATTTTTACCGGGATGAAAAGGAGGCCTTTTCGGTTTTGACGCTCTTTTTCATGACCGGATTGGCGGTTATCATTTATCTTAATCAGGACAATCCCCAACCGCGGGAGCGGGATTACTCGTATGTGGGCAGTTTCCTGGCTTTCTCGATCTGGATAGGAGCCGGCGCCAGCGGCATTCTGGAGACGTTGTTTCAGAAATTGAAACAACCGCAGCTTTGTCGCCGGTTGGCGGTGGCACTCGTTATTTTGATGTTGGTGGTGGTACCCGGCGTGATGTTGAAGGCCAATTACCACCAACACGACCGTAGCGGAAATTATGTGGCCTGGGATTACAGCTACAACCTGTTGCAATCCTGTGAACCGAACGGTATTTTGTTCACCAACGGCGACAATGATACTTTCCCATTGTGGTATTTACAGGAGGTGGAAGGCATTCGGAAGGATGTGACTGTCGCCAATTTAAGTTTGTTGAATACCCCCTGGTATATTCGCCAACTGCGGGATGTCCGTCCCAAAGGAAAACGATTCATACGGTTGTCCGATCAACAGATCAAAGAGGTTGCTTCCGGTCTCCAGCCCTGGAGTCCCCAGAAAGTAAGTATTCCCGTAAAAGGCGATTCTCTGAACCCCGATAACAAAATCACCTGGATGTTGAAACCGACCTTCGGCGGAAGGGCTTTGAAGGTTCAGGACATGATGATTTTGCGTATCATTCAGGACAGTCGCTGGCGCGATCCGATCTATTTCGCGGTAACGGTTTCTCCTTCGAATCGCCTGGGATTGGAAAAATATTTGTCGATGGAAGGCTTAACCTTCCGTTTACGGAGTCATGAAGTGGAAACAATTGACCCGGACCGGATGGAAATAAACCTGATGACCGAAATCGGTGATTCAACCTGGATTTATGATTACCAACCCCGCCCGCGGGCCGAATTGGCTTCCGCGGTCGATAAATTCTGGTCACAGGAATACCAACCGGGTTATTTGTTCCGGAATCTTGGGAATGAAAATGTTTATTTCAATCCGCAAATCGTGCGCCTGTTGCAGAATTACCGCAGTGCGTACATGCAATTGGCGGTTCATTATTATTTCAAATATCAACGGATGAAAAGAAACGCCGACAAAGCCGACGAGGCCGAGGCTTACAGGCAAAAGGTTTTGGCAATTTTAAACCGGATGGGAAGAAATATCCCGGAAAAAACCATTCGCATGGATTCCAAGGAACTTTATTTCCAGGTCGGTCAACTTTACAGTGATATGGGCCAGCCGGAGAAACTGCGGTCAATCCTGGATGATTTGATGAAACGCAAAGATTTATCGGTCAGGGACAAAATTCGTTTCGGACAAACCTACGCGCAAAGATTCAAGGAATATGAAAAAGCGCGCGCAATTTTCGAAGATTTGAACAATACGTACTTGACGCTGGAAGGGATCGCCCAACGACGGGGATTGGTCAAAGCCGGAATACCGCAGAAAACCTGGAATGAATGGCAGCGAAATTATCCCGAAATCGTCTCCACCCTGGTACTCGTGTACCGGCAACTGGGTATGATTTCGGAAGCGGAATTGTTGCTCACCACCTGGCTGGAACGCAATCCTGATGATGCCAACGCGAAAAAACTGTTGGATGAGATTCAAAAGGATAAAAAGGATAGTTGAACGTTTCAGGCCCGGCGTTTGACGTTTTGGAGCAAATCCTGGGTAAATATATTTCACCGGAACGTCAACCCGACGCAACAGGTTAACAATCGTTTAGCGTCTATTGTATAACATCGAACCCGGTAAGCGATAATGAATGATCAACCCCTTGTTTCCGTAATCATTCCCCACTGGAACGGGATCGAGGTGTTGTCCGAATGTCTTGAATCCTTAAAACAAGCCACTTATCCCCGGTTGGAAATCATTGTGGTGGATAACGCTTCCCGCGACGGCAGCCAGGCCTGGCTGCGTGAACATCATCATGATATCGTGCTGATTGAAAACGACCGGAATTACGGCTACGCCGGGGGGTGTAACCGGGGTGTCGCCAGAGCGCGGGGGGAATATGTCTTATTCTTAAACAACGACACGATTCAGGAGCCCGGATGGATTGAGCCCCTTGTTGAACAAATAGGATCGGCGCCACGGATCGCGGCCGTTCAGCCGAAAATATTGAATTATTACCAGCGCAATCGTTTCGATTATGCCGGTGGGTGCGGTGGGCATATGGATGTTTTGTGTTTTCCTTTTGCCCGGGGGCGAATCTTTCTGGAGCAAGAGGAGGATGTGGGTCAATATGATAATTCCGAACCTGTTTTTTGGGCTTCCGGGACAGCCTGTTTAATGCGCAAAGACCTGTTTCTTGAAGCGGGAGGTTTTGATGAAACCTTCTTCGCGCACATGGAAGAGATTGATCTTTGCTGGCGCTTACAGTTAATGGGATATGAAATCCGGGTGGAACCGCGTTCCGTGGTTTATCATAAAAACGCGGTTTCCCTGCCCATGAATTCATCCCGGAAATTTTATTTGAATCACCGCAATTCGCTGTTGATGTTGTGTTCCAATTATTCGCTGCCGCTGGCGTTTTATTTATTTCCGTTTCGATACGCCCTGGAGTGGGTCGCATTCGGTTATGCTTTTACGCGCCTGGACTGGAAACATATGGGGGGGATATTACGAGCTCAGGTCTGGATGCTGGCGCATCCCCAGGTAATATGGAAAAAGCGTTGCCGGATTAAAAAGCTTCGCCGCCTGAAAGACCGGCAATTGATGTCCCGCTTTTACCGGGGGAGTGTCGTGTTGGCGCACTATCTGGGCGGGAAAAAGACTTACCGTGAAATCGTATCATAAACCCCGGGCGTAAATCGCTTCGTTATCGGGGTCCAGGCCGATCAGGTTTTCCAGCATTTTCGTTTGGCGCAATATTTTTAAAACGGAAGTCAGCTCCTCGGCGTGAGCCTTGAGAAATAACACGGTATAGTGTTCGCGGGGCGACCGGTCATATACCTCTTCCAGCCCGGCCATCATTGCCTGGAATTGTTTGATCGCCTCCTCTACCTGTCCCTGTTTGAACAGATCCATGCCGTAGTAGTAAGCAAAGCGGGCTTTGCGCAGACCGTAATTAATACTCAGATCGTTGACAAGTTGTATCCGGTCGGACCATCCCCGGGGATAATCGGAGGCCTTGCCGCGCAGGGCGATTGAACGACTGGTCTCGTAGAGTGTTGTTCCTCCCTGCGGTTCGTAGGTATCGATTTCCGCGGCTAAAATCAGGTTCGCGTAAAAAGCCAGAAAACTTGCCAGGGGATCGAAAATGACCGGGTCATAGTAAAGGGACGTACCGTCATTATAAATGAATTGTACCGCTTTATCGAAATAGCGTTGGTCGGCCCCGGCCGAAAATAAAGTTTGAGCCAGGTAGGTACGCGTACCCCCTTTTACGGAAATACCGTCGAAAATGATCTGAATTTGCAACGGAATTGCCAGGTCGCTGTAATCGTCGTCCCAAACGGTGTTAGTGAAGAAATGTTCGATCTCGGTTTTAAGGGACTGTAATATCTGGCGATCGTTGCCTTTCAATAGCCGGTCATCAAAAGTGACCGTAACCTTTCCGTATTGCGAATAACCTACCTGCAGCAGGAATAAAAACCCGATGATGATTCTGAATGATTGTTGAATGCGCATACCGATAAAAAATAGACCGATGAATAGTTGCCACGCAAGGGAAACCTGGAGAAAGAACCAATCCGCCGGCTGGTGGATAAGAGCCGGAATATGCAGACCGGAAGATGCAGGTTACAGGTGAACCACGCGTAACCGGCCACCAGCCGCATTCGCTTCCGCCGTTCCCAACGGGGTCGGGCGGTCTTACGAGCTAATTGGTTAGTTTAATAATGTAGATATACGAAATGCCTAAATCCTGAGCCAGCCGTTTTTTATTGTTTTGATAGGCTTTTAACAGGTATGCCAGCAAGTCGCTTTCGAATTGTTTGTTGGCTTCCCGCCAACTCAGTCGCGCTAATGATTCCAGGTAACGTTTGAAATGAATATTTCGATCCAGGGCTGTTTTACGTTTCACTCCGCGTTGCAGGCCGAGTTTCTTCTGATAGGTGAAATAGGTTTTGGTATCAATGCCGATTTTGCGACACAGTTCCGCCGCACTTTTCGACCGGCTGATGTGGAGATTCAGGTAATGCGTGTGGAAAATGTTGCGAATCTCTTTTAACGTTTTGCCCAGAGCGAAATGGAAAATTTCATCATCCAGTTCAATGGCGGAAGTTTGCTGGTTATCCCGTAGGAAGCGCATGTAGTTGTCCAGCAACGTTTTCCGATACCCCAGCAGGGGCAACCGCAAGGCAATGTCTTTCTTTATTTCTTCGTATCCCAGGGAATAAAAGTGATCGGCCAACCCGACTTCACCCAATTTTTCGTGGCTAAGCCCCAGTTTGTAGTAGTCCTCAATGAGCATGTCCAGCATTCCGTAGCGGGAAGTGAGCCGCAATGACTGGCTATGGTATGAAACGGCTTTGCGATAATTTTTGCACTCGAATTCAAGGTAGCCGAGATTCTGCAGCGCCAGGCTGAGATGATAAGGTGGAAGGTCCCGTTCCAGCAGTTTATTGAAAATTGTGCGGGCCTGATCGTATTTCTTTTGCAGGATCATGAGCCAGCCCAAATCATTGGTGGCTTCATTGGAATGTTTGGCCAACTGATGTTGTTCGGCGATTTCCAAGGCTTCTTTAAGAACGGCGTCGGCTTTTTGGTAATCCTTGAGCCGCGAATATACCTGGCCGATGTGCCGGACGGTACATGACAGACGAATATAATCATTTTCGTCCCGGTAATGTTTTTCCGAGTCTTTCAGAATACTCAAAGCTTTGTAAGGCTTGCTGTACTTATAGCACAATCCCAGGTAGGTTTTTATTCGCCATACCAGCTTTTCTTTGGTTGTAAGCTGCAGAGCCGTTTTCAGGATATGTTCAGCTTCCTTCTTGTATCCCAGCTTCCGGATAAGGTTGGAAAGTTCCAGCAGCCGGTACGCTTGCACATCTTTGGTGACGTCCTGCTGATCCAGTGATAAATGAAAAGCGGTATAGGCGCTGCGGTAATCACCATTAAAGGTGTGAATGGCACCCAGTCCGGCCCAGGCAATTCCCTTCAGATCGGGATCGTCAAGCTTCGTAATGTAGGACAAATCCATGAGGGCTTTTTGAGTGGAAACCAGGTTCAGATGATAAAAGTCCTCGGTCTTGTCCAGGTACTGGGCAATGTGAATTTTTTCCAGGATTTCTGCCTGGAGCGGTAATTCCTTCGGCGAAGGGAAGAAATTACGGTAGTCATGGATAGTAATGGTTGGCATATTGATATCAGAGTTTCTTTTAAATTAGCGGTGTATTTTAAGAGTTTCGATTATTTTAGACAAGGCATAGATACAGGAACTATATATTATACTGTGATAATGATATTATACTCCCCCCGCGATCAGTTGGTTATCGACGACAGCTATCGAAGTGAACGGGAAACGATAAATAGCGGGATAATGGATGATATGATAGCCTTAAACATTGTTATTAAACCCCGAACTATTGCATTTTTTGCTTTACCGGTCCGCCGGCAGGTTAAGTATTCAGAGCAAGGAATTTTCCCGGGAACCAGGTTAAAAAGGGTTTCAGGGATCGGGGGCTGGTCGCGGGTGATTTTTACCACGAAGGCACGAAGGACACGAAGG
>JAADGP010000131.1 GCA_013152315.1 FCB group bacterium
TCGTCCCTACGGGACGTTGACGGGCACGGTTTTGTACCAATTCGGAAATACAAGAGTCTGCGGTTTGTGTCCGAAGGTTCGTATTGTGTTTTCTTGGTTGTGTTTTACTACACCGTAATTTGAAACTGGTTTTGTTTCCCGGGTCCGCAACCGAGTAAAAACAGAGGGGTTCAATTAAAAATCCGTCTCAATACCGTTTCGGAACCGTTGATTACGAATTGAACGGCGATGACCATTAAAATCAGGCCCATGATCCGTTGCGCGATTCTCATCCCGGTCTGGCCGATCTTTTTAGCCAATTTATCGCCCCCGCGCAAGATCAAATACACCAGAACCAACACCACAATGATCGCAATGAATAAGGTGAAATAGCTGTAAATCCCCGGTGTTTGGCTGGAAAGCAACATCGCCGCTGTTATGGCGCCCGGACCGGTAATAAGCGGTATCCCGATCGGACTGACGGCAATATCGTCGTGATCCAATGATTCTTCCTGCTCCGTGGGTGTTGTCCGGGTTCGTCCCACTTTCACTTCCAGCATTCGCAGCCCGCTGCGAAAAAAGATGATCCCGCCCATGATTTGAAAGGCCTCAACCGTAATGCCGTAGAGCTTGAAAATCAGGGATCCGAGCAGGGCGAAGAGGAGTAAGGTTACACCGGCGGTAATAATACCCTTCCGGGCAATATTAATCCGGGTTTCGGGCGGAAATCGCTCTGTCATTACAACGAAAAGCGGGGCAATCCCCACCGGGTTAATCAGCGTGAATAAAGTTGAGAGGCAGAGCAGGAAAAATTTAAATTCGGTCTGAACGAAAGGAGGCATGGATCACATTCGTTCCGGGGCGTTTACTCCAAGTATTTTTAATCCGCTGTTTAGAACAATCCGGATGGCGGAAATGAGGGCCAGGCGCGCCTGAGATAAGGGGTGATCTTCGGTAATGACGCGGCATTCGGTGTAAAATTTATGAAAATGAGTTGCCAGGGCCTGTAGATAATTGGCTACGACTTGTGGTTCCAGTACTTCCAGGGCCGTGATCATTACGTCGGGGAACTGGTCCAGTTTTTTTAATAAAGCGAGTTCACTGGGATGTGTTAACAAAGTCGGATCATAGTCGGTGGTGAATTTGTATCCCAGGTTTTCACCGTGGCGGATGATGTTGACGATACGCGCGTGGGCATACTGGAGATAAAAAACCGGGTTTTTCTCGGATTGATCGGCGGCCAGGTCAAGATCGAAGTTCAAATGACTGTTCATTCCCCGCATAATAAAGAAAAAACGCACCACATCCGGCCCCAATTCGTTGATTAATTCTTCCAGGGTGACGAATGTCGCTTTGCGGGTAGACATTTTTACCTTTTCGCCCCCGCGAACCAGGGTGACGAACTGGTGAATCAACACTCGTATATGGCTGATATCGTACCCCAGGGCTTCCAGCGCAATCAGCACATCGGGATAGGTGTCCTGGTGGTCGGCGCCAAAAATATCGATGATCAGGTCGAAGCCCCGTTCCAGTTTATTGCGGTGGTAGACCATATCCGGCAGTCGGTAGGTGGGTTCGCCGGTGCTCTTTATCAGGACCCGGTCCTGAGCTTTCCCCAGGGCGGTGGTTTTAAACCACACCGCTCCTTCCGCTTCATAGATCAATCCCTTGGCGCGGAGGTCGTCGATAAATTCGTTAATAGCTCCTGATTCATAAAATGATTTTTCATTGGTGAATTGGTCGTGTTTGATGCCCATGCGAATCAAGGAGGCCTTAATATCATTAAAAATATGCTCTTCCGCTACGGCCCGGAATTTTGGATCACCGGGGGGTAAATCGTCTCCGTGCTGTTCAATGATATGTCGCGCGATCTCGACAATATATTCACCCTCGTAACCGTCTTCCGGGAGGGGAACGTCCCGGCCTAATTCCTGGTAGTAACGCGCCGCCACCGATTCGGCCAGCAAACGCATCTGTCGCCCTGCGTCATTGTAGTAATATTCCCGGGTGACATCAAATCCGTGCCATTCCAGAATATTGGCCACGGTGTCGCCCAGCACGGCCTGTCGTCCGTGTCCGACCGTTAACGGGCCGGTCGGATTGGCGCTGACAAACTCGACGTTTGCCCTTTTCCCCTTTCCGGAAGTTCCCCGGCCGAAATCCTGGTTCTCGTCCAATATCGTCGTCAGGAGAGAATAGTAATAATGATCACTTAATTTGAAATTGATGAAACCGGGGGGCGTTACGGTGACTTCAGCGATTTTATCCTCAGCCAACGATAACTGGTCCCTGATGGCCAGGGCCAGGTCGTACGGATTTTTGCCCGCCGGTTTGGCGACGATTAAAGCCAGGTTGGAGGACAGGTCGCCGAATTTGGGGTTTTTTGAAGGTGCGATCCTGACGGCGACGGCCGGCAGGTTGAGCGCTTTGGTTGCTTCAGTTAAAGCTTGAATCAGATATGGTTTCAGACTCATCGACAATCTCGCGGATAGGGGCGTCGGACCACAGCCGTTCCAGTTGGTAGTAGTTACGCTCGCTGGTTTTGAAAATATGAACCACCACGTCTATGTAATCCAGGAGAACCCAATGCAAATGTTCGAGACCTTCCAGGCGCCAGGGTTTGTGCGGTGTCCCCTTACGGATGGCATCGGCAATAGCTTTTACCTGAACCTCGGTGTCTGCCGAACAAATGACGAAAAAATCGGTAATGCTGGTCAGACCACGCACGTCGATTGTTAAGACATTTTCAGCTTTTTTGGATAGAGCTAACCGGCCTATTAACTCGGGTAGGTCGTTGGATTGTGGCAGTTGTTTCGGAGAAGTTGGAGACAAAATTAAAATTTATGGTTTAAAAAATCAGTAAGCGGCCTGATTGTTTTATAATCCTTTCCAATAATTAAGGTCAGGTCCACGTCGGAATTTTCATCCGGTTGCACCAAAACCCGGCTTTTATCGTTTAAATCAAATCCCAGGGCCGCTGACACGGTTTTCAGGTTCTCGAATTTTTCGTTCCGTTGGATTAAAAGGGTCCGGTCATACCCGAAATGATCGGCGTTTTCCGACCGGACGACATCGATTCGGTTGCTACGCAAAAACTCCGACACTTTCCCGGCCAGGCCGGCTTCACCACAACCGTTCAGGACTTCAACCTCAATGTCCAACACGGGGTTTTGCTCGTATATTTCCACGGCCAGCCGGGTTTGATCGGGCATACTGGGGAAGGTCATTTCAATGGGAATCCCCTTCTGAGTATATTGCCGGGAAAAAGAAAAAATAAAGGCAATCAGCAGTAACGATAAAATCGCGATGGCGGAATTCACGACGGAATTCTGCAGGCTCCATCGCTTCCGTCCTTTTGTACGTTTTTTAGAGGGGCCGAAAAAAGAAGTCTTTCGACGCTTGGATTTTGCCACTTATTTACCTGATACCGAGCTGAAAAGGTGAGTAAGCCTGACGAGTGTAATAAGGATAATTATTAAAACTAAACTGCAACAGGGTGTTTTTCAGGGGGCGGTATTCGAGACTGGCGCCGTAATAAACCTGTCCGTTTATTGCGGAGGATTGCGGTCCCAGGGAGCGCATCGCCGGCTGCATTAAAGTGAAGTTGGTTTGTAAACGGAGATTGTTTCGCAGCATAAAAGTCATTTGATTGGTGTAACTCCCGACACTCAGGGTTTGTTGCCCCACCCGGAGCATGGATACCGAAAACCCGTGTTGCATATTGAAGCGACTGGGGTCGAGCCAGGAACCTGAATATTGCCCGGATTGACCGGTGAGGCCCGAGGGCATGCTTACCTGCGGAACATCGGATTTGAACTGTCCCCAGATGGAAACCGTCAAACCGATCAGAAAGATGATTTTTTTAATTAAGTCATACATAGCGCGACTCAAAAATACGATTAATTTCTAATAGTTGCTCCTGTGTATTTACACCCGCAATTTCCTGCGGATCCTCCATTACCTGCAATGCGACGGATTTTCCCGATTCGGGGAAATAACCAAGCGCATCCGGTAAGTAATATTCGCCTTGTTGGTTGTTATTATCAATCTTTTTTAGTGCCTTAAACAGGGTTTGCGCGTCAAAAACATAAATGCCGGCATTGATTTCCCGGATTAACAATTGGGCGGGGGTGCAATCCTTATGTTCGACAATTCGGTCCAGCGTATTGGTGGGTGTCCGGAGAATGCGTCCGTAACCGGAGGGATCAGGGTAAATCGCCGTTAAAAGCGTGGCGCCGGCTCCTTCCCGGCGATGGGTCCGGAGCAATTGCCGTAAGGTTTCCGGCCGGAGCAGGGGAACGTCGCCGGACAGGATCAGTAAATCGCCGTCGAAATCTTTGAGTTTTGGTTCCAACTGCATCACGGCGTGACCGGTACCAAGTTGTTTTTCCTGGAAAACGTATTCGGCGTTGGTATTTCCCAGAGTTTCAATCACTTTATCCCTTCCGTGCCCGATAATGGCAATGATCCGATCGGGGTGAAGTTCCCCGGCCAATGCGATCACGTGCAGCAACATCGGTTTTCCACCCACCGGATGGAGGACCTTGGGCAAATCCGATTTCATCCGTTTGCCTTTTCCGGCGGCAAGGATTGCCACGACTAAGGGTCGGTGACTTTCGAACGAATTAATCGTCATTTCAGATTTCTCCCGTGATTGCAGATTCATAGGATGAATTATCCCGTATTACCCGGTCGATAATACCACCCCCCAAACATTCGTCCCCGTGGTAAAATACGACCGATTGGCCGGGAGTAATGGCAAACTGGGGTTCGGCAAACGTTACCATGGCGGTTTGGTCGGATGTGAATTCAATCCGGCATTCCTGGTCGGCTTGTCGATACCTGATCTTAGCTTGCAGGGATAAGGAATCGTCCGGTCTCTCCCCGGTTGTCCAATGCAGTTGCGTTGCCGTGAGTCGGGTACTGAAGAGGGCGGGATGATCGTGCCCCTGGGCGATGATCAGGCGGTTTTGACGCAAATCCTTGTCCACAACATACCAGGCGGCCTCCTTATTTCCGTAACCACCTCCGATGCCCAAACCTTTTCGTTGTCCAAGTGTGTAATACATCAGTCCCTCGTGTCGGCCCACGACCCGGCCGTCCACGGTAACGATTTCTCCCGGTTTGGCCGGAAGATATTGTTTCAAAAAAGCTCTGAAATTTCTTTCACCGATAAAACAAATCCCGGTGCTGTCTTTCTTTTCGGCATTGGGGAAACCCATTTTACGGGCCCTTTCCCGGACCTCTTTTTTGGTCATTTCTCCGATCGGGAATAAACTTTTTCGCAATTCTTTTTGCCCCAAAGTGTATAGAAAATAACTTTGGTCCTTCGCGGCATCTAACCCTTTATAAAGGCGAAATGTTCCGTGTTTTCGGAGAATACGGGCGTAGTGTCCCGTGGCGATGGATTCCATTCCCAGTTTAAGGGCATATTCCAGAAACACTTTAAACTTGATTTCCTTGTTGCAGAGAATATCGGGATTGGGAGTGCGGCCTTCCCGGTATTCCTGCAGGAAATGGGTGAACACCCGTTCCCAGTATTCGCGGGAGAAGTTTACGGTGTGTAGCGGTAGGTCCAGGATGTCACAAACCTGGATGGCGTCGCGATAATCTTCTTCGGCCGTACAGTAATCATCGGTATCGTCGGCTTCCCAGTTTTTCATAAAAAGGCATTCCACCTCATAGCCCTGTTCCTTAAGTAACAGGGCGGCCACGGCGCTGTCGACGCCGCCGCTCATTCCGACTACAACGCTGCGCGACATGAAAGTTTAATTCCGATAACGTTTTATGATGTCGTCCAACGCTTCCACGAGGGTAGCGACTTCGTCGTGTGTGTTGTCCTTGCCGAAGCTTATTCGAAGCGTGCGCGTGTTCAGGTCGTTGGCAATGCCCATGGCTTTTAAAACGGAAGATGGTTCCACGGTGCCGGAGGAGCAGGCGGAACCGCTGGAGACGGCGATCCCCCGGAGGTCCAGATTGATCAACAGGATATCGCTGGTTACATCGGGAATTGTGACATTGACCAGCCCCGGTAGCTGGTGTTCCGGGTCTCCGTTATAAATTGCCCGGGGGTAAACGCGGGTAAATTCCTGCCTGAATCGGAAGGCCAGTGAATCCAGGTGCGAACGGGTTTCCTGAACCTGTCCCGCGGCCAGTTCCGCGGCCAGCCCCAACCCGACGATTCCCGCCACATTTTCGGTTCCGGCGCGCAGGCGGCGTTCCTGACCGCCGCCGATGATTAAAGGCTGGAGATGCACGCCTTTCCTGATATATAAAGCCCCGACTCCCTTGGGACCGTAGAATTTGTGAGCGGAAAAGCTCATCAAATCAACACCTGATTCCTGAACATTTATTGCTATTTTCCCCAAAGCCTGAACCGCGTCACTGTGAAAAAGGATCCCCTTTTTATGGGCAATGCTGGCGATTTCGGCCAGGGGCTGAATCGTCCCGACTTCGTTGTTGGCGGTCATAATGGTGATAAGTCCCGTGTCGGGACGGATTTCCCGCTCAATCGCGGCGGGATCGACGCGCCCCTTTTTATTCACCGGGATTAGGGTTACCGACAGGCCGAATTCTTTCAAACGCTTGAGTACCTTCAGTACGGCGGGATGCTCGATCGCGGAAGTGATCACGTGTTTTTGTTTTTGATGAATCAGGTTCCACAGGACCAGGTTGTTTGCTTCCGTTCCGCCGCCGGTAAAAATGATTTCGTGCGGTTGGCAACCGATGGCGGTCGCCATTTGGCGCCGCGCCGCTTCCACAAGACTGCGCGATTTTTGACCGAACCGGTGGACACTTGATGGGTTGCCGAAGTGTTTGCTTTCCACTTCCTGCATACGGACCAATACTTCCTTACGAATCGGGGTGGTGGCGCTATGATCGAAATACAACATTTTTCTTAGTTATTTGGCGGGGGAAATTACGAAATACGGGAGTTGAAACGCTAAACGTCGTTTCGGATTTGGGCGTAGCGAAGCGTGGATTGCAGATTGCGGTAAAAAGGAGGTTTGCGTTCCTCCAGTTTTTGAATGCTTACGGAATAGTTATATTCAAAACGCACGACGTCCCATTCGAATTCACCGCCCACTGTCAGGAATGCGACGGCGCCCCGACGGTTTTTATCAAAAGGTAGACCGGTGGCTCCCTGGCACAGCACCTTCAGATTCTCCTGTTCCTCGTACCGTGGTAAATGGACGTGACCGTGGACAAAAATGAAATTTTTAACGTTGGGGTGGGTGGCTTGAACATGATCGCGCCAGTGCAGAGCCTCGGTCATGGAAGGTGGCTGATCGTCGCGTTGGTACCAGGCATGGGTAAATTCCACCAGCATCCCGTTCACCTGCTCACGGTGAGCAATGTGCATTTTTCTGATGAATTCCAACCCCTTTTCCCCGACCTGATCAGCGGTCCAGGATTCATTGGCCACGATATCCTGGCAAATCGGATCGTCGGGATCCATTCCCTCCAAGGAGGGTCGCTCCTGGTTCCACAGACTTTCAATCAAGTAGCGATCATGATTTCCCCGAATGAAGATACAACCGTTCAAAGATAACAATAATTCCAGCGTTTTCTCCGGTTCGGGGCCTAATGCGAAACAGTCACCCAGACAGATGACCTGATCGACATTCTCGCGTTCCTCAATAATCGAAAGAGCTTTCGTTAATGATTCGGCATTAGAATGAACATCAGTGATGATAGCGAATGTTTTAACGCTCATAAGAATAAAATATACCGCCAAGATTTCTTTGGAGCAAGAAATTAAGAGGAGTCCGGCATCCGTAAATAGAGAATAAACATCACTAATCGACTTTTTATATTCATTGCGGGAATTTTACTTTCGTTAAGG
>JAADGP010000092.1 GCA_013152315.1 FCB group bacterium
AGGAATCAATTGATGGGTAAGCGGATTTTGCTCCTGTTGTTGTTTTTCACGGGTTTCATACAGGCTCAGGAAGAAATCTTCGAACAAAGTTACCGAAAGGCTTTGGAGGACAGTGTTATCACGGATGAGGAACAACAAATGCTGGAGGTGTTACGGCAATCACTTAAACTGGAAGAGAATGATGTGCTGGCAATTGAAAAGCGGGTTGCCAGTACTCCGGGGTTAAAATCCACCGGATCCCAGGAAGGACGCTGGATTGTCGCCTGGCGGAATATGTCGTTGGGTAACGGTTTATATGGCTGGGCCATTCCTTATGTTTTGGGGGCCGAGGACGGAACGATTTATCTGGCTTCCCAGTCCCTGGCCTTCGGGGCCGGCTTTTATATTACGTGGAAGTACACTAAAACCATGGACATACCGCGCTCGCGGGCTTTGTTTCAGGCGGCCGGCGCTACCTTGGGAGTGGGATCGATCTGGCCGCTTATGAGTCTGGTGGGGTACGAAAACTGGTTTCGATTTGACGACCGGTTTAAATTAGGGTTAACCTATATGATGGCGGCGGCCCCGGTTGGTACCTGGCTGGGAGATCGGCTCTATAAGAAATGGCGACCCAGCGACGGGCAGGCGTATCTCATTGTCCAGGCTCTCACGTTCGGGTTCCTAAATGGTTGGGCCGTGCATACAATATTAACGCCTGAAGAGAATACCGCGAACAGCGAAAATTGGTGGCGGCTGGATGCTCTCATCACTTCCGGCAGCGCTTTAGCCAGTGGTTATTTTGTTAACAAACATGTTCAGGGTCGATCGTACACGCGGGGCGACGCCACAATGATCGGATATGGCTCTGTCTATGGCGCCTTTGTCGGAATGAAAATGATTATGTTCCTGGATATCCGGAGCTACAAACCGGCCCTGCTGGCAATGATGACAGCCATAAACGGATCGACAATCCTGACCGATCGGATTATCAGGAAGACTGATCTGACTACAGGAGAAGCGAACCTGGTCGCTTTAGGCAGTCTTGCCGGAGCTGCCTTTGCCCGGGGTATTTCCACCCTGATGGGCATTAACGAAACAAAGATTATGGATGTTGTTGATATCGGATCTTCATTTACCGGCGCATATTTGAGTTTTAAATACCTGCAATCCGGGAATCCGCTGTCCGCCCGGAAAAACAAATCCCCCTGGGGGGTACGAATTACACCTTACCTTATCCCGGGGAAAACAACGGTAAGACCGGCAATGAACATTGAAGTCCGGTTTTGACCGGTAAGACCTCCGAACCAACAATAAACTATCAAAAATAGGATTAACGTGAATCAACCCCCGATAAAGAAGGGTTCCGAAGTGGAACTGACCATAGAATCACTGGCCTACGGTGGCAAAGGAATCGCCCGGATTAATGATTTTGTGATTTTTGTAAAGAACGCCCTTCCCGGTCAGACCGTGCGGGCGTTGGTATATCGAAAAAAGCAAGGCTACGCTGAAGCACGGCCCCTGGAAATCCTTGTGGAATCGCCGTTCGCCGTCGATCCGGTTTGCGAACATTTCCCGGTCTGCGGCGGGTGCACGGTTCAGCAACTGGATTATACCCGGCAGGTGGAAGAAAAACGGCAGCAGGTCGAGGATATTTTCCAACGCCTGGCGGGTATCCCGGATGTTACCGTGGACGAAGTGCTCCCGGCCGAACAGATTTTCCACTACCGGAACAAAATGGAGTTTACCTTTTCCAACCGGCGGTGGATTTTGCCGGAGGAACCGGACGATGCCGACCGTGATTTCGCGTTGGGTCTGCATATTCCCAAACGGTTCGATAAAATCCTGGATATTAACACCTGCCACATTCAACCCCCGTTGGGGAATGAAATACTGAACCTGGTTCGCCGGGTCAGCCGTGAAAACGGACTAAAACCCTATGATGTGAAAACGCACATCGGATTTTTACGGCACCTGGTATTGCGGTTTGGAATCAATACCGGTGAAGTGATGGTCAATATTGTTACCTCTTACGAGAATCCGGATTTATTGGAGCCGTTGGTTGAGGCGCTGACGAGGAAATTCCCGCAGGTAACGTCCATAATCAACAACGTCAATACCCGGAAGGCCGATATTGCCTTTGGGGAGTGGGGAATCCTTTTGTACGGAAAACCAATGATTGAGGAAAAAATCGGCGACCTCACCTTTGAGATTTCCGCCAATTCATTTTTCCAGACCAATACACGACAGGGTTTGGAACTTTACCGAACGGTACTGGAAAACGCCGGATTAACAGGGGAAGAGATTGTGTACGACCTGTATTGCGGCACGGGTTCGATTGCCCTGTTTGTGGCGTCGGCCGCCAAGGATGTTTACGGATTCGAGGTGATCGCTTCCGCGGTGGAAGACGCGGAAAGGAACGCGGTTTCCAACGGAATTACTAATTGTCACTTTACCAAGGCGAACCTGGACACGTTTTTCAAACAGCCGGAACGCTACACCAAGTATCCCAAACCCGACGTTATTATTGTCGATCCGCCGCGGGCGGGTATTCACCGTAGCCTGGTAAACCGGTTGCCCAAATTGGGAGCTGCCAGATTGGTGTATGTATCTTGCAATCCGGCGACGCAGGCCAGGGATGTTCAAAGTATTGTGAAAAAAGGATATCAATTGGCAAAATTGACAATGGTGGATATGTTTCCCCACACGCCGCACATTGAAACCGTGGCGTTGTTTGTGAAAAGCTAATCGGCCTGATGCCGGTCCGGTCCGCGGACTGCACGATCATCGGAGTTGAATTCTTTTAATAATTGATAGGAGATTCTCGGGTTATTCGTCAACCATATCTTTCCGCTCGAACCAATGCGGCAATCTCCCGTCTTATCGGTTGACCTGGGAACAGCCTGAAGCCATTATTTTACCCAGTAACGGTTTCCGTTAATTTCCCTGATTTCTTACCCTCAGTTATCTTAAATTTTTTCCATGCGACTGTGGTTTCGTCATTTAATTCGTAATAGTTTTTTCCAGGTCGGCGCAGGTATTATACTGGTGATGATCTTTGGCGGGGTCGTCATCCGGTTCCTGGAAGCGGGACAAATAGCCGAGGGTGAAAATCCCTTTTGGTGGACCATCGTTACCATGACTACCGTGGGGTACGGAGATTTTACCCCCGAATCTTTGGAGGGGCGGTTGTTTGCCGTCATCATCATGTTCGCGGGGATCTCCCTGATTTCCTTATTGACTGCCACCATATCATCCATTTTTGTAGCCAAAAAAATTCGTGAGGGTAAAGGTTTGGAAAAAGTAGACGCAAGCAGGCATATCATCCTTTGTGGATGGAATAAAAACGGGGATCAGATTCTGGATTCCATTCAATATTTATCCGAAGGCGAAAAGGTTGAAGTGGTATTGATCAATGACCTGAGCGAAGACCGGATTAACCAGTTAAAAACCCGGTACCGGGGCCTGAAAATCCATTACGTGGCGGGTGATTTCACCCAGGAAAAGATTCTGGACCGGGCCAATCTCCAGGAAGCCGACACCGTTGTCATTATTCCCAACCAGACGGACGAGGCAATTGGCAGTCCGGACGAAAAAACCATTTTTGCAACCTTGACCATCAAGAGCATGGAACCAAATGTTCGGGTGGTCGCCTATATGAACGACAAGGAAAACCTAACTCATATCCGGCGGGCGAATGCGGATGAAGTTGTATTAAGCGATGATTTTGGGGCGTACATGCTGGCTTCCCATGTCATGGATCCGGGCATTCCCCAGGTGATTAATACCTTATTGGACAATAAGTCGCCGTCGCGATTCAAGCGCGTAAATATTCCCGGCGAATTTGTAGGTAAAACCTATGATGAACTTTTCACGTATTTCCGGAAAAAGCACGGTTGGGTAATGATCGGGGTTTATTCGGAAGAAGAAAATTTAGGGATCGGAGAGATTCTCTCAGCCGATACATCGGCTTTGGACGCGTTCATTGAGCGCAAGTTGAAAGAAGGAGGGATCTCACTACAGGAAGAAAGTAAAATCAACACCGTCATTAACCCGGACTACGATTACGTAATCAAAGAGGGTGAACGGGCGATTGTGATTCCGTGAGGTCATAATGGACAGAGAACTGCTAAAACAATATTCCATCTTCAACAATCTTGAGGACGACGAAATCGACCATTTTTTTGAGGTGATCAAGGAGGTGAATGTTCCCGCCGGGGAATACTTTATCCGGGAAGGAGAAGTGGGAGATTCAATTTATCTGCTTCTCGATGGTGAGGTTGAAATCAATCAGGCGTTGACCCTGGCCCTGAGCCGTGGGGACACCACGGATAACCGAGAAAAAGCGATCATTACCCTATCCAGTGATATTCATCCCCTGTTCGGTGAAATGTCCCTTTTCAATACCGACGATAAACGGACGGCCAGTGTAAAAGCGTTAACCGATTGTAAACTGGCCCGGATTATGAAACCCGACTTGTTCCGAATTTGCGATTCGCATCCCGAAATTGGTTATAAGGTCATGTTGAATCTCTGCCGGGTACTTTGTTCCAACTTGGTGAAAGCAAACCAGAACGTATTGAAACTCACTACCGCGTTCAGCCTGGTTCTTGAGCGGTAACTCTTTTTCCCAACTGTTTAACGAAGACGAATTTGACCATGTCATTATTAGGTAAAGTTTACGATCCAACCGAAATCGAAGACCGCTGGTACGATTACTGGCTTAAGAAAAATTATTTTCACGCCGAAGCCGACACGGGGAAAGTCCCCTACACGATTGTCATCCCGCCGCCGAACGTGACGGGGATGCTTACCATGGGACACGTGCTGAATAATACGATCCAGGATATTCTTATCCGGAAGGCCCGGATGGAGGGCAAGGAAGCGTGCTGGATTCCGGGTACTGACCACGCTTCCATCGCCACGGAAGCCAAGGTGGTGAAGATGCTTGCGGAAAAGGGGATTCGCAAGGAAGATTTGTCCCGGAATGAATTCCTGAAACACGCCTGGGCCTGGAAAGAGAAATACGGCGGGATTATCATTAACCAGTTGAAGAAACTGGGGTGTTCCTGTGATTGGGAACGGGAGCGTTTTACCATGGATGAGGGTTACAGTCGCGCCGTACTGGAAGCCTTCGTCCGCTTGTATCACAAAGGATTAATCTATCGCGGGCACCGGTTAGTGAATTGGTGCCCGGTTTCGCGTTCCGCAATCAGCGATGAAGAAGTGATTTACCGCGAAGTTCAGGGTAATTTATGGTACTTCCGCTATCCGCTTGTCGGGGACGAAGGTTACGTTATCGTCGCCACGACGCGACCGGAAACCATGCTGGGTGACACGGCGGTGGCGGTTCATCCCGGGGACGATCGCTATCAACACCTGATCGGGAAGAAGGTAAAACTCCCGCTGGTGGGAAGGGAAATTCCGATCATTGCCGATTCCTTCGTGGATCCGGAATTCGGTACCGGGTGCGTGAAGGTTACTCCGGCCCATGATCCGAACGATTTTGCCCTGGGCGAAGCGCACGGACTGGAATTCATTAATATCATGAACGAAGACGCCTCCTTAAACGGGAATGTCCCCGCGCCCTACCGGGGGAAGAGCCGCGAAGCAGCCCGGAAACTGGTCGTTAAGGATTTGGAAGCCCTGGGACTGCTCGAAAAGACCGAACCCCACATTCATAAGGTCGGGTATTCCGAGCGCGGGCAGGTCCCAATCGAATATTACATTTCCGACCAGTGGTATTTGAAAATGCGGGACCTGGTTCGCCCCGCCCTGGAAGCGGTGCATTCCGGGAAAATCCGGTTTTACCCCGGGCACTGGGTCAAAACCTACAATCACTGGATGGAAAATATTAAGGATTGGTGTATCAGTCGTCAGCTCTGGTGGGGACACCGGATTCCGATTTGGTATTGTGGCGGTGACGGATGTGAAGACGTCCTGGTTTGTGCGATTGAAAGGCCGGAACAATGCCCGGTTTGCGGGAAGAGCGAAAAATTATACCAGGACCCGGACGTGCTGGATACCTGGGCCAGCTCCTGGCTGTGGCCGTTCGCGGTGCACTCCTGGCCGGACGACAGCCCCGATCTCCGGTTTTTCTACCCCACGGATGCCCTGGTTACGGGGCCGGATATCATTTTCTTCTGGGTGGCGCGGATGATCATGGCCGGATACGAATTCATGGGCGAACCGCCGTTCAGAGATGTTTATTTTACCAGTATTCTCAGGGATGAAGGGGGACGCAAGTTCAGCAAATCGTTGGGAAATTCTCCTGATCCTTTCGATCTTTTCAACGAATACGGCACCGATGCCGTTCGGTTCGGCATCATGCTCATGGCTCCCCAGGGACTGGATGTGTTGTTTTCGAAACAACGCCTGGAAGTCGGACGAAACTTCATGAACAAACTGTGGAATGCCGCCCGGTTTGTGCAAATGAACCTGGAAGATGGAAAACTCCCGGAAAGGGGTTGGGACAGGGATTTGCCGACTCCCGAACGCTGGATACTAAGCCGCCTGCACCAAACCATTCGGAATGTCGACCGGCAATTGGAACGTTATCATTTCAATGAAGCGGCAAAAGTGATTTACGAATTTACCTGGAGCGATTTCTGCGATTGGTACATT
The DNA here is from genome assembly GCA_013152315.1 of FCB group bacterium. Classification (GTDB taxonomy): domain Bacteria; phylum Fidelibacterota; class Marinisomatia; order Marinisomatales; family JAADGP01; genus JAADGP01. The sequence continues at coordinate 6,601 of JAADGP010000092.1, forward strand.
GAAATCGCCAAAGTGCGGTACTACGGAGATGATCCGGAATTGGCCGACCTGGCCCGGATTATCGCGGTTCATGTTTTAAAAACAATTCTCCGGTTGCTGCATCCCTACGCGCCGTTTATTACGGAAGAGTTGTGGAGCCGGTTCAAATATCCCGAAGAGAAGGATCTGATAGTCTCCCCCTGGCCGCAGTATGACGGCCGACAACAAGACGAGGAAGCGGAAGCCGAAATGAAATTGCTCCAGGAGGTTGTCACGGCCGTCCGCACCATCCGGAGTAGGATGAACGTGCCGCCGGCGCGCAAGGCGACCATGGTGGTCCGCGGCGGCGAATCAACGGGGGCTTTTTTGGCCCGTTTCGAACCGATAATACATTCCCTGGCGGGGATTGAAACGATTACGACCGGCGAAGCCCTTGAAAAACCGGCCCATTCGGCCACGGCCGTGGTTCGTAACATGGAAATTTATATCCCCTTGAAAGGATTGATTGATCTGGACCTGGAACGGCGGCGACTGGAAAAACGCAAGGCCGAACTGGAGGGCCATTTGCGAACCGTTGAAAAAAAATTGGGAAATGAGAACTTTTTGTCCCGGGCGCCGTTAGCGGTAGTTGAACGGGAACGTCAAAAACGAGCGGACATGTCGGAGGAGTTGGAAAAAGTTGTTTCCAACCTGGAAATGTTGCAATAGTTCCCAACTCCATTGAGAACCCTGAAATTGTTCGTAAATTGAACCCTGAAATATTTGACAATGTTTAAGGACAAGGGAATGCAAAGAACGAATCCAAATTTAAAATGGAAAACAAAGCGACAAAGGAGGATAGTAACTGCGACTTGTTCGTCTGCTTTTTTAATGAAATTGGCGTTGTTCACCGGTTTGGTCGCGGGGGCGTGGAGTCAATCGAAGAGCGCGACCATGACGCTGTACAAGGACGGATTCGCCTTGCTGAAGCAACCGGTAACCTGGCAAGTACCGGCCGGCAAGAGTACCATAAAATACAGCCGGTTACCGGAAGGGTTATTTGTTGATTCCCCGTTTTTGAATTTAAAGGGAGCCCGGATTCTTTCCCAACGGCTGGACAACAACGTTTTTTCGGGAGATCAATATTTCAAAGGGAAACTGGGCGAGGTGGTTGAGGTGTTAAAATCCGCGGTGAGAAACCCCAGGAGGGAATATTGCTGGATTATACGTCCACCACGATTACCCTTCAAAGGAAGAACACCGTAAAAAATATTCTTCGGGAACGGATCGATTATATCGCCATCAAAGACGAGCTTAAAAACCCGCAATTTTCCCCGGTTCTGAGGTGGAAAATTTCTTCCGGAAAAGCAAGGAAGGCCAAGGGTGAATTGATTTATTTGTCCGGCGGTTTCGGTTGGAACGCGGTGTACCGGATGATACTGGATGCGCCGTCCCGGACGGCCGAACTGATTCCCGAAGCTTACATCACCAACAAGAGCAATCTCGATTTTTCGAATTTAAAATTGCAGTTGGTGGAGGGTAATTTGCATCGGGCCGGACGCCGCCCGGTTATTCCGGCCGGCGAAAAATTCACGGGACGAATGAAGCTTCTCGGCGCGGAAGGGGCCGCACAAATCCCGGGCCGGGAAGTTCTGGGTGATTATCATATTTACAACCTGGCGGAGCGGGTCAATCTGAAAGCCAATGAAAGCATGACCGTCCGCCTGTATGAGCCCCGGAAAATATCTTACGAAAAAACGTATTTATTTGAGAATTCCGAACGATCCCAACGGGAAGAACCGTTGGTGGTGGAAATTAAATTTGCCAATACGGAAAAGAATAACCTGAATATCCCCCTGCCCGGAGGAAAGGTGGAATTGTATCAATCCACGAAAGACGGCACGATCGAATTTTCGGGAGAGGATCTGCTTAAACAGATCCCGAAAGGGGAAACGGCTGTCCTGATTGCGGGCCGCGCATTTGACGTAATCGGCAAGCGTAAAGTGATTAATTACGACCGGTTGCGCAAAAGCGAGGAGGCCTCCATCGAAATTACGGTGACCAACACCAAGGACGAGGAAATCCAGGTCCGGGTAATTGAGCATATTTCCGGTGACTGGGTAATCCGTGACGCTTCCACGATGTACATCAAGGAAGACGCCAGTACGATTTATTATCCGTTGACGATCCCTGCCGGGAAAACCCAGCTCGTCACCTATACTTACCGAAAACAATGGGATTAATCTTTGCAGGCGGAAATCCGGATTGATACAGGTTCCGAAATAAAACGGGAATCGATCCGCGATCTTAGTCCTGCGGTTCAAATTTAACCGCTTCCTTTTTTGTGCCTACCGTTGATCTCAACACTCCTGTTCAATACCTGAAAGGAGTGGGGCCCGCACGGGCGAAAGTCCTGAACGAAATCGGGATTGTAACGGTGGAAGATCTCCTTTACTACTTTCCCCGTCGGCACCTGGACCGGACTACCATAACCCCCATTCGTTCCCTGGTTCGCGATACCACGGCGACGGTTATCGGCAAAGTAGAGGTTTGCGGAGAACGGAAAACGCGCAGCCGTAAACTTTACCAGGCGGTTATCTCCGACGGCACCGGTCTCCTGAACCTGGTCTGGTTTAACGGCATTCCCTGGGTGAAACGATCTTTGCAGGTGGGCGACCGGGTGGCCGTACACGGGAAAATAGAGTTTTTTAACGGTTTCCAGATTGTCCACCCCGAGTACGACCTGTTGAATACCAACGATGATCCCCTGAGCACGGGACGAATTATTCCACTGTACCCCTTAACAAGCGAACTAAAAAAGGTGGGGTTGGATAATCGCCGCTTCCGCAGGATGGTGTACGAGGTTCATAAGCAGGTTGACGAAATCCCCGAATTGTTTCCGGAATGGGTATTGAAAGCGCATCATCTGGTACCGCGCGCAACGGCTTTGCGGGATATTCATTTTGCCGAACAGGAGTCGAACCTGAGAAAGGCCATCCGCCGTCTGAAATTCGACGAACATTTTTTCCTTCAATTGTTGATGGCCTTGCGGAAAGAGGCCCTCAGCCGGGCCGGAACAAAGCCCCTGGATAAGGTAGGACCCTACGTCAAATTAATTTATGACCAATTGGAGTTTGAATTAACCGCGGCGCAGAAGCGGGTGCTCAAGGAAATCCGCAACGATATGGCCAAACCGGTGGTAATGAATCGTTTGCTCCAGGGCGACGTCGGTTCCGGGAAAACCATCGTGGCCCTGTTGGCGGCGGCGATCGCGATCGGGAACGGCGTCCAGGTGGCGGTAATGGCCCCCACGGAAATATTGGCTCATCAGCATTACGCTTCCCTGAAACGATATACCGACGCGGCTGAAATTACGTGCGCCATCCTGGTGGGAAACACCAAAACCAGGGAAAGAGAATCGATTTTGAAGGCTTTGCGGGAAGGCCGGATCGACCTCATTGTGGGAACGCACGCCCTGATCCAGAAAGATGTGAAATTTCGTGAGTTGGGGCTGGTGATCGTCGATGAGCAACACCGTTTCGGTGTTGTCCAGCGGGGGGATTTAATTGCGAAGGGGCTTAACCCGCATTTCCTGGCGATGACGGCCACCCCGATTCCCCGGACCCTGGCAATCACCTATCACGGCGACATGGATCTTTCGATTATCGATGAATTACCCCGGGACCGAAAACCGGTAATAACGAAAAAAGTTACTCCGGAACGACTGCCGAAGGTATATCAATTCATCAAGGATGAGGTTCAAAAAGGGCGGCAATGCATGATTGTTTACCCCTTGGTGGAGGAAACCGAAAAATCGGACCTGGCGGCGGCGGTGGAAGCCCATCAACAGTTAGCGGAACAGGTGTTCCCGGAGTTTGTCGTGGGACTGATCCACGGCCGGATGAAAAAGGAAGAAAAAGATGCCATAATGGACGCCTATTCCCGGAATGAGATCCAGATTCTGGTAGCCACAACGGTCATCGAAGTGGGGATCGATATTCCCAACGCGACGGTAATGTTGATCGAGCACGCCGAGCGGTTCGGGTTGACGCAACTGCACCAATTGCGGGGTCGTGTCGGTCGCGGGAGCGAGAAGAGCTACTGTATCCTGGTCCAACGCCATTATTCCGAAAACAGCAATAAGCGGTTGACTATCATGGAACGCACCAACGATGGTTTTGAGATTTCCGACGAGGATTTGAAAATGCGCGGACCGGGGGAATTCTTCGGGATTAAACAACACGGGTTTCTTAAATACAAGATCGCCGACCTGGTCACCGATGGACCGTTAATCCGGGATGCCCGCCAGGCGGCCTTTGACCTGGTCGCCCGTGATCCGCATTTAAGGAAACCGGAACACGGTTTGCTCCGGCAACGGTTTTTGAAAGAATACCAGCACATGCTGGAACTGGTGAATATCGGCTGATTTACCGACAGGTGAA
>JAADGP010000060.1 GCA_013152315.1 FCB group bacterium
CCCGCTTCGACCTGGTTAAAAACGAATTGGTCAGTCATCACTTTTCCATCTACCGCGATCTCCACTGTTGGGAAATGTCCGTTTCCTGGACTCCCAGTGGCTTCGGACAGGGATTTTACCTGCGTCTGAACGTAAAATCCCCCACTCTCCGGGATTTGAAGATTGAGCAGAAGGGCGGTATTTACAGTCTCATACCAAAATTCTGACACGCCCGACAGTACGAATCATCCGCTTTTTTTCCCCTGCCCTGATAAATTCCCCGATAATTTGGAATTGTCGGGGAAATCCACCCCTCGCAGTGAAATTCTCTGCCCTCATTATATTTCTGGGTTTGTTCTCTTGCACGGAATGTGGGAAATTCCAACCTAAAAAAAGGAAACAATATGTTCTGTCCCGAATGTCATGCCGAATACGTGGAAGGAATAACGGTCTGTTCCGACTGCAAGGTATCGTTAGTTGACGCCGAGCCGTTGGAAAAACCGTTGGAGGAAATTAAATGGGTAGCCTTATCCCCCCTAAAAGGCAAAATCTACGCCGATATGGTTGCGGAAGTGTTACAGACCAAAAAGATACCCCACTACATTAAGTCCGACTGGCTGACTTCCGCCCTGGGTCTGGACACCACCAATCTCCTGGGTACAACCGTCACCTTGTACGTGCCGGAATCTTTCCGGGAAAAGGCGGAAACAATATTAAATGATATTACAGGAAAATAATGGCCAAACCGCTCATCCGATCCATTAAAGGCACCCACGATATCCTGCCGGACCAATCCTGGCGCTGGCAACGGATTGAAAATACGGTCCGCGCTTTCATGAAACGTTTTGGCTACCGGGAAATACGTACTCCTGTTTTCGAGCGGACCGAGCTCTTCGCCCGCGGCGTCGGCCAGGAAACCGATATTGTCTCCAAGGAAATGTACAGTTTTGTGGACAAAAGCGGCAATAATCTGACCCTGAAACCGGAGGTGACGGCGTCGGTGATCCGCGCTTACCTGCAACACAACCTGGGACGGCAGTCCCCGATGACGAAATTGTATTACCTGGATCGCGCTTTCCGCCAGGAGCGTCCCCAGGCCGGCCGCTACCGTCAACACCACCAATTCGGCGTCGAGGCCATCGGTTCACCCCACCCGGAAACCGACGCGGAAGTGATTTCCATCGCCCATGGCGTTCTCAAGGAATTAGGGTTGTCCGACCTGGAACTGCGATTAAATAGCATTGGCTCGCAAACCAGCCGAACAAATTACCGCCAGGCGCTCAAGGCTTTTTTAAAACCGCATCTGTCGGAACTCAGTGAAACCAGCCGGCGACGGTTTGACACCAACCCCCTCCGCATCCTGGACACGAAGGTCCCCCATGAAATTGAAATCCTGAAAGACGCGCCTGTCCTTACCGATTATCTTACGCCGGAAGACGCCGAACATTTCGATGCGGTAAAAACATTATTACGGGCTTTGGGCATTCCCTTCGTACTCGATTCCCGGTTGGTTCGGGGACTTGATTACTACACCCGCACAACTTTTGAATTCACCTCTTCCGCCCTGGGCGCCCAGAATGCCCTTTGCGGCGGGGGACGTTATGACCACCTTGTGGAAACATTGGGCGGGAAACCGACACCGGCAATCGGTTTCGCGGCGGGAATAGAACGAATCCTGCTCGCTTTGGAGACCAATAATAACGAAGCGCAACCCGAGACAATCGATATTTATTTTGTCTGTCTTGACGAAAACGCCCGCCCCTTCGTACTGCAACTGGCGAATAAACTGCGCGGTCTGGGGTTCACGGTCGAGACCGATTTGCTGCGGCGCAGCCTGAAAGCCCAACTCCGGGAAGCCAACCGTCTGCATGCCCGCCTGGCTTTAATCATCGGTGAAACGGAATTTCAGAACCAAACCGTTCAGGTCAAGGATTTAACCACCACCGAACAGAAAAGCGTTAATTGGGATTCACTTGTGGACTATATTTCCCGTCTCAATTTTAATTCCGAATGATTGTCCGTAAAAACTTGTATAATTTACACCCCAAAAAGTAACGGTGGCGCGATCCGATTCCGCTCTCTTTGGCAATTCAAAACCGGGGTCCGGGGCTCCATGTTACTGTTGCGGGGTTGCTGAACCCGCGCCATACGAAGCAGGTAATTTATTCCTCCCGACATTGCGGGATGAATGAACAGGGCCAGGAACCATTTTTCTTTAACACTGTATATTTTCGGTTGAAATGAACAAAAAACCACTCTTAATCGTAGAATCGCCATCCAAGGCGAAAACAATCGCCAAATATCTAAGCGGCGAGGTTGAGGTTTTGGCCTGTGTAGGACATGTAAAAGACCTGCCCAAGAAAGAACTGGGAGTCGACGTCGATCACGATTTCCAGATTACTTTAAAGGTTCTTCCGGACCGAAAAGAATTCATAAAAAAATTAAAGTCCCTGGCCAAGGTCGCCCCCAAGGTTATTCTGGCTACCGATCCGGACCGGGAAGGAGAGGCCATTGCGGATCACCTGGCGAGTGAAATTCCGGAGGCTAATATCGAGCGGGTTCAGTTCACGGAAATTACCCGTTCCGGAGTCAGCGAGGGAATGAAGCACGGGCGTCCGTTGGACCGGAACTTGGTGGACGCGCAGCGCACGCGCCGAATTATCGATCGCCTGGTGGGTTACAAAATTTCGCCCCTGTTGTGGAACACCCTGCAAAAAAACATGAAATTTGTCAAGACGGCCCTCTCCGCCGGACGCGTTCAATCGGCCGCCGTTAAAATAATCATCGACCGGGAGCGGTTGCGCGCCGCATTTAAGGCTTCAACTTATTTTGATTTGAAAGCCGAATTGGCCAAGGCCGGCGGAGCCGACTTTTTTGCCGAGCTGTTCCAATTGGACGGAAAACGGATCGCCCAGGGCCGGGATTTCGATAAAAACACCGGCGCTCTTGCCAATCAAAACGTCCTGTTGCTCACCGAATCGCAGGCCACGGCCCTGGTTGAGGAACTAATGCCCGGCACGTGGGAAGTCACGTCGGTCGAAGAAAAACCGCAGACTTCGAAACCACGGCCCCCGTTCACCACCAGCACCCTGCAGCAGGAAGCGGCCAGAAAGTTCCGGTTTTCCGCCCGCAGAACCATGATCACCGCCCAGAAATTGTACGAGGCCGGATTCATCACCTACATGCGGACCGACTCAACCCACCTGTCGACGGAAGCCCTGAACGCGGCCCGTAATGAAATCAAGGCCCGTTTCGGAGACGAATACCTCCCGTCCAAACCGGTTCAATATGTTACCAAAGTGAAAAACGCCCAGGAGGCGCACGAGGCCATTCGTCCGGCCGGCAGCCACTTTTCGCCGGTCGAAGAAGCGCTGAAGACTTTGGGGAAAGATGCCGGCCGACTCTACGAATTAATCTGGAAACGTACCATCGCCAGCCAGATGAAACCGGCAAAGATTAAACAAACCACCGTTCTGATTACCAATCAAAAAGCCGTCTTCAGAGCGCGCGGGAAAGTAATAACCTTCCCCGGTTATATGCGCGTGTACGTCGAATCACAGGACGACAACGACGCCAAGAAAAATCAAAAGGAATTGGTTTTACCGGAAGTCAAACCCGGTGACAAACTGGAATGCCGCCGGCTCAGCGCCGAGGAGCATACCACCAAACCGCCGCCGCGCTTTACCGAAGCAACGCTGGTTAAGGAGATGGAAGCCAAGGGTATCGGCCGTCCTTCAACCTACGCCTCCATTCTGGACACCATTCAGCGCCGCGACTACGTTATCAATCAAAACGGCACCCTTGTACCAACCTTCCTGGCGGTCGCCGTCACCCAACTTTTGGAAAACCATTTCACGCCTTTGGTTGACGTAAAATTCACAGCGCGGATGGAAGATAGTCTGGACGCCATTGCCCGGGGAGAACTGAAACCGCTCCCGTTCATGAACGATTTCTACTTCGGTTCCGACAAAACCCTCGGTCTGGAACAAATGCTGGACACGCAGATTGACATTCGCAAGGCCTGCACCATTCCCATAACCAATAATCGCGGCGAACCCATTGAGGCGCGCATCGGCAATTACGGTCCTTATCTTCAGAAAGGTGAAACCCGACGTTCCATTCCCTTCAACCTGGCCCTGGGTGATCTCACACCGGAAAAAGCCCGGGAACTGCTGGAAAATAACGATGCCCGGGAAAACCGGTTGGGAACCGATCCGAAAACAGGACAACCGATATTGTTAAAAGTGGGGCCTTACGGTCCGTACGTACAGCTCGGGGATACGCAAACCCGGAAATCCATTCCGAAAGATATCAGGCCCGAAGAATTAACCCTTTCCCAGGCCCTGGAACTGCTTTCCCTGCCAAGATGCCTGGGACGCCATCCGGAAACCGGAGAAGAGGTGTTCACCGATTACGGCCGCTACGGTCCTTACCTCCGGATGGGGAAAAAGAACGCCAAACTGGCACCTCCCCTGACTCCCCTGACAGTCACCCTGGAAGAAGCGTTAACCCTTCTTTCCCAAAAGGCCCAAAGGTCAAAGGTTTTACACACCATCGGGGCACACCCCGAAACCGGGGAAGAATTGGTCGTGAAAGAGGGGCGTTACGGTCCGTTCATTACCGACGGCAAAGTAAATGCCGCCTTGCCGAAAGGAACCGGCCCGGATCAAATCACCTTACCGGAGGCGGTAAAATTAATCAATGAAAGAAGGGCCGCCGGGCCCAAAAAACGACGACGGAGAAAAAAATGAAATCATTACTGACTATTTTATTGATATTCTCAGTGATCTCCGCTCGCGATGATCAACAGGAACTTGTTAAGGACATAGAACAAAGTTTGATGGCTCCCTGCTGTTGGAGCGGCACCATTTATGATCACGGTTACCCGGAAATCGAAAAACAGATCGAGGAATTCGTCGCCGAAGGGCGCACGAAACAGGAAATCCTTGATTACTATGTAGGTTTGTACGGAGAACGCATTCTGGCGGTCCCGGTTGCCAGCGGATTTAATCTCTTCGCCTGGATCGCGCCGATTATTATTGCGGGAATCGGGATCCTGATCCTGATTCTTTATCTGCGACTTCCCAAGCGCCCTCCGGTAAAAGTCAAGACTTCCGGCACCGATATTCCCTATGATGACGAAATCGAAAAAGAACTGAAAAAATTAGACTAATTAACCGGTCACAGGGCACGTTGAAACATCCTGAACTCCGGTTCAGCCGTACAATTGTTTCAATGTTAATTATTACCGGGTGACAAAATAAATAAAGGGTATTACGGCATTAATGGATATTAAAAAAATCGAAAAGATCGTCTCTCTATGTAAACGCCGCGGCTTTATTTTTCAGAGTTCCGAAATCTACGGCGGTTTGGCTTCCACCTGGGATTACGGACCGTTGGGCGTGGAAATGAAACGCAAAATAAAAAACGACTGGTGGCACAACATTGTTACCTCCCGGGACAACGTGGTCGGGATGGATGCCGCCATTCTGATGCACCCCAAAACCTGGGAAGCCAGCGGCCATGTCGAGAATTTTCACGACCCCCTGGTGGATTGCAAACATTGCAAAACCCGTTACCGGGCCGACCATATTGATCTGGACAAACCCTGTGAACGCTGCGGGGTTAAGGACTGGACCGAACCCCGACAATTCAACCTGATGTTCAAGACCGCTATCGGGCCGGTGGAGGATTCGGAAGAAATCGCCTATCTGCGACCGGAAACGGCCCAGGGAATCTTTGTTAATTTTTCCAACGTGCAGGCTACTTCCCGACAAAAATTACCGTTTGGAATTGCTCAGATCGGGAAAGCTTTCCGCAACGAAATCACTACCGGCAATTTTCTGTTCCGCACCCGGGAATTCGAACAAATGGAACTGGAATTTTTCGTTTACCCGGAAGAAACAGGAAAGTGGCTGGAATACTGGTGCGCCGAACGCGTGGAATGGTTCAAACAATTGGGAATCACGGCCGGGAAGCTGCGGTTGCGCCCCCACGGCGCCGATGAATTGGCGCATTATTCTTCAGCCTGCTACGATGTCGAGTACGAATTCCCCTTCGGCTGGTCGGAATTGGAAGGTATTGCCGACCGGGGCACTTTTGACCTCGACCAACACAATAAAACCAGCGGGAAAAAACAGACTTATTTTGATCCGGTGAGTAACCGACACATTGTCCCCGCCGTGGTGGAAGCGTCCGCGGGCGTCGATCGGGCCTTCCTGACGTGCCTGGTGGATGCCTACAATGAAGAAGAAGTACGGGGGGAAAAACGGGTGGTGCTGAAGCTTTCCCCCAAAGTGGCTCCCATCACCTGCGCGGTGTTTCCCTTAGTGAACAAAGCCGGTCAACCGGAAAAAGCGCTGAAAATCGTGAAGGACATCCGCCAGGAATTCAGTGCCTTCTATGACGCCGGCGGTTCCATCGGTCGCCGCTACCGTCGCCAGGATGAAGCCGGAACTCCCTTTGGGGTAACAGTCGACCATCAAACGATGGAAGACGACACCGTTACCCTCCGGGATCGTGACACCATGGAACAGGTTCGTATCCCGGCTGACCAAATCCGTCGGGCATTACGGGAACGGTTGTCAAAATAACGATCCCTTAACCGCGGTGGAATTACCGCTTTTTGCCGTTTTATCATCCCGGATCAACCATCGCCGGTTGATTTGAAATTCGGGAAACAATCATTTTCACCTGACGTAAAATTCGGACGTTAGGAAATCGGCTGTGGTAAAACACGGCATGAGACTAAGACCGGCAAGGCTGAGACCAAGGAAAATTACTTGCACAGAAAGGCGGATAAATACCGATAATGACCGAAATTGGCTACCTGTCTCCCCGACAGTCGTTGTGCTTCGCGGGACATTCGCCGCGCTCCCACACGCACCACATTCCAGCCTGCGTTTTCTCCGGAATAAAAATTCAGAAAGCGAACAACACAATTATAATTAATTCGGAGGATCAATAATGAATCGACATATGGCGCTCCGTTCCGCCAATCCGGCCCTGACCCCAAGCGCCTTCCAGGGTTTTGCGGTTTCCGATACTGAGAACGCAATGACCATCATGGGTACTGTCCACAAGACGGCCCTGGCCCTGTTGCTGCTTATGACCACGGCAATATATGTCTGGAATTTACCGGCGGGAGACCCGCGCGCCGGCGGATTTATGATGATGGGATTCGTGGGGGGCTTCATTGTCGCATTAATCACTATCTTTAAAAAACACCTGGCCCGTTATACCGTTCCCGTGTATGCTTTGCTGGAGGGGCTGGCCCTGGGCGGAATTTCCCGGGTATTCGAAACGTCGTACCCCGGCATCGTCAACCAGGCGATTTTCCTGACTTTCGGAACCTTGGGAGCTTTGTTGCTGGCCTATCGGTCCGGACTAATAAAGGCAACCGAAAATTTTAAACTGGGGGTTACCGCCGCCACCGGCGGCATTGCGTTTCTGTACCTCATCAGCTTTGTAACCAGCTTTTTCGGCGTGCAGGTCCCGGTCATCAACAGCAATTCCACGTTCGGCATATTGTTCAGTTTCGGTGTGGTCATTATCGCCGCTTTAAATCTGGTCATGGATTTTGATTTCATTGAGGAAGGAGCCGAAAACGGCGCTCCCAAATACATGGAATGGTACGGCGCTTTCGGATTGTTGGTTACCTTAATATGGCTCTACTTAGAGATTCTGAGATTACTGGCAAAACTGCAATCGCGTCGTTGATATT